>SVRA01000016.1 GCA_015065075.1 Oscillospiraceae bacterium
GCGGAAAGATTTATGGGCGATAGCCTCTATTATTTCAAGCGTCACCTGATATTTTTACTTGTCGCAACGGTCTTTACCGCGATCTTCGTGATCTACGCGCGGCCGTGGTTCTGGCGAGTGTTCGGAATAGGCATTTACGGTATAGCGGCGGTGCTGCTCTTGGCGGTTCTTGTGATAGGAACTGCGGGCGGCGGCGCGCAGAGATGGATCGCGATCGGTCCGTTGACCATTCAGCCCTCCGAGATCGCAAAAATGGCGATCGTTATGATCTTGGCACTCGTAATGTCAAAATATGAAAAGAAAATTGAGCTTTCCCAGCGCTTCGGCGGTCATTTCCGCTACGGTGTGCTCTATCCTGGAATACTTATAGTGCTGATCTGCGGACTCGTAATGCTCGAGCGACACCTGTCGGGACTTATAATCATCGGTCTTTTGGGCTTGATAATTATGTTCATCGGCGGCACGGACGGTAAATGGATGGCACTTATCGTGGTCGCGGGCGTGATCGGAGTCGGTGCGGTGCTTCTCGTTTCGGACTACGCGCAGGAGCGAGTTATGACCTGGCTCTTTATCGAAAAAGCAGACCCACTTGGCTCGGCTTGGCAGACCTGGCAGGGTTTGTACGCTATCGGTTCGGGCGGCTTGTTCGGTGTCGGACTTGGAAACAGCACTCAAAAATACGGCTACGTTTCAGAGCCACAAAACGACTTCATTTTCACCATAGTTTGTGAGGAGCTTGGCTTTTTCGGCGCGCTGATCGTTATAGCCTTGTTTGTGCTTTTGCTCTGGAGAGGATATAAGATCGCATCGAAATGCCCCGACAAATTCTCCTCACTCGTTGTCTACGGATTGACGACAAAGGTCGCACTTCAAACGGTTATGAATATCGCCGTTGTAACCAACTCGATGCCCAATACGGGAATCTCTCTGCCGTTCTTCTCGTCGGGAGGAACAGCATTGATGCTGCAGATATTTGAAATGGGAATCATCTTGTCGATGTCGAGATTCTCTTACGTAAAAAAATAAATTTTTCACCACGTCACCGTTTTCAAGCCCTGACGTCGAAGAAATCACCCAATCTTATTGGAAGTTTTTGAAATCAAGAAACTTTTTTCCAAAAAGTTTCTTGCGGGGTTTGGGGCAGCGACCCATAGTCCGTAAGTTGTTAATTGGGGCTTGGGGCGGCGCCCCATAATACAATCAAGGAGTAAATATGCGAGTATTAATGACAGGCGGCGGCACTGCGGGGCACGTTAATCCCGCGATAGCGATCGCCAATACAATAAAGGAATACGAGCCCGAGAGCGAGATAGCGTTCGTTTGCTCGAGGCTTGCTAGAGATAAAGCGCAGGATCTTGTGCCGCGCGCGGGATATGAGAGCTTATACCGCGTGGATATCTGCGGAAGCTACCCGATCTGGAATCCGAAAAACCTCAAGACCGCATACCTTATGATAAAATCAAAGCGTCAGGCAAGGAGGATCATCGAAGAGTTCAAGCCCGACGTCATCATCGGCACGGGCGGCTTTGCCTGCTATCCCGTGCTCAACGCGGGCGCGGATATGGGCATTCCCACGCTTGTCCACGAGTCGAATGCGATACCAGGTAAGGCAGTCAAAAAGCTTGCGAGAAAGGTCGACGTTGTAATGACCAATTTCGAGTCGTCGGCGAAGATGATAAGCGGCGCGAAAAAGGTAATTCACGTCGGAAATCCCAACGTGATAGGTCAGAAAAAGACCGAGGATACGGAAATAGCAAAGGGTTACGCGAAGAGCGTACTAATATTCGGCGGTTCTCTCGGCGCGGAGACGCTTAACCGCGCAACAGTTGATATGCTTGAGGAAATTGCCGACCAATATCCCGATACCGAATTTTATCACGCGGCAGGCAAGCGCGACTACGAGGCACTCGGAAAAATATACCAAGAGCGTGGTTTGACCTCAAAGAGCAACGTAAAGCTCGTCGACTACATCTACGATATGGACGCGAGAATGAAAAGGGCAGACCTCGTGATCTCTCGCGCGGGCGCGATGACGATCTCTGAGCTTTCCTTGCTTGGCAAGGCGGCGATACTCGTCCCGTCGCCCTACGTTGCAGCCAATCATCAGTATAAGAATGCCAAGGCGCTTTACGACGCGGGCGCATGCGAGCTTGTCGAGGAATCCGAGTTTGATGGCGGAAAGCTCACCTCTGCTACCAAAAGATTGCTTTCGAATAGGGCAGAGAGAGAGCAGATGCAAGAAAATATAAAAGCCTTCGCCAAACCCGAATCCAACCGCATTATATACGAAGAGATCGTAAAAACGGTGCAAAACAAGTCGAAATAACAAACATATTGTAGACAAATAAACGAAAAATTAAGAAAAAGGAGGACAAGCACGTGGAAAACAACGAAAACCAAGCCGTAAAAGCCACTCGACAAAAGCTCGAGAGCATCAGAGATAATCTTTGCATGAAATACGGCGAAAAGGGCGCGCGTCGAATTATGATATCAGCCGCCGTCGCAACCGTCGCGCTTGTCGCTCTCCTTATATTGTTCTTTGTGCTCCCCGTAAGAAGCATCTCCGTCGGCGGAGAGGTCACTATGTTCAACGAGGGTGAGATCATCGAGGCGGCAGAGCTAAGCGAGGGGGATAGTCTGTTCCTTCGCTCGTCGTGGGATATCAAGCGAACCATTCGCAAAAATCTCCCGCTTGCCGACGATATCAAGGTCACAAAGACCCTTTCGGGTACAGTCAAGATCAAAATCACCTTCGACGACGTAAAATATTATACCAAGGTCGACGGTATCTATTATGCTATCGACAGCTCTCTGCGCGTGCTTGATTCCAACGAATCGAGAGCCAAATATTCTGCGTACGGCGCGGTCTACGTAAAGCTTCCCGAGGTAAGACCGCTTGAGATCGGCGAAAAAATAGTCTTTTACGACACGGTAGAGGAGACCGACACCGAGGGCGAGCTGCTCTACGAGGTCAAAGACGTAAAATACTACGCCTACGTTACCGATTTTCTCTCAAAGCTCGAGAAAAGCGGATTTTTGGAGCAGGCAGACGGAGCTTTGCTCACGGAAAAATACGACGTCACGCTGGTATATGCCGACAAATATAAAATAAGATTCGGCAGTATAGCCGAGCTCGACTCAAAGCTTCGAGTTCTGTTCGGAATACTCGACGAGGGCTCTACGCAGTACGCCGATAAGGTCGAGATAGACCTCACCGATCCCTCCGCGGCAATAGCAAGACCTGACCCCACGCTCGATCTTGACGAGTTTATCGACTGACAAGCTAAAAAATAAATAAGAAAAAAATCCCTGCCTTCAAAAAGCGTATCCAAACGCAAAAGGCAGGGAATAATTTTGTTATCCTTCCAAATAAAAAGCGGAGATATAACAAAATGTATTATAATAAAGTTGAAATATGCGGCGTAAATACGTCCGATCTTTGCGTGCTTGACGATGACGAAAAGCGCGAATTGCTCGTAAGGGCGCGAAATGGTGATTTGAAGGCAAGAGAGGAGCTGATATACGGCAATCTTCGTCTTGTCTTGTCGGTCATACACAGATTTGCGGGAAAAAAAGAGAGTGCGGACGACCTTTTTCAAGTTGGTTGCATTGGATTGGTAAAGGCGGTAGATCGCTTCAATTTAGAAATGGACGTGAAGTTCTCGACCTACGCGGTACCTATGATCATAGGGGAGCTTCGGCGATATCTTCGCGACAGTAACAGTATCCGAGTCAGCCGATCAACGAGAGATCTGGCATACAAAGCGCTGCAGATAAAGGAAAAGCTGCAGAGTGAAAAGATAGGTGAGGCAAGTGCGGACGAGATCGCGCAAACGCTTGGCGTGAAAAGGGAAGCCGTAACCCGAGCGCTTGAGGCGATAGTCGAGCCGATGTCGATATACGAGCCCGTGTACAGCGAGGGCGGAGATTCGCTCTACGTCATAGACCAGCTGAGCGACAATAGCTCGAGCGACGAGGTCTGGCTTGAAAACATTGCGCTCAGGGAGGCTCTGGGCAACCTGACCGAGCGAGAAAAGACTATAATTGATATGCGATATTACGGCAATAAAACACAGACCGAGATAGCGGAGAAGATCGGTGTTTCTCAAGCGCAGGTCTCAAGACTTGAAAAGTGCGCACTTGAAAAAATGCGCAAGCAGATGGTGTGATCGTCACTTACGCGACAAAACAGCTTTCTTTGCACGGCATGTGTGTAAAACAAAAATATCCGACTCCCACGGGAGTCGGATGTTTTGCGTTAATATAAAATTACTTAGTCTTAATGCCGCCGATAAGATCGCCCCAACGGTCGTCCTTTTCGTCAGCCTTCTTGTCAAAGCCTGTAGCGATGATAGTGATCTGCATCTCATCCTCAAGCTCGTCGTCAAAGCCGACACCCCAGATGATGTTCGCGTCGGGATGAGCTTCGTTCTGGATAAGAGTAGCCGCAAGCTCTGCATCCTCGAGACCAACGTCGGGAGAAACGACGAATCTGATAAGGATTCCGTGAGAGCCCTTGATGGAGGATTCGAGGAGGGGACTGGAGATAGCCATCTTCGCGGCGATCTCTGCCTTGTCCTTGCCCGTAGCAACGCCGGTACCCATGTGAGCGTAGCCCGCGTCTCTCATGATAGTGGAAACGTCCGCAAAGTCGAGCGCGATGAAGGAATCGCCGTTTACGAGATCGGAGATGCTCTTAACACCGGTGTAAAGTACGCTGTCAGCAACCTCAAATGCGTTTTTAAGGGTGATTCTCTGGTCGCTTGCTTCCTTGAGCTTGTCGTTGGGAATGATGATGAGAGCGTCAACGAACTTGGAGAGCTCGGCAATGCCGTCCTCTGCGTTCTTTGCTCTGACCTTACCCTCAAAAGAGAAGGGACGGGTAACGATACCGATGGTAAGTATGCCCATTTCCTTTGCGATGCGAGCAACTACGGGAGCTGCGCCCGTACCTGTGCCGCCGCCCATGCCCGCGGTAACGAAGACCATATCGGTCTCTCCGAGGAGAGACTTGATCTCGTCGAGAGATTCTTCAGCCGCGCGCTTACCGATCTCGGGGCGAGCGCCTGCGCCTCTGCCACCGGTCAGCTTTTCGCCGATAACGAGCTGCGAGGGAGCGTTGGAACGGTTAAGAGCCATACGGTCGGTATTTACGGTGATGAATTCAACTCCGCGAAGATTGGAGAAGATCATTCTGTTTACGGCGTTATTTCCGCCTCCGCCTACGCCTACTACCTTTATGTTGGCGCCAACACCGATTGTTTCGTCGTGTTCAAATAATCCCATTTCTGTAATCCTCCGATTTATATATTCCTAAATTTTATTTTATCAGATCACACCGTAAGGTGCAATATAATCTAATTTAATGATAATACATTTGCGATAAAAAAGCAATAGCTTTTAAAAACTTTTTGCAATTTTCAAAAACGTAACGATACGGCTCAGCTCTTGAAAAATTCTTTTGCAAAGGTGGCTCCGTAAGCTCCCGAATACATGTTGTATCGGGGCGAATTTTGAAACGTTGCCATAGTCGTGACGTAAACGGTGTCACTGACTATCAAATGATCAATAAGAGGCACGCCGATTACCCGAAGCGTGACGTCAAGCAGGTGAGCGAGATTTTGATCGGCGGCACTTGGCTCAAGGTTGCCGCTTGGGTGATTGTGTGCGATCAGAACGCTTACGGCGTTACAAATGACCGCTTCTCTCGCAATCTGTTGAGGAGATACCGCGATCTCTGTCGGACCGCCCTGATCAAGCTCGGTGATTTTTATTATCTTCATCTGGGAATCGAAGAAAAGCACGCAAAGCTTTTCTTTGTTGTACCCGCGATAATATTTAACGAGAAATTCTCCGATCGACGATATACTGGAGAAAGTTTTCCTGATGTCGGGAGAGACATTTCCGGTACGGTTCATTATTCTTCCTATCAGAAAAAGATATTCCGCAGTAGATTTGCCTACGCCGTTGACTCTGCAAAGTCGCTCGGGCTCGGCGGAGAAGACCCCGTCAAGAGAACCGAATTCGTTTATGAGATCGTGTGCGATCTCGTTGACGTTTATTCTTGGTATGGCGTAGAAAAGCAACAGTTCTAAAAGCTCGTGATCCGAAAATACTCGGTCGGAAAACTCCGAAAATTTGCTTTTCATTCGGGCGCGGTGCCCTGCGTGAGATGAGTTGGTTACTGACATAAAGACCTCTGCTTGTTTGATGAAGCTTTGAATGATTATGCGAAAATCCCAATGGGATATTTTCTTATGGTGATTGATTAGTTTGGATCAAAAGGGAAGCGCCAAACGCTGATTTGCGATCGATATGAATAAATATCCGTTATCGGTCTGTAACCAAAGCGCTTGCGCGGTCGCATTTCCTTTGCGGAAAAAGGAGATCTTGGCGATCCGTTCTATGCGTAACGCGCCAAACATGTCGTTTTAATTCTTACTGCGTGCTCCCGTGTGATACAATAAATACAATTTCTCTGTCGAAGCACATGGAACGACAGACGCGAGGTGGAAAAATGACGGTTGTATTTGTAAACGCAAAGCTCATAGTCTGTGAGGACGGGAGCTTCGGCATAGCCGCCGAGGTTGACGGCGAAGTTTTATATTATCGAAGCCTTAGTCTCGAGCGCGAGCGCGTCGAGCGGCTTGTCCGACTGATAAACGACGGGGAAGTGAGCCGACTGCATATAGCCGAGATCATTGAGGACTTTCTCGGGTGATCGGACTCCCGAATGCCTTATCTTATATCAGATTTAAACGCGACGGCTCTGCCGATGATGTGTATCTTTTCAAGGTCTCGACCCACGAACACGAGCGGCTCGTAGCTGCTGTTTTCGGGAATGAGCATAAGCTTTTCGCTTTCGGGGTAGTAGTAAACGCGCTTGAGAGTAGCCTCGTCGTTGATGATGACCGCGGCGATCTCGCCGTTGTTGACCGTGTCGGATTTCTTGATAAACACGGTGTCTCCGTTGCAGATTCGTGCGTCCTTCATGCTGTCGCCCTTGGCGATGAGACAGAAATCCGCATCGGTCTCCGCATCGGTAACTACCATATCTCCGTCCTCCTCGTTGGCGAAAATGGGCGCTCCGCAAGCGATCTCGCCGATGACGGGAAGAAATTTGAAATTAACGTTCTTTATCTCTGCGACCGAGGGAGTGTCGGAGCTGCCGAGGAGGTAGGTCTCGCTTACGTTCAGAGCCTGAGCCATCGCGCAGATAGCGTCTGCCTTCGGAACGTAAACGCCGCTGAGATATTGACTTAAGCGGGGCTTTGAAATCCCCGTTCGTCTTGAGAGCTCGGCGGCTCTCATATTTTTTTCGGCCATGGCGGCTGCCAGGCGATTTTTAAAATCTGTCATACGGAACCTCGTTAGAACTCCCAAACGTCGAAGGACGTTTCGTGATTAGTTAAGCTTACTGTAATATTATACCGCAAAGTTAAGCAAATGTCAATAGGTTTTTCGAAAAAAGTTAAACAATATTAATTAAAATTTGATGTTTTTTGCTCTTTTTCGCAGTTTTGCTCAGGGGTAGGGAAACAAGCGAACGAGAATCGAGCCTTGATGATAAAAAATTGCAGAAAAATTTTCACAACGACATCCCCATCAACCTCCAAAAGCTTTATGCCGTAAGGGCTTTAGCCTTGTGGAAAAATTTGCCTGTAAATGCGCTATAGGGGGTTGACAAAATAGAACAAATGTGCTATAATTGGCACAGTTAAGGTTGCAGAGCAGGCAAAAGCAGAGAGCTTTTGGGCAGAACCTGCGATGACTTGCTTGAGTGCGCAAGGGTGCTGATATTACAGTCTCCGATGTCAAAAAGCCTTATGCCACAACGAATATCGAAGGATACACGGATCTTTTCAAGCTTCAGCCGTTATCCGACGGTTATTTTTTTGAGCACCGAGTTAAGCAAACTTAACGAGTGTATAGCGTCTGCCTTTCGTTCTATTCTGCCGAGCGAGCAGGCGCAGAAAGGTTAAGATTTTGGCGATACAAGGAACATGCCCATATTTGCAAAGCCTGAAGGAAAAGAACAAGATCCGATGCGAATGCGCAGGATTCAAATTTCCCGACAGGATAGCGCGCCGCGAGATAGTGTACGGCTATTGCGCACATCCGACGGCGTATAAGAATTGCCCGTTTTATCAGGCAATGGATAGATATTACTATGAAAGGAAGTACGCGAGTGAAACTGACAAGCAGAATATACAGAGGCATCATCGCCCTGAAAAACAAGCAAATAAAGCTCGAGCGAGAGCGAAGCCAAGGCTATAAAGAGACAAACGATATCCTCTCGGCATACCTTGCGCTTCTCGTCGAAAAGCACGACGGTGTCCGCGTGCCCAAGGAGCTGATACGCGATGCCATCGGAAGCTACCGTGCCGTAGTCGGCACGGCGAGCGACGATTACGTTATAACCGTTGAGCGATGCGGCGGTTACGCAAAAGCGAACGACGAGGTGTCTGTGAATTTCGCTAACAGCGAAGCCGCTGAAGCGAATGACGAAGTAACCGCGAAGGCGCACAGCACAGATGGCGAGAACTAAATACGAGCGCTGGCTCGAGTCCTGCGGACTTGAGCGAGTCCGCCGACTTGCCGACGAGGGCTTGTCGGACGAGGAGATCGCGATCGGGTGCGGTATTGAGCTGCCCACGTTCCGACTCTGGAAGCGCAAGTATCCCGATTTTGCCGAGGCGCTCGGTCTCGGGAAGGAAAACGCCGACTACGATATAGTCAGGGCGCTTTATAAAAAGGCTACGGGCTACAACGTGGCGGTGGACAAGACGTACAAGCTCAAAAGGGTCGAGTTTGACCCCCAGACGGGCAAAAAGATACGCGAGTACGAGGAGCTTGCGACGGGAGTTGACACCGCCCACGTGCCCGCCGACCTGCGAGCCGAGATCTTCTGGCTCAAGAACCGTCAGCCTGAGCGATGGAGCGAGCGACCCGAAAGGGATGCCGAGGGTGAGGGCGGCGGAGTCGTCGAGATACCCGAGGCGGACACGATCGACGAGGAAGGCTGAGGAGGGCAGAGTCGATGTCAGGTAAGCTAAACCAAGAGAAAAGGGTAGTCTGGCGACCTCAACCGAGACAGGCGGCATTTATGCGAAGACTTGAGGACGAGGCTCTTTACGGCGGCGCGGCGGGCGGCGGAAAGTCGGATTGCGCGCTTGTCGAGGCGTTGCGGCAGATCAATATACCGCATTATCGCGGTCTGATACTCCGCAAGACCTATCCACAGCTCTCCGAGCTTATAGACCGATCCTATTCTATATATTCGGACTTTTGTCCCGAGGCGGTCTACAACGAATCAAGACATTTCTGGCGCTTTCCGTCGGGTGCGAAGATATACTTCGGCTCGCTCGCCCACGCCTCCGACCGATACAATTATCAGGGAAAGCGCTACGATTTTATCGATTTCGACGAGCTGACGCAGTTCACGTTCGACGAATACAGCTATCTTTTCTCGCGAAACCGCCCGAGCGGCCCGGGCACGAGGTGCTATATGAGAGCGCAGGCGAATCCCGGCGGCATCGGTCACGGATGGGTCAAGGAAAGATTTATTACCCCCGCGCCGCCTATGACTACGATCTGGGAGACGGTAAAGATCCGCTTTCCCGACGGTCACGAGGAGGAAAGACGGAAATCAAGGATCTTTGTGCCGTCTACGGTATTTGATAACGAAATATTGCTAAGGAACGATCCCGACTACCTTACGCGTCTGGCGTCGCTTCCCGAAGCCGAGCGTGCGGCACTGCTTTACGGCGATTGGAACGGCTTTTCCGGACAGGTGTTTACCGAGTGGAAGAACGATCCCGACCGATACCTTGACCGCACGGCGACTCACGTGATCTCGCCCTTCAGAATACCGAAGCATTGGCGGATCTACCGCGGCTTCGACTGGGGATATTCGCGGCCCTTTTCGGTAGGCTGGTATGCCGAGGACACCGACGGCGTGCTTTACCGCATCCGCGAGCTTTACGGCTGCACGGGCACGCCGAACGAGGGCGTGCGCTGGGAGGCGGAGAAGGTCGCGACCGAGATCAAGCGCATCGAGCGCGAGGATGAAAACCTCTCGGGCAGGACTATCCACGGAGTCGCCGACCCCGCGATCTATCAGAAGAACGGCGGCGAGAGCATCGGCGGCATTATGGAAAAGCAGGGAATATATTGGGACCGCGCCGACAACTCGCGGATCGCGGGCAAGCAGCAGGTCCACAACCGTCTTGCCTTTGACGAGAACGGCAAGCCGAGGCTTTACGTTTTCTCGACCTGCCGGCAGTTTATCAGGACCTTTCCTTGTCTTGTTTACGATTCCTCCGACGTGGAGGACGTGGACACCTCGGGCGAGGATCACATATACGACGAGCTTCGCTACGTATGTATGGAATGCCCCGTGCCTGCATTAAAAAAGACGGGGCAGAGCCTGATTATCTCGGCAGACCCGCTAGACCTTTACCGTCAAGCCTCCGACAGCTATACGGTAAGGGCAAGATTTAAATAAAAGAAAGGACACATACCCAATGAACGAAAATAAAACGGCAGCCCCCGACCTCTCTCTTGCCATCAAAACGCTTATCCGCTACAAAAGGGAAAAGGCAGAGCTTGAGAGCAGAATAGCGTCGGAGGGCGATATATGGCGCGCGGTCTATACCGGCGGCGAATCGTCGTCCTGGATATTCAACAGTATAGTCAATAAGCACGCCGACGTGATCGACAGTATTCCGTCCTGCGTTTGTCTCCCGAGAGAGAAGCGCGACGAAAAATACGCCGAGACCTTATCCAAGATCATTCCCGTGATAACGCAAAGGTGCGGCTTTGAGCAGACCTACTCGGACAACTGCTGGGAGAAGCTCAAGCACGGCACCGCCGCTTACGGAGTTTTCTGGAATAATGCGCTTGAGGACGGACTTGGCGATATCGATATCCGTGCGCTTGCTCTGGAGGACATTTTCTGGGAGATAGGCGTCGGGGATATTCAGGACTCGCAAAACCTTTTCATCGTCTCGCATAGCGATATCGACGCGCTTGAGGCAGCCTTCGGAGTTGACTACAGTCAGCTTCGCGAGCAGGATAGCTCTCTTGCTTCGTCACTCGGAATGAGTACGGCGGACGGCAAGTGCCTCGTCGTCGATTGGTACTATAAAAAGTATCTTCCCGACGGCATCTCTCAGCTCCATCTGTGCAAATTCATCGGTGAATGCGTGCTTTACAGCTCGGAGAGCGACCCGAGCTGCCCTTGTGGCTGGTATGAGCACGGTCAGTACCCGATAGTTTTCGACAGAATGTACCCGACGGGACAGGCGCACGGCTTTGGAGTCATCGCTACCTCGGCAGAGGCGCAGAGATACATCAACCGTATCGATGCCAACATTCTCGAATACACGGATTGGGCGTCGCGTGTGCGCTTCTGGGCGAAGCGAAGCCTCGGAGTCAACGAAAAGGAGTTCCTTGACCTTGACCGAAGCATCGTGGAGGTAGAGGGAGACATTGACGATGAAAAGCTCCGTCAGATCGAGATATCCCCGATGAACGACTCTGTGATGGATGCGAAGCTGCTCAAGATAGAGGAGCTCAAGACCGTCACAGGCTCGCTCGATGTTTCTCAGGGAGGCATCAGCGGCGGCATCACCGCGGCTTCGGCAATAAGCATTTTGCGCGAGGCGGGAGCGAAGGCGTCGCGCGACGGCATAGAGGAGACCTACCGTGCCTACATCAGAATAATCGCGCTCGTGGTCGAGCTGATACGTCAGTTTTACGACGAGACGAGAGTTTTCCGCATAGTCGGTGAAGACGGCGCGAGAGAATACCTCGGCTTTTGCGGCAAGAGCATCAGGGCTGGCGAGGACGGATACAGACCTCACTTCGACATCGAGATCAGCGCGGTCAAGAAGGCGCCGAGCGAGTCCGAGAAGAAAAACAAGTTCGCAAAGGAGCTTTACGACTCGGGCGCGTTCAGACCCGAAAACGCCGCACAGACCCTGCTTATGCTCGAAATGATGGATTTCGAGGGAGTCGGGATGCTCAAGGCATCGATCCGCTCGCTCTACGGAGACGGAAAGGAAGAGGACAATGATTAAGGCGGAGTTTTCAAGGCGCGAGGACGGTCGCCTCAGACTGCAAATAGAAGGTCACGCAGGCTTTAGTGGCGAGGGCAACGATATCGTTTGCGCCGCCGTGTCGGGCATATTCTATTCGCTCTGCGGCTATCTTTCAAACTTTTGCTCCGAGGGAACGAGCCTTGATCGGCTCAGCTCGGGATGTGCTGACGTGAGCTGCGGGCAGGACGGTGAGGAGGCGATGAAGCTTGCCTGCATCGGAATCTGGCAGATCTCACTCACTTATCCCGGGTACGTAGAGGTCGAAAACAACGCGTGGAGCTGGAAAATGAACCCCTGCCGCGCGTAGATCACCGATAACGGTGGGAAAGGATTACGTTTTTACTTATGGAAGAAAACAAAACGGATATCTCCGAGGACGAGAGCGCAGAGGAGAGTCGGCTTTTTTCTGACGGCGAGATCTTATCCGCCGAGGAGACAAGACGCGCCGAGCGCGCCGAATACGACAGACTTATCAGATCGCGGTTCAAGGAGTTTTACACCGAGGACACGCAGAGGATGATAAACCGCCGTTTCCGTAAATTCAAGGAGCAGGAGGAGAAGCTTCGTCAGTCGGTGGAGGAGGGACGCGCAGAGATTGCCGAGAAGTCGAAAAAATTAACGCGCGACGAGCTTGTGGCAAGGATCCGCGAGTCCTCCGAGGCGCTGAAAAAGGAGTTTTGCGGTTTTTCCGAGGAGCTTGCCTTAAATTCTGAAAAATTTATCGAAATTGCGACGGCTCTGCTCGAGGACGGCAGGTTCGGACTTGCCGATGCCTATAAGCTCTCACATTTCGACGAAATAGTCGAACGGACCGCTGAGGACGTGGCGAGAGAGACCGAGGAAAGAGTGCTTGGCGAGATCAGAAGCAAAAGAGCGAGGCCGAACGAAAACGGACTTGCTCACCGCACCGCCGCAAGCCCCTTCGACGTCTAAAAGCTTACCCGAGCCGAGCGTGCAAGGCTTGCCAAGCGCGCGGCAGGGGGAGAGAAGATCAAGCTTTAAGCCGATCGGATCATTAAACATTCAACAACAGAAAGGAATAAAAATATGACTATTTTCAACGCAGATCTTCAGCTTTTCGGAGCAGGCGACAAGGTGCTTGGCACCGAGGGCGAGATCAACGCAAAGAGCGGTGAGGTCACCGCATACGCCGAGGGAGAGGGCCTTTCTCCCGAGATGAAAACCTACTATTCGGACTATCTTATCGACAACGCCGAGCCTGCTCTCGTTCACGATCGCTTCGCGCAGAAGCACGCGATCCCCGCAGGCAACGGCAAGTCGGTTCAGTTCCGCAAATACGATCCGCTGCCCAAGCTGACGGATCCCATCGCCGAGGGAATCACCCCCACGGGACAGACCATCAATATGGGTATCGTCAACGCGACCGTTGCACAGTACGGCGGCTACGTTGAGCTCACCGACCTGCTTCTTATGACCGCCATTGACAACAATCTCTGCATGGCGACCAAGCTTCTCGGCTCTCAGGCAGGCAGAACCCTCGACACCATCTCCCGTGAGGTGCTTGTCGGCGGTACTAACGTGCAGTATGCCGAGGGAGACGTCAGCTCCCGTAGCCAGCTTGTCGGCGGCAGCGCTAACGCCGAGGACAACCACTACCTCACCGTTGACGCGGTTCGCAAGGCGGTCAGATTCCTCAAGAATCAGAACGCCGAGAAGATCGATGGCGCTTACGTTGCGATCATTCACCCCGACTGCGCCTACGACCTTATGAGCGATCCCAACTGGAAGTATCCCCACCAGTATGCCGACCCCTCGGCTATTTTTGAGGGCGAGATCGGTCGCATCGAGGGAGTTCGCTTCATCGAGAGCACCGAGGCAAAGATATTCCACGCTGAAGATCTCACCGATGGTGCGAGAACTCTCACCGTAAGCGCGGCGTCAAACGGCTCGGCTACGGTCAGCTTCAAGACCGACGCTACCGTTGCCGACGGCGCACTCGTGGGCAGAGAAGTGCTCATCGAGGGCAAGAAGTACTACGTTTCGGCGAACACCTCGTCCTCTATGACTCTTTGCACCGACAGCACCAAGGCGACTGCCGCCTCCGTGACCTGCGCGGCAAATGCGATCATCTATCCCGGTGAGGCGGGTGCTAACGGCGTTGACGTTTACGCGACCCTCGTATTTGGCGAGAACGCTTACGGCACCACCACTCTTGCGGACGGCGGACTCGAGCATATCGTCAAGCAGCTTGGCAGCGCGGGCAGCTCCGACCCTCTCAATCAGAGAGCGACTGTTGGCTGGAAGGCGACCAAGGTCACCGTCCGTCTTGTCGAAGCGTTTATGATCCGTATCGAGACCGCGGCTTCGGTCTGATCATAGGATCTGATTTTGGGGCGAGCACTCCTCGGAGGGCTCGCTCCTTCCCGACAATTTTTTGCAAGAAAGGATCATTGATATGACAAAATTCAACGAGGCAATTGCGGCGCTCAAGGAGGAATACGAGCTCAAGCTCGCCGAAAAGGAGGCGGAGAACGCCCGTCTTCGCGGCGAGAAGCGGAGCGCGGACGAGCGCAGATTGGAAGCGGCGAAGGAATATGAGAGATATCTCAACGAATACATCTCGGTCAAGCTTTTCAAGGACAACGACCGATACAGAGATGACGTCTACGTCGCTGTGAACGGCCAGAACTGTATCATCAAGCGTGGCGAGTGGGTAAAGATCAAGCGCAAATTCGCGCTCGTGCTCGACGCGTCCGAGATACAAGATATGAAGACCGCCGAATTCATAGAAAGAGAACAAAAGCGCTTCAGCGAAGCTAATTGATATATGAAAAGCCGTCCTTAAAAGGACGGCTTTTGACGTCATAATTCTCTTGACAAAATATGGTAAGAGTATTATAATGATAATATGTAAAGACCGCGCAGACCGCTTTTCAGGCACGATTCTGCGCATTTTGGCATTATTTTGCCGATATTTGTGTTTTTCAGGAGGAAAAATATGAAATTTAAACGAGCTATCAGACTTGCCGCGCTTGTTATTGCCATTTTTGTGTGCTTGCAAGCGTTCGTTGCCTGTGATCTTTTCAATTCGTTTGGCAACGAATCTTCACAGAACGGTACGTCCGAAACGAAGGACAACGAGACAGAGAAGGGACCGAACGGAAACGGCGGCTCCTCGAACAGACCTCCTGAGGCAGAAAAGGAGAGCAAAGGGCTCACCTTTGAGCTTTATCGCGGTGAAACATACGCGGTATCGGGAATCGGAAGCTGCACGGATAAAAATATTGTTATCCCGAGCACCTACGAGGGATATCCCGTTATTATGATAAACGACTACGCCTTTTACGGCTGCGATATTGAAAGCGTGATCATCCCCGATAGCGTAAGTCGGATAGGCGATTCGGCTTTTGACAACTGCTCAGCCCTGACCTCCGTCACGCTTGGAAACGGTGTGACAAGCATAGGAAAGGGAGCTTTCCTCGCTTGTACACAGCTGAAAAGTATAGTCATTCCCGATAGCGTAAGATACATCGGAATGAGCGCGTTTGAAGCGTGCGGCAGACTTGAAAGCGTAACCATCGGCAGAGGAGTCAGCGAGATCGGAGATTATGCATTCTCGCTTTGCGGAGATCTTTCCGAGATCACCGTGCCCGACAACGTTCAAATTCTCGGCAAGGGCGCATTCAACGCTTGTATGGGGCTCAAGACCGTGATTCTTGGCAGTGGAATAAACACGATCAGTGAAAGAGCCTTCAGTGAGTGCTACGACCTTGAAAAGATCACGTTCTATAAGAGCGTTCGCACTATCGAGTCGCATGCGTTTAATATGTGTGAGTCGATTTCAACCGTTGAGTTTTACGGAAACACGGCGGATTGGAATGCGATCTCGATCAGCTCGGGCAACGGAAAAATGACCTCCGCGGAGCTGATCTGCAAGCTGGCTGACGAATGGGACGACGTGCTGATAGACCTTGAGCTCAATGAGAACGGCGACGGCTACGTCGTGGTCGGTATAGGTACGTTCGCGGAGCGTGAGCTCATTATTCCCGACACGTATAAGGGACTTCCCGTAACCGAGATAGGAACGGGAGCGTTTGAAAGATGTGAGAGCATCCGTAGAGTTGTGATCCCCGACAGCGTTGTGAAGATCGGCTCGGGCGCGTTTACGAATAATCCAAATCTTACTCACGTGACCTTTGGCAACGGGCTCGTCGAGATCGACGACAGCGCGTTTATGGCAACGAGCCTCTCGAGCATCACGATCCCCGACAGCGTACAGAAGATAGACGATAACGCGTTTGCCGATTGCCATTCGCTTGAAAGCGTTGATCTTGGCGAGGGCGTCAGACAAATAGGAAATTTTGCTTTTGCATATTGTGAAAATCTGCCCGAGATAATCTTCCCAGACAGTATAGAGGCTGTGGGAGTATCCGCGTTCGAGGGCTGTGGTAATTTGACGACCGTAGGCCTCCACCCCGATATAGTGTATATGGAGGACTCCTTTGGCAACTGCGACGCCTTGGAAACCGTTATATTCAGAGGACATCCTGCAGAGTGGGAGATCTTGATCCACGTGCTCGGTCTTGAGAGCTTCAGGGGCTTGACCGTAAAGTTTGAGGACGGCACGGAAATTGAAGGCAGCGACGATCCCAGTGGAGACGATCCCAGCGGAGATGATCCCAACGGAGACGATCCCAGCGGAGATGACCCAAACGGAGACGATCCCAACGGAGATGATCCCAACGGAGATGATCCCAACGGAGATGATCCCAACGGAGATGACCCCAGCGGAGATGACCCCAGCGGCGACAACGAATACAGTCAGGGTCTTGACTATACGATCTCAACCGAAGGAAACGGCTACGTGATCACGGGTATAGGAAGCTGCACAGATACGAAGATAATTATTCCTTCCGAATACCTTGGCTTACCCGTTACCGAGATCGCACTCAATGCGTTTGCCTACGCTCAAAACGTAGAGAGCGTTATCATCCCCGACAGCGTAACGTATATAGGAGCGTCGGCATTTGACAACTGCACCAGCCTTGTGAGCGTCTACATGCCCAAAGGACTTGAATATATTGAGAGCAGAGCGTTCTCCAACTGCTCGTCGCTTACCGAGATAGTCATTGGCGAGAACGTCAGCTATATCGGTGACGGCGCGTTCCGCGGTTGCAATGCGCTTGAAAAGGTATATTATAATGCAGTTTACGTAAGAGATTTTGACGTCAATAACGAGGTATTTGCTTACGCGGGTACGGAGTCTGACGGAATAGAGCTTGTCGTGGGCAATAAGGTGAGCAAGATACCCGCGGGCCTCTTCGGTCAGGAATACAGAAGCTCCTCTGCTTCTCCTAATTTAATATCTGTAACCTTTGAAGAGAATAGCACCTGCAAGCTTATCGGCAAGTATGCGTTCTATGGCTGCTCGGGCATTACCGAGATAGATATCCCCGACAGCGTGAAGGTCATCGGAGAGTATGCGTTCAACAGCTGTGGCATTAAGACTCTTACCGTTGGCGGCGGTGTGGAAAAGATCGGCGCTTCGGCATTCCGTAGCTGCTATGGTCTTGATACGATCTACTTCAACGCCGTGAATATGTACGATCTCTCTGAACAGACAACTCCTTTCTTCTATGCGGGAGATCAGAACGGCGAAACAAAGTTAATAATCGGTGCAGAGGTCACCCGTATCCCTGCATACCTGTTCTACGGAAGCTATATAAGCGGCTTTGAATTTGAAGATGGAAGCGCTTGCTGTGAGATAGCAAGCTACGCGTTCGCCTCCTCGAAGAAAATGACAGAGATAGAGATAAGCGAGGCGGTCACTTATATGGCGCCCGACGCGTTTTCTTCCTGTAAAGCGGTTGAGAAGATCTATTTCAACGCGGTAAATCTCGTGAACGACACAAACAAGGGTTGTTTCTCAAACGACCTCGGATCTACGTCGGGCAATATTGAGCTTGTGTTCGGACCTCTTGTAGAGCATATACCCGCATATTTGTGCTACGACATAGATGAGTACGTTGTCAAGGTCACCTTTGCAAAGGGAAGCGTATGTCAGAGCATCGGTCAGTATGCTTTCTATAATGCCGCGATCAGCGACCTTGAATTGCCCAATAGCCTTGTTAGCATAGGACAAAATGCGTTAGAGGGCTGCAGTGCGATCACGAAGATAGTTATTCCCAAGAGCGTCAGAGCGATAGGAGAATACGCCTTCGCGGGCTGTGCCTCTCTTGGCAGCGTGACCGTATATGGTGGATTAGAGGAGCTTGGCTACGATATATTCTGGGGCTGTGCGCTTGAATATAAGGAATACTCGGGCGCTTACTATCTCGGCTCGGCAGAAAATCCGTATGCTTGTCTTGTGTCTGCGGTATCGACGACTATAACCTCGTGCGAGATCCACAAGGATACCAAGGTAATATTCCCCAAGGCATTTGAGGGCTGCAACTCTATTCAAGAGATCACGATACCCGACGGAGTTACCTCGATCGGCGCTTACGCGTTCAGCGATTGCTACAGACTCGCCAGCGTGACGCTTGGAAAGGGAATCAAGGCAATCCCGAGCGGAATGTTCTCGGAGTGCGCTTATCTTACGACCGTAAATATTCCCAACGGCGTGACCTCGATCGGACCGAGCGCGTTTGCATATTGCGAGAGCCTTGACGAGATAACGATACCGAACAGCGTTACCGAAATAGGCGAATTTGCTTTCTATTACTGCGAAGGTCTTGGAAGCATCACTATTCCCGGAAGCGTAAAGGAGATAAAGGGAAATACCTTCTGGCACTGCAAATATCTTTCAAGCGTTACTCTTTGTGAGGGCGTGACCTCGATCGGAGGCCGCGCATTTGCGAACTGCGATTGGCTCTCAAGCATAACTATCCCCGACAGTATCGAGCACATCGACGTATGGGCGTTCTATCAGAGCTTCTATTACGGATCCTTGGAATACAATGAGTATAAGGGTATGTATTACTTCGGAGACTCAAAGAACCCCTACGCCGTACTTGTAAAGCCTTCGGGATCTTTGGCAGACGGAGAGCAGTACGTTATCCACGAGGATACCAAGGTGATCATGGGCAGAGCGTTTGGCGGCAGCACTATGACGAGCATAGTTATCCCCGACAGCGTTGTCGAGATAGGCGACGAGGCATTTGCGGAGAGCGAGAACCTTCAGAGCGTTGTCATCGGAGACGGAGTTAAGACCATTGGAAACAACGCGTTCAGCTCTTGTGAAAGTCTTTCCGATATAACCTTTGGTAAGAGTCTCGAGAGCATAGGAAATTTCAGCTTCTCGGGTTGTTGCGCTCTTGAAGAATTGGTGTTGCCAAATGGTCTGATCACGATAGGCGAGCAGGCGTTTGCAAGCTGTAATTCGCTTAAAAAGGTAGTTATCCCTGGAAGCGTAGAATCTATGGGATATATGGCATTCGGTGCTTGTCTCGCACTTGAGGATATTACGATAGAGCAGGGAGTTAAGAGCATCGGAGAGTTGGCATTCTACAGATGCGGGACGCTCACCGAGGTCATTATTCCCGACGGCGTTACCGAGATAGGCAAATCTGCGTTCTCGAATTGTACCTCCCTTAAGAGCGTTACGATCGGAGGCGACGTCAAGAGCATTGGAGACAACGCATTCTACAACACGGATATCGAAAAGGTCTACGCTGCCGACGTAGAGTCTTGGGTGAATATAGCCTTTGAAGAAAAGACCTCCAATCCCTTGTGCGGCGCGACCGAATTTTACGTTGACGGAAAGCTTCTCACCGATCTCGTAATACCCGAGGGAGTCGAGAGCATCGGCACGTACGCGTTCTGCGAATATGAGGGATTTGAGAGTGTTGTCATTCCGAGCACCGTCGTTTCGATCGGAAAGTATGCGTTTACAGAGGCTATCGGAGCCGTATACTTCACGGGATACGCTGAAGAATGGACCTTTATCCCGATCAGCGCAAGCAACGAAGGCATCGTGGACGTAACGGTACACTGTGAATACTCCGAGCAATAAACTTTAAAATAAAAGCAAAAGCTGCCTTGCGGTGACCTGTGATAAAGCGGGTCAGCCGAGGGCAGCTTTTACTGTCTTTAGCTCTTGACATAGGAGCGGCAGAGTGGTATAATTTACTTGAAGAAATATCGTTTTATCAAAACAAGGAGGATATTTTTATGAAAAAGTTCAGATCAATGTCCCTGAGGGGCAAAATAATCCTTTCGGTAATTTCGGGAATTTTATTTACGGCAATTTCCTTTTACATAGCGTTGCCCGCGATCAACCCGATGGCGCCTGAATTCTGGACATATCTTATGTTCGTGATAGCGTCGTTTTCTTACCCCTTCCTTTTCAAGCCGCAGGTAAAGACCGAGGTCAAGCGCGATGGAGGAAAGACTTTCAAGAATTTCAAATTCGAGATCAACGGACGCGGAATAAATAAACTCGCCGTGGCGCTTACGGTCGCTCCGATAGTTATCCTTATGGTAGGAAGCATAGTCTCCTCCGAGGTCTTCAATGCTAGAAAATACGCAAGCGTAATTGAGGTCGAGGAGGCAGTCTTTGCCGATGATATGAAGGAGTCTGACGAGGTCACCAACATCGCGCTTATGGACGGAGAGTCGGCGCGCTATCTCGGAAATAAGACCTTGGGTAAGGTCTCGCACATGGTATCGCAGTACGTGGTGTCCGACAACTACACGCAGATAAACTATCAGCACACGCCCAAAAAGGTCGCAAATCTTGAGCACGCAGATTTCTTCAAATGGTTTGCGAATATGGAGGAGGGTGTCCCGGGATATGTTATGGTCGACCCCGTAAACAACAGCGCAGAGTATATGGAGCTCAAAAAGCCCCTCAAATACGTTGAAAGCGCTTACTTCGGTGACGACCTGATGAGAAAGCTCCGTTTCGATTATCCCACCAAGATCTTCGACGATTTTATCAGCTTTGAGGTCGACGACGAGGGAAATCCTTATTATATAATCACTTGTCTTAAGCCCAAGGTCTTCCCGTTCGGAGCTATGGACGTCTGCGAGGCAGTCATTTTCGATCCCTGCACGGGTGAGAGCGAGCTTTATGCGGTCGAGGACGTTCCCGCTTGGGTAGACGCGGTCTATTCGGGCGACCTTGCCGAGCAGAAGTACAACTGGTTCGGCACTCTCTCGGGCGGATTTATCAACAGTATCATCGGAAACAAGGATTGTAAGCAGACCACCGACGATTACGGCTATATCGTCATCGGCGACGACGTCTGGTATTTCACGGGAGTTACCTCTGTCACAAGCGACGAATCCAACATCGGATTTATCATCAGTAACGCAAGAACCGGCGAATACAAGTATTATCCCGTCGTTGGCGCGGAGGAATACGGCGCTATGCATGCCGCGGAGGGCATAGTTCAGGAGAAGGGATATAAGGCATCCTTCCCGTCGCTCGTCAACGTGTCGGGTCAGGCTACCTATATTATGGTGCTCAAGGACGCGAGCGGCTACGTAAGACTTTACGCGCTCGTTAACGTCGAGCATCCCAGCGTGGTTGCCACCGCGCCCAATCAAATCGAGGTCATGAAGGCGTATAAGGATCTGCTTGTCGAGAATGATATCGTCGAGAGCGAAAAATTGCCCGAGGCAGAGACTACTTCTACCACGGTAACGGTCATGGAGATCAAAACCTATACGGTCGACGGAAACACGGTCATATATTTCGTAGGAGATGACGGAGTATACTATAAGGGAATGCTTCGCGATATCGAGCAGCTTATATTCTTCGAGGTCGGAGATAAACTTCTCTTTGAATATTCCGAAACCGACGACGAAAAGATAAAGCTCATTGAGCAAGTTGAAGAAATATACGAATAAAATTCTTAATGCTCGCTTAATAATGTAGTGATATAATCAGTTAAATAAAAGGTGAGGAGGGCAGAGCGTGGCTACAATTTTTGAGTATCTTAAATGGAGAGGCGATCTGCCCTTTTCAACGGTAAGACCCGGCGAGGTCGACGGAGTTATCTTCGCTATGACGGCATACGTTGACTACACGAAGCTGTGTCACGGTGAAACCCGTACGATGAGCGAGGCGGCGGCAGGCTATTGCGCGGACGGAAAATACGAAAAGGTCAATCTTGGTCTTATATTGCCGTCGAGACAGATAAACAAGACCTTTTGCGAGGCGGCAAGGACGAGGCGCTACGGCGGCTCGCTTATAACTGATTTTAAGGATCGGACAGACTCGGCAGAGGGATATCAGTTCAGTGCGGTCACCTATCATATCGACGGTGGGCGTATGGTCGTGGTGTTCAGAGGAACCGACGACTCTATCGCGGGTTGGCGAGAGGATTGCCGACTTGCCTTCCTTGACGAGATCCCTGCGCAGAGAATGGCAGTAGAATATCTTGAGATGGTTGCCGCGAAGTATCCTGAAGAGAAGATATATATAACGGGACACTCAAAGGGCGGAAATCTTTCAGTCTACTCGGCTATAAAGTGCTCCGACGGGGTAAAGGAGAGAATAGTGAGGGCGTATTCGTTTGACGGCCCAGGCTTTTCACGCTCGATCCTGAATTCCGAGGAGTATGGCAAGATACGGGACAAAATAAGCGTTATTATACCTCAATCCTCAACCGTTGGAACGATGTTTGAGAAGGGCGACCGATACGGAGTGGTCAAAAGCACGAATACGGGAGTATTTCAGCACGATCCGTATTCCTGGCCGCTTGAGGGGCCTCGCTTCGTGAAGCTGAAGGAGCTTTCGAAGGTGGGAAAGAAGAACGAGGAGCAGTTCCGCAAGAAAATGAGCAAAATGACCGTGGAGGAAAAGCGAGAATTTGTAGAGACGCTGTTTGACGTTATCTACGCAACCGAGGCGACAACGTTGACCGAGCTTACCCGAGGCGGACTTAAAAAGTTCAATACAATTATCAAAACCTATGGCGGACTCGACAAGGAAAGAAAGGAAATGATGACCGAGATCCTTTTGCGTGTCCTGGAGCTTAAAAAAGCATAAAAAATACCGAGCACTGCTACAAGTAGCAAATGCTCGGTATTTTTTGCTTTAATCATCTGATATCAACGGTTACCTTTTTGTTGCAACCGGATGCAGCGGCCTTGATGACCATACGGATCGCCTTAGCGATACGACCGCCCTTGCCGATGACCATTCCCATATCGTCGGGAGCAACACTCAAGGTAAGAGTGATACTGTTCTCGGTCTCGTTGCATACAACCACGACTTCATCGGGATTATCAACGATAGCGACTGCGATGTTACGCAGTGTTTCCTTAAGATCCACCATGAAATTCTCCAATCTTAAATCAGATATTGTTGATATTCTTTTCAGAATCAGTCAACGATACCGGACTTCTTGAGAAGAGACTTTACGGTTTCGGTGGGCTGTGCACCCTTTCCGAGCCATGCCTTTGCCTTTTCAGCGTCGATCTTAACCTCTGCGGGCTCGGTGCCGGGGTTGTAGTAACCGATCTCCTCGATGAAACGACCGTCTCTGGGGTAACGGCTGTCAGCAACAACTACACGGTAGAAGGGAGCCTTCTTTGCGCCCATTCTTCTGAGTCTCATTTTTACCATTTTTTTGTCCTCCAAAATTTGATATAATAATTTTTTATTTTCTATTTTAAGCCCTTAGGCTTTAAAAACACTTTAATGCACCGCGGTGCAATTCATTTTGGGCAAAGTTGGTCAGAAGGGAAGCTTCATTTTTCCCATCTGTCTGCGTCCCTGCTTGGTCTTACCCATATCCTGGAACTGCTTCATCATCTTTTTGATCTGATCGTACTGCTTAAGAAGCTTGTTGACCTCCTCAACGCTCGTGCCGCTGCCTTTGGCAACTCGTTGTTTGCGAGAGGCGTTGAGCAATTCGGGGCGCTCACGCTCCTTTTTGGTCATCGACTTGATGATAGCCTCCTGATGCACGAGCATCTTTTCGTCTACCTTTGCGTCCCTGAGCGCGCCGGGTTTCATTCCGGGGATCATACCCGCGAGCTGATCAAGACCGCCCATATTCTTGAGCTGCTGCATTTGCATAAGGTAGTCGTCAAGAGTGAAGATCGACTGACGGAGTCTTTCCTCCATCTCTGCCGCCTTTTTCTCATCAAACTGCGCCTGCGCTTTGTCGATAAGGGTCAGCACGTCGCCCATTCCGAGAATTCGTCTTGCCATTCTGTCGGGGTGGAAGGGCTCGATCTGATCGAGCTTTTCTCCGACACCGATGAACTTTATCGGCTTGCCCGTGATGTATCGGACTGAAAGCGCCGCACCGCCTCGGGTATCACCGTCGAGCTTGGTAAGGATCACGCCCGTTATGTCGAGCAGATCGTTAAAGGTTTCCGCCACGTTGACCGATTCCTGACCGATCATTGCGTCGATAGTAAGAAGGATCTCGGTAGGCTGTACTGCCGCCTTGATATCCTGAAGCTCTTTCATAAGGACCTCGTCGATCTGAAGTCGACCCGCGGTATCTATAAACACCGTGTCATAGCCCTTCTGATTAGCCAATTTGATTCCTTCGGTCGCGATCTTGACGGGGTCCGTCTTATCGCCCATTTCAAAAACGGGAATACCGAGCTTTTCACCTACTACCTGAAGCTGCTTGATAGCGGCGGGACGGTAGATATCGCAGGCAACGAGTAGGGGATTCTTGCCCTGCTTTTTAAGCATACCCGCAAGCTTTCCCGCGTGAGTGGTCTTACCTGCACCCTGAAGACCGACCATCATAATGACCGTAGGGGGCTTTGAAGCGACCGTAAGCTTCGAATGAGTCGAGCCCATAAGAGCCGCAAGCTCCTCGTTGACTATTTTGATGACCTGCTGTCCGGGATTGAGCGATTCAAGCACGTCTGCGCCGACCGCACGCTCGGAAACTGTTTTTATAAAGTCGCGAACGACCTTGAAGTTAACGTCGGCCTCAAGCAGAGCGAGCTTGATCTCTC
>SVRA01000108.1 GCA_015065075.1 Oscillospiraceae bacterium
GGAATACTGTCGATTCCGAACTGATTGCAAAGCTGGGGATTGTTATCAACGTTTACCTTGCAGACCTTTATATCGCTTCTCTGCTCTGCGATCTCGTGAACGATGGGGGCGATCATACGGCAAGGACCGCACCACTCTGCCCAGAAGTCTACGAGAACGGGAATTTCGGATCTTACTACTTCGTTTTCAAAATTTTCATTTGTAATATCGATTATCATTTTGTACCTCTTTGATTTTAATTATTTGCTCTTATAATAAAGCAGGCAGTGGCAATAGCCCTCGAAATCGGGATCCTTGATCTGATCTCTGAACTCCTTGCACATGCACTTGTTTTCAGGGGTTCTCTCTCTGCGGCAAGGACAATAGCCGCCCGTGCGCTCGAGTCCCTCCTTGATAAGCTTTACAACTTCCTTATCTGTATTCTCGGTTATTTTCATATTTTTTACCTCCAATTTATGTCAGATCACTTCAAAAATCCGTTGATGATCTCTTCCTCGGCTTGCTTTTCGTCAAGTCCAAGCGTCATAAGCTTCATAAGCTGCTCGCCTGCAATCTTGCCGATCGCCGCCTCGTGAATAAGCGACGCCTCGGTGTTGTTCGCGATGATCTTCGGTATTGCCTGAACCGACGCGTTATCCATAATGATGGCATCGCACTCTGTATGTCCCGAGCAACGTGCGTTTCCGACAACGTCTGAAATAAAGAGCTGTCGCGAATTATCCTTTGCTACAGAGCGCGAGACGACGTGTGCTCCGCAATCCTCACCGTTGAGCGCAACGGTAAATTCGGTCTCGGCAAACTGCTCGCCGTGTGTCATTATCTTTTCGTGGACAACGAGAGTTGCTTTGTCAGCTAAGGTTGCCTCGGTCTTTCTTTTTGTAGAGTCAACGCCCTTGATCTGCGTTGTTTCCATCTCCATATACGCGCCCTCGGCAAGCTCGACGATCGTATGAGGATTCATAACGTTCTTGCCGTTTCCGTCTCCCTCGCCGTAATGCTTTTCGACGTACTTGAGCTTGGCGTTCTTGCCGACGAAGAAGCTGTGTATTCCGCTGTGCTCACTATCCTGAACTCCGCAATTATGGATTCCACAGCCCGCAACTATAAGGACGTCTGCGCCCTCTCCGATGTGGAAATCGTTATATACGAGCTCCTTGAGTCCTGTTTCCGACAAAATAACGGGAATATGCACGCTCTCGCGCTTCGTACCCGCCTTGATATAGATGTCAATTCCGGGCTTATCGGTCTTTTTTTCGATTACTATGTTTTCCGAGGAGTTTTTTCCGTACATTTCGCCGTCCACGCGGAGAGAGTACGCTCCCTCGGGGACACCGTGAAGGTCTGCAACCTCACGAAGAAGGTTGAGCTGAATACTGTCGAGCTTTTTCTTCTCTGCCATTATTCGTCACCTCCCATGGTAAACTTGCATCCTGCCTGAGCCGAAAGCAGCTCGGGCAAAATGTCGTTTTTCGCGCCGTATGCGGCAACCTTACCGTCTGCGATAACGACTATCTTGTCTGCGATATCGAGAATTCTCTCCTGATGGGAGATTATAAGGATATTTCCCTTGGTTTTTTCGTACATCTTCTCAAAGACCTTGATAAGATTGTTGAAGCTCCAAAGGTCTATTCCCGCCTCAGGCTCGTCAAACACAGAAAATTTTGTTCCGCGCGCGTTGATCATAGCGATTTCAATTCTTTTGAGCTCGCCGCCCGAAAGAGATTCGTTCACCTCGCGGTTTACATACTCCTTTGCGCAAAGACCGACCTCGGAGAGATATTTACACGCCTCAGAGACCGAAATTTTGCTTCCTGCGGCAAAAGAGATAAGATCCTTGACCGTAATACCCTTAAATCTTACGGGTTGCTGGAAGGCAAAGCTGATGCCTGCATTTGCGCGCTCGGTTATAGTCATATTAGTGATATCCACGCCGTCAAGCAATATCTGACCCGAGCTTGCGGTGTAGATTCCCGCGATAAGCTTCGCGAGAGTGGATTTTCCGCCTCCGTTAGGGCCTGTTACGGCAACGAAGCGCTCTTTTATCGTGAGACTTACGTCGTCGAGTATCTTTCTTTCCTTGCCCGTTTCGGCATCAGTGACGATATAAGTCAGATTCTTTATTTCTAACATAGGATTCCTTTCAGATGAGTCTATATATTAAAAAGTGACATTCTTTCATATTATTCTACCACATTTTTTTCGTTAAATCAATAGATAAAATGAATTTTTTAGAATATTCCATTCTTGGCATTATGGAGTAAATTAGGGGAAGAAAATCTGAATTTCTTCCCCTTACTATTTTAATTATCCAAATATCTGCAAGCTGCGAGAGCCGCTACCGCGCCGTCGCCGCATGCCGTTGCTATCTGACGGATATTTTTCGTGCGGCAGTCTCCTGCGACGAAAAGTCCTTCGGTTTCGGTAGCACAGTTTTCATCGGATACTATATATCCGCGGTCGGAGAGCGTTACGACGTTTTTATACTGCTCGTTTTCGGGAACCTGTCCGATAGCTACGAACATTCCGTCGAGGTCAAGTCTTGTTTTCTCGCCCGATGCGGTATTTTTAATGATGATACCGCCGAAAACCTCTGCTCCGTGTATCTCTTCAACGGTAGAGCCATAGATTATCTCAACGTTGGCTCTCTTGCGAAGAATCTCTGCAAGCTTTTCTTCGCCCGTGAGAAAATCGAGGTTCTGAACGACGTAGACTTTTTCGCAACCGTCGGAAAGCATTATTGCCTCCTGAAGTGCGGAGTTTCCGCCGCCGATGACCGCTACGGTCTTGCCTGCGTAAAACGCGCCGTCACACACGGCACAGAAGGAGATGCCGTTTCCAACGAAGTCCTCCTCGCGTTCGATACCGAGCAAGCGGTGCTTTGCGCCTGTTGCGAGAATTACGGAACGAGCCATAAACTCGCCCTCATCGCTACTTACACAAAAGAAGCTTCCCTCCTTGTGTACGCCTGTGACCTCGCACATATCTATCTCGGCGCCGAGCTCTATTGCTTGCGAAACAAGCTTTTCGGCAAGCTCGTTACCGCTGATCTGCGCGTATCCGGGATAATTTTCAATTTTGGGGGAAAAGGTCATCTGTCCGCCGAAGGTTCCTTTATCGAGGACGAGGACGCTTTTATCCGCACGCCGTGCATAGATCGCCGCGGTAAGACCCGCGGGACCCGCGCCGACTATTATCAAATCATACATACTGATCTGCCTTTCTTTTATCTAACGGCGACCCAACGTCTATCAAGCGTTTACCGTTTCGATATACTTCTTGATGTTGGAAAGATTTGCCGCCTTGGCAACCTCAACGCCATTTTCAACTACTACGAGTGTGGGTGCCTGTCTGATTCCGTACTTAGCAATAAGATCAAGGTGCTCGTCTGCATAGAGCTTTTCGTAGGAAACACCTGCTTTGTCAAGGAACTCGCACGCGATCTTACAGTTGGGGCAGGTCTTGGTTGCGAACAGCATTACCTTGGTCTCTGCCGCGGGCTCGCAGGCGCACTCCTCTACTATGGGCTCTGCAACTGCGTTGATAGTTCTTACGCTGTCAGCACCAACGTTGATCTCGGGGTGAAGCTCGGTGGAACGCTCGATGTTATAATTTCTTCTCTCCTTGAACTCCTGGCTCTTACCGTCATTCCAGTTCTGAACGGGTCTGTAATAACCTGTGATACGGCTATATACCTCGGTATTCTTGCCGCACTTGGGACAGGTGTACTCTTCACCGTTGATATATCCGTGGTCGGTACATACCGAGTACGTGGGAGACATCGTGTAGTAAGGAAGCTTATAATTCTCTGCGATCTTGCGAACGAGGTTTGCCGCACTCTTCCATGTAGGAAGCTTCTCACCGAGGAACGCGTGGAATACCGTACCAGAGGTGTAGAGGGTCTGGAGCTCGTCCTGAATGTCGAGAGCGTCGAAGATATCCTCGGTATAGCCTACGGGAAGGTGGCTGGAGTTGGTATAGTAAGGAGCTTTTGCGTTATCGGTTGCGGTGATGATGTCGGGCCATCTCTTTCTATCGTGCTTTGCAAAACGGTAGGAGGTGGACTCTGCGGGAGTTGCCTCAAGGTTA
>SVRA01000017.1 GCA_015065075.1 Oscillospiraceae bacterium
TCTCGCGAAGAAAATCGTAACATCTTACGTCCTTTTTATCTGCACCCCAGAGATCGGGAAGCAGACCTCCGAGACGGTCGGGAGTTCTCACCTGAGAAGCGTCGATTATTTGAGGGTCGGTAAGCTGAAGGATAACAGCCTCACGATCCTCGGGAACACTTACAACAAAATCTACAAGCTCCAACACATTTTCGGTTTCCTCTTCCTTTTCAGACGTTTCCTCATTGGATTCTTTCGTAGTCTCTGAGGGTTGTGTTGTTTCGAATGTTTGTGTTGTCTCTGAGGCCTGCGTTGTTTCAGATGTTTGTATTGTCTCTGAGGCCTGCGTTGTTTCAGATGTTTGCGTTGTCTCAATAGATTCCGTAGTTTCGGGGGACGATGTTCCCGTAGTATTGTTTTCTGAGTTTTGCTTACCATCACACGCAACTAAAGAAAGCATAAGTAATGAGAGTAACGCTACAAGTATGATTTTAATTTTTTTCATAGATGCTTACACTCCTATATATTTTTTCCATCTATATAATACCATATCCAAATAGCTCTGTCAATGGTAAAAAACATACCACGAATGTTTATTTTAAAGATGAGGACGGGATTCGAACCTTTAACTGAATTTGCTTTGCAAATTCAGTTGTAGGAGTTCTTTGGACCTTCATGTCAAGCAAAAAACCCCATACCACGAATGTGGTATGGGGTTTTTGGCGTGCCATGAGGGATTCGAACCCCCGACCTTTTGGTTCGTAGCCAAACACTCTATCCAGCTGAGCTAATGGCACATATTTTTGTCGTACCCATATATTATATCATATTTTTGCCTTTTGTCAATAGTTTTTTAAAAAATATTTTAGATTTTTTGCAAAAAAAGTATTGACAAGCATATTTCATTGTGATATAATGGTTCTACCTCTGCAAAGGGCTTTTTTGTTGTGCCCTGTGCGCAAAAGGACACACGGGTTCTTCAGAGGGAGGTACACAGGCCGCCTTAGCGGTCAAATAAAATTCAAATGGGAGGTGCCGAAATCATGGCTAATGATGCAAGAGTCAAGGTTACTCTCGTATGCACCGAGTGCAAGCAGAGAAACTACGACACAAAGAAAAACAAGAAGAATGATCCGGACAGGCTCGAACTTAAGAAACACTGTAAGTTCTGCCGCAAGCACACTCTTCACAAAGAGTCTAAGTGATCGGGAGGATAATATGACTGTCACAAATAAAAGAAGTCTTATCGCTTTTCTCCTGACCGTTGTGCTGGTCGTGTCACTCTTTACCGTAAGTATTTCCGCAACCGACGTTGGTTCCACTACTTCTTCCGGCGAAACTACTGTTGTAACCGAAGAAAGTAGTTCTTCCGATGAAACAACCACTTCCGAAGAAACCACGGCGAAGAAAGAGGAAACTACTGCAAAGCAAGAACAAACTACAAAAGAAGAAAAAGAAGAAGAAGAATCCACCGAGAGCGCGGAAACCAAAAAAGCCAAGGAAGCAACCAAAAAGGCCCTTATAATCAATGGTATCATAATTGGTGTTATCCTCATTATTGCTGCTGCGCTTATAATTAAGTTCCGCGAAAAGCTTGGAGCGTTTATGCGTTCCGTAAAGAGCGAGCTTAAGAAGATCTCCTGGACTTCCAAGACCCAGACTCGCAAGAGCTTCCTCGTTGTTGTTATAGTTGCTGTTGCTGTTGCTCTGTTGCTCTTCATCGTAAACTTTGCTTTTACAAACGGTATCAGTATGCTCACTGATCTCTTCTAATCTAGTGGAGATTTAATTATGAGTGATATCGATAAAATGAACGTAGGCCTGAAATGGTACGTTGCGCACACCTACTCGGGTTATGAAAACAAGGTAAAGGTTAACCTTGAAAAGATCGTTGAAAACCGAGGACTCGGTAATCTTATTTACGATATAAAGGTTCCCGTTGAAACGATCATTGAAAAGGACGGCGACAAGGAAAAGGTACAAGAGGTAAAGATTTTCCCCAGCTACGTTTTCGTTAAAATGATAATGACCGACGAAAGCTGGCACGCTGTCAGAAATATTACCGGCGTTACCGGTTTCGTAGGACCCGGATCTCGCCCCACACCTCTTTCCGACCAGGAGGTTCTTGATATTAATCTTGAAAGTCCCGAGGAAACGAAGGTTCAGCTTAGCTTTAAGGTTGGAGATGAGGTCTCCGTTATCAATGGTCTGTTTGAGGGCTACGATGGAGTCGTTCAGTCTATAACAGACGATCTCAAGATCGCTACCGTACTCGTTAAGCGCGGACGCAGAGATATGCCCGTCGAGATCGACACCGATATGCTTAAGCTCAAAACACAAAACTGATCTTTCTTTTGTTGTTTCTTTTTAAAGATAACAGCCGTCGTTAGAAACGACGTAAGTGGGAGGGAGAAAATTCTTGAATTCTCCCGCACAAGTACCACATTGGAGGTTTAATTTATTATGGCAAAGAAAATAATGGGTTACATCAAGCTGCAGCTCCCCGCAGGTAAGGCTACTCCTCAGCCCCCCGTAGGTCCTGCTCTCGGTCAGTATGGAGTTGCAATTCCCGTATTTACAAAAGAATTTAACGAGAGAACAAAGAACGACATCGGTCTTATTATCCCTGTCGTAATCACGGTTTACGCTGACCGTTCCTTCACATTTATCACTAAGACTCCCCCTGCAGCAGTTCTTATCAAAAAGGCAGCAGGAATCGAATCCGGTTCTGCTAAGCCCAACAAGGACAAGGTAGCTAAGCTCACCAAGGAGCAGGTAAGAAAGATTGCAGAAACAAAGATGCCCGACCTTAACGCAGGTTCTATCGAGGCAGCTATGAGCATGGTTGCAGGAACAGCTCGTTCTATGGGCGTTCTTGTGGAAGACTAATTGGGAGGTAAGTAATGATGGGTAAGAAATATACAGACAGCGTAAAGCTGATTGAAAAGAACAGACTCTACGATCCTTCCGAGGCTCTTAGTCTTGTATGCCAGACTTCTAAGGCAAAATTTGATGAAACTATCGAAGTACACGTTCGTCTCGGCGTTGACTCCCGTCACGCAGACCAGCAGGTCAGAGGCGCAGTTGTTCTCCCTAACGGTACGGGTAAGACCTTGAAGGTTCTCGTTTTCGCTAAGGGCGACAATGTTCAGAAGGCACTTGACGCAGGCGCAGATTACGCAGGCGGTCCTGAGTATGCTGAAAAGATCCAGCAGGAAAACTGGTTCGATTTCGACGTAGTTATCGCTTCTCCCGACATGATGGGCGTTATCGGACGTCTTGGTAAGGTTCTCGGTCCTAAGGGACTTATGCCTTCTCCTAAGGCAGGTACCGTTACTCCCGACGTTGCAAAGGCAGTTACCGAGGCAAAGGCAGGTAAGATCGAGTATAGACTTGATAAGACCAACATTATCCACTGTCCTATCGGTAAGGCATCCTTCGGTGAAGCTAAGCTCCAGGAGAACTTCGACACTCTTCTCGGTGCTATCATCAAGGCAAAGCCCGCTGCTGCAAAGGGTCAGTATATCAAGAGCTGCGTAGTAGCTTCTACTATGGGCCCCGGTATCAAGATCAACCAGAGCAAGCTCAGCTGATAAAGTTGATAGGTTAAATAGAAAGACACCTTAAAATCTTGGATTTTAGGGTGTCTTTTTTCGTTTTCGACACTATTTTTACTGTGATAAATGTTAAAAAAATGTAAATTTTTAAAAATCCTTTATTTATAAGGGAAAATCCAACTTGAATAAGGAGGTTTTCTATTGAAAAACACAAAAAAATATGATATAATTATGCTATATATTATATTAATATTATAATTATATAAATTAAAGTGCGAGACGTTAAGAGAAAGGATTTTTGTATATGGATTATTTAGCTGAAATAAGAGAAATATGGTCCATGGCTCAAGATAAAATGAAACAACAGCTTGGTACCACTGCAATGAATCTGTGGTTTGGAGACATTGAGATCATTTCATTTTCCAATTATACTCTGACTCTGATGACGAGCACAGAATTCAAGATGCAGATAATCAATGAAAAATATCTCTCGCAGCTTGAGGATATTTTTAAGGATCTTATGGGCTTTTCAATAAGTATAGTAGTTACCTCCAAGAATCCTTCTGTGAACGTTGATAAAATAAAAAATCAAATATCAAGTGAGGATATAATTCCCGAAAGGGAAGAGGTTATAGAGCATAGCGAGGTGCCTACCGTATTGGGATCCACTATGCCAACGGTAAATTTTGAATATACCTTCGACAACTTTATAGTAGGAAGCTCAAATAAGTTTGCTCACGCCGCGTGTATTGCAGTTGCCGATAAACCCGCACAGGATTACAACCCATTGTTCATCTACGGCCCTAGCGGACTTGGAAAAACTCACTTGCTATATGCAGTTACAAATGAGATAAAGACTAAAAATCCTTTCGCTAATATCATTTATATCAAAGGTGAGGATTTTACAAACCAGATGATTGAGAGTCTTGCAAAGAAATCTATGTCCAAGTTCAGAGATAAATATCGCACTTGCGACGTGCTTCTTATAGACGATATTCAGTTCATTGCCGGCAAGGAATCGACTCAGGAGGAATTCTTCCATACTTTTAACGCCCTATATGAAGAGGGTAAGCAGATAATACTCACTTCTGACCGTCCTCCGAAGGATATTAAAACTCTTGAGGACAGACTTAAGACTAGATTTGAATGGGGTCTTATCGCGGATATTCAGCCGCCCGATCTTGAGCTTCGCATAGCGATATTTAAAAACAAGATATCTCAAGCAGGAATAACGATCTCGGATGAGATCATTACGTATCTTGCCGAGAATCTGAGATCTCACATAAGGCAGATCGAGGGAGCCGTCAAAAAGCTCGTAGCGATCAAATTTTTGTCAGGAAGCGAGATCACGATGGATATAGCAAAGAACTGCATGACAGAGCTTCTCGGCGGTGCTGAGCCGATAAACGTGACTATTGATAAGATATTTGCTGCAATAGAGAAAAAATACGACGTTGGAAAAAATGAGCTTGTAGGAAAATCAAGAGTAAAGGACGTTGCTCAAGCCAGACATATCGCGATATATCTCGTAAGAACGATCACAGAAATGTCACTTCCTAACATTGGAAAGCTTTTCAATAGAGATCATTCAACCGTTATATCTTCAATAGACGCAATAGAAAAGAAGATATCCTCTTCTCCCGCCATAGAGATCGAGATAAACGAGCTTATTAAGGAAATAAAGGAATAAATATCGATATCAACAGTTTTATATATATCCGTTTCATTTGAATTAAAAGAGATATACAGTGTTTTCAACATTTAAACATGTCAAGAAAAATGTTGAAAAATAACTATTAATGTCCTTTTGATAATTTTTAAAAAAATTGATATATAAAACTCTTTTCAACAAAGAAAGCTTGAGGATAACCGAATGTTTTCGATGAATTTTATACATACGAGTGTTTATTAAAAGTTATTGTATAAAAAGGAAATATCAATGTTTTCCACAATTTAGCAGACATTACTTCTAATACTACTATGATTATTATATCATTCCTTCGGTAAATCAGTCTTTCATTATCTAAGCGCGCGACACAATAAATAAATTTAACGAGCCGTCAAATAGGCGGTAGATTGGAGAAATTATGAAGATCGTATTTAACAGACAAGAAATAAGCAATAAAATAGCTCCGCTTATGAGCGTAGTTTCAGGTAAGAGCACTCTTACTGCAGCTGAAGGCATTCTTATAGAAGCAAATTCACCTGACTGCTGTACTTTGACCGCGTTCGATCTTGAAAAGGGAATCAAGATAACCGTCGATGCTGACGTTATCGAACAGGGCTCTTACATTATCAACGCGCAAAAGTTCAATCAGACTCTCAGAGTAATGAACGGAGAGGAGATCACTCTTACAGTAGATAATAATCTCTGTGTCATTTTTGAGTGCGGAAAATCATCTCACAGAACCGGCGCGCTTAAGGCAGAGGATTTTCCTGAGATCCCCGATCTTCAGTCTGAAAAGGGATTTATTGTTAATCAGGCACAGTTTAAAAAGATGCTTTCAAAGATCTCTTACGCAATGGGTGTCAATGAGCCGAGACCCGTTCTTAACGGTTGCTTTATAAGAACCGAAGAGGGTAAGATTAACGTCGTTGCTTGCGACGGCTTTAAGCTTGCTGTATGTTCAGCTGAGTCCGAGCTTAAAAAGCTTGAAAACTCAGACAGAGGCGTTGAGTTTTCATTCATCGTTCCCGTTAAGTCGGTAAATGAGATCGTAAAGCTTCTTTCCGATGACGACGATGACACGGTAACCGTTTATATGAGCCATAAGAACATGGTTATCGCTTTTGAGGGACTGACCTTCTTTACCCGTCTTATCGTAGGTGAGTTTGTTGATTACAACAGAATCATCATTAAGAATCACAAGATTGAGGTAAAAGCATCGAAGCAGGACATTCTTGCTGCTCTTGAAAAAGCATCTCTTATTACCGAAGAAAGAATTGCAGGAAGCGTTCGTTCTCACGTAAGAATAGAGGTATGCGGAGATATTCTCAAGGTTTCCGCAGTTTCGTCCGCGGGAAGCATTTATGATGAGTTTAATATAGAGCACGAAGGCGACGATATCTCGATCGCATTTAACAACAGATTCCTTATAGACAGTGTAAGAGCATGCAGAAGCGAGACCATAAAGCTCTCTATGTCCTCTCCTCTTATGGGAATTAACGTTGAGCCTTGCGACGAGGAGTCGGGAAGTGAGCTCTTTATGCTTCTCCCCGTAAGAACCAGAGATTGATATAACTTATCTATTTGAAAGGGTATAAATGTTCTGCCGAAATATTTACATTGAAAATTTCAGAAATATAGCCTTGGCAGACGTTGATTTTTGCGAAGGGACTAACGTTCTTATCGGAGAAAACGCCCAAGGAAAGACAAATCTACTCGAAGCTATATATATGACTGCTCTTGGTAAGAGCTTCCGTCAGGGCACTGACAAGGATGTTATCAGGTTTGGTGAAGAATACTGCTTTATAAAAAATAGTTATACAGACAGTATACGCGATATGGAAATATCGATGAGGGTATTTTCTGATAAACGTGCTAAAAGAGTAGAGCAAAATAGGATAAAAGTTGCTCGTACCTCCGAGATGGTCGGCTGCTTTAAGGTAGTTTTGTTCTGTCCCGAGCATTTATCTATCATAAAGGACGGACCGTCGATGAGAAGAAATTTCCTTGACGTTGCGATCTCACAGATAAGACCGCTTTATATGAGATCTTTGCAAAAGTACGTCACGATACTCAAGGAAAGAAACGCTTTGATACGTGACGCAGAAGAAAACAGAGCTTCATTTGATGCAACGATAGATCTTTTTTCGGAGCAGCTGGCACAGGAAGCGGCATTGATCACTCTTTACCGTGTAAAATACATTGAAAAGCTCAAAAAATACGTATCCCAGTGTTTTTTAGAAATGACCGGAGAGAGAGAGTTGCCCGAGATCGAATATATATCGTCCTGCAAGCTATCGGAAGCAGAATGCTTTGACATAGAGAGTTGCAAGAATGCCTACAGAGAGCTTTATTTAAGTCACCACGACCGAGAAATCGGCGCAGGATCGACTTTGTGGGGAATTCACAAGGACGATATGGAGATCAGCTTAAACGGCAACAGAGCGCGAATTTTCGCCTCACAGGGTCAGCAAAGGTCGCTTTCGCTTGCCTTGAAGCTTGCTGAGGGTGAAATAATCAAGGATGAATGTGGCGGCGATTATCCCGTGTTCCTATTTGACGATGTTTTGTCCGAGCTTGACAGCGGCAGGCGCGAGTATCTCTTATCGAATCTTCACGGCAAGCAGGTAATATTGACCTGCTGCGAGAAAAACGATATAAAAGCTGACAAGCTTATAGGTGTCAGCAACGGAATATTTACCTGATCGGAGAGTTTATGTATCTACACGTAGGAAATAACAAAAATATACGCGAAAAGGATATAATCGGCATATTCGATATGGATATGTGCACGGTTTCGTCCATAACGAAGAAATTTCTCTCCGATGCACAAAAAAACGATCTCGTAGTATCTGCAAAGGACGAGATTCCTAAATCATTCGTTTTGTACAAAGAAAACGGAAAATATATGATCTGCTTTTCGCAGATATCAACCTCGGCTCTTTTAGGAAGAACCGAAAGCAATTTATAAGCAATTACAAATTTTTAAGCAAAGGAATAAAAAAATGTCTGAAGAAATCAAAAGATCCGAAGAGATGGAAGAAACACATTACGGTGAAAATGAGATACAGGTGCTTGAAGGACTTGAAGCTGTAAGAAAGAGACCCGGTATGTATATTGGTACCACCTCTATCCGCGGACTTCATCACCTCGTTTACGAGATAGTTGACAACTCTATCGACGAGGCTCTTGCCGGATATTGCGATCAGATAACGGTAACTCTCAACTACGATAACAGTGTTACGGTGGAGGACAACGGAAGAGGTATCCCTGCGGGTATTCATCCTAAGGAGGGTATTCCTACGCCCGAGGTCGTTTACACGATACTTCACGCGGGTGGAAAATTCGGTGGCGGCGGATATAAGATCGCGGGTGGTCTTCACGGCGTCGGTGCTTCTGTCGTTAACGCGCTTTCCTTGTGGGTAGAGCTCGACGACTGCTATGAGGGCAAGAGATACACCGAAAGGTTTGAGCGCGGCGTTGTAGCGAGAAAATTCGTCTGTGAGGGAGATTCTCCCGAGCGTCCTCACGGTGTAAGAGTAACGTTCAAGCCCGACCCTGATATTTTTGAGGAAACTGTATTTGATTATGATACTTTGCTTAACCGTATGAGAGAGCAAAGCTTCCTTAACGCAGGAATTAAGATAGTTCTTATTGACGACAGAGGAAACGAACCGATCATCAACGAGCTTCAGTTTGAGGGCGGTGTTTCGAGCTTCGTTGAATATCTTACCGAAACCAGACATAACGAGCCTGTACACCCCGACGTTATCTATATGCGCGGAGAAAAAAATACCAGCGTTTGTGAGATAGCTCTTCAGTATAACGACGGATATAACGAATGTCTTATGACCTTCGCAAACAATATGAATACTATCGAGGGTGGTACTCACGAGACGGGATTCAAGTCAGGTCTTACCCGTGTTCTTAACGACTACGGAAGAAAGATCGGTGTTCTTAAGGATAGCGACAAGAATCTTTCGGGTGAGGACGTAAGAGAGGGTCTTTGCGCTATAGTCAGTGTCAAGCTTGAGGATGCACAGTTTGAAAGCCAGACTAAAGCAAAGCTTGGAAACTCGGATATCAGAACTCTCGTTGAAAATACCGTTTCGCAAAAGCTTTCGGATTATCTTGAAGAAAATCCCAATACCGGACGAGCTATTCTTGATAAAGCTCTTGCCGCTTCACGTGCAAGAGAGGCTGCGAGAAAGGCGAGAGAGGCGACAAGACGTAAGGGTCTTTTTGAGGGTAGCTCACTTCCCGGAAAGCTTGCCGACTGTCAGGAAAAGGACGCTACGCTTACCGAGCTTTATCTGGTAGAGGGAGACTCTGCAGGAGGATCTGCAAAGCAGGGAAGAAACTCTAAATTTCAGGCGATCCTTCCTCTTCGCGGTAAGGTTCTTAACGTTGAAAAGACAAGACTTGATAAGGTTTACTCTAATCTGTCTCTTATCCCTATAATTCAGGCTCTCGGATGCGGTATCGGTGAAGAATTTGATATTGCAAAGCTTCGTTACGGTAAGATAATAATCATGGCCGATGCGGACGTTGACGGATCGCACATAAGAATTCTTCTTTTGACCTTCCTGTTCAGACACATGCGTCAGCTTATAGATGAGGGACACGTTTATCTTGCTCAGCCTCCGCTTTATAAGGTTTACAAGAAAGGCGCAAAGCAGGGTAATGAAAAATACGCGTTTTCTGATGCTGAAAGAGATAAATATATCGCAGAGCTCGCAGGAGAGAGTGGAAACACCTCAAACATCGAAGCAGACAGATATAAGGGTCTTGGTGAGATGGATGCAGAGCAGCTTTGGGAAACGACTATGGACCCTGCAAAGAGAACCATTCTTAAGGTCACGGTCGAGGACGCTATCGCTTGTGACGAAATGTTCTCGCTTTTGATGGGTGATAAGGTAGAGCCCAGACGTATCTTTATTGAGCAGAATGCGGCATTGGCAGAAAACCTCGATATCTGATAAAGTTTTCAACAGTTTCAAATTTTTAGTGGCTTTTTGTGTTGAAAAAGTGTGAAGATAATTATTTTAACAAATTTTTCCACATATTTTTTCAATGCTGTAAAAAGCTTTGTAGTTTGTTAAGTTTTTCTTTATCTGTAAAGATTATACTGATATAAGGTCAGATATTTATCCTACGAAAATAAATATTAATCCTAAAGTTTTAAACAATAAAAAAGTTTTCCACATGGTGTTGAAAATGATGTTGAAAACTCTGTGAGAAAATTTGGAGAACGATTTGTTGATATGAAATTTTTTAAAAATAAATTTTTCATCATCGTTATGTCGTTAGCACTGTTTGTTGTGATATTTATGGCGACTCTCTCTGCGATGGGTCTGACCGGACCGATAAATAATACTCTCAACGTTCTGGCAACTCCGTTCAGATACGCTGGCTTGAAGATAGGTGAGGCCTTCGATGGCTTTTCAAGGTATTTTATATCTATTGATGAGCTTGACAAGGAAAATCAAAGTCTTATCGATGAGATAGAGCGACTTGAAGGCGAGCTTGCCGATTCTCAGGCGATCAAGGAAGAAAATGAAAGATTGCGCGAGTATATTGAGTTTAAAAAGACTTATCCCGATCTTTCGCTTACTGAAGCTTTAATAATCGGATCAGAATCGGAGAATCACAGTACGGTCTTTACTCTCAACAAGGGGCGCGGAGACGGAATTAAAGTAGGTATGCCCGTTGTAGTTTCAAAAGGAGTCGTCGGATCTGTCTGCGAGGTAGGCTCAACCTGGTGCAAGGTAAGAGCGATAACCGAGGCTTCGTCATCTATCGGTGCTTACGTTTCTCGAAGCGGAGAAATTGGCTTGATAGAAGGAGATATATCGCTTAAAGGTACGGGAGAGTGTATTTTGAATTATCTTCCTACCGATGCTGATATCGAAGTCGGAGATCTGATCTACACAAGTGGTCTCGGAAGCGTTTATCCAAGGGGATTACTTATCGGAGAGGTCACAGAGATAAAAACCGACGAGTATCTTCGTATGAAGGTGGCAAAGATCAGATGCACGGTCAACTTCGAGTCGTTAAGATACGTTATGATAGTTACGGATTACGACATATACGTTGAAGAATGATCTTCGGATGCGGAGGTTATTAAATGGCGAGAATTAAAAGTAAAAATAGCAACGAAGGTTTTAATATAAAAATCATAGTTGCATATACTCTCGTTTTTTCGGTATTGATATTTTTTATGACAGTGCTTCAGACTACGTGTCTTTCACTGTTTGGAAGCACTCCCGCGCTGACATTTTCGATAGTTTGCGCTATAGGCTTTATTTTTGGAAGAAAAGCCGGAGCAATATCGGGTATTTTTGCAGGTGCTCTTATGGGTATTCTCGGAGGAGTAGGTGCTTCGCTTGCCCCGCTGCTTTATACGTTTTGCGGATATTTATGCGGAGCTATGGTGGGTTGGTTTCTATCAAAAAATCTTCCATCGTTTATAATCTACTCTATTATTGCGGGAATTTTACTTGAAATATCCACAGTAATATATTACGGTCTGTTTTCCGAGAGCTTTTCGCTCGGACGGATCATAACAAAGGTACTTTTGCCCGAGTATTTTGCATTTTTAGTGTGTGCGATACCTGCATACGCGTTAACATTTGGAATTTATACGTTATTCAAAGGAAAGGACAAACGAAAAAGACGGAATTTTAATTGAACTTGTTTAAAATCTGTTTTTTGGAAAGAAAGGAATTTGTTCAATGGCAATCGATAAGAACAAGCACGACAACGACGTTTACTTATTTGAAAATCAGAAGATCGTCGACATAAATATGGAGAAAGAGGTCAAAAAGTCCTTTATCGAGTACTCTATGTCTGTAATTATGTCGAGAGCTCTGCCTGACGTAAGAGACGGTATGAAGCCCGGACAGAGAAGAGTTATCTACGCGATGTACGAGGATCATCTGACCCACGATAAGCCCTTCCGTAAATCAGCTACCACCGTCGGTAACGTTCTTGGACGTTATCATCCTCACGGCGATAGCTCGGTATACGGCACGATGGTGCGTATGGCGCAGCCATTCTCGCTCCGCTATCCCCTCGTTGAAGGACACGGAAACTTCGGTTCTGTCGACGGTGACCCGCCTGCAGCATACCGTTATACCGAGGCAAGACTTGACAAGATCGCTGACGAAATGACCAGAGATCTTGAAAAAGAGGTAGTTACGTTTGTTCCAAACTTTGATAACAGACTTCGTGAGCCGAGCGTGCTCCCGTCCCGTTTCCCGAACTTTTTGGTAAACGGTTCTGTCGGTATTGCGGTAGGTATGGCTACTAACGTACCTCCCCATAATCTCGGCGAGGTTATCGACGGTACTATTTACCGCATGGAGAATCCCGAGTGCTCTATCCTCGATATTATGGAATTTATCAAGGGTCCCGATTTCCCGACGAGTGCAACTATCCACGGTACTACTGGTATTATGGACGCTTATACCACGGGTAAGGGTCGTATAGTAGTTCGCGCAAAGGCAGAGGTCGAGGAAGAAAACCATAGAATTATTGTGACCGAAATACCTTATATGGTAAATAAATCTATGCTTTGCGAGGCCATTGCAAATCTCGTTAAGGATAAGAGGATCGAGGGAATAACCGATCTTCGTGACGAGTCGGGCAGAGACGGTATGAGGATCGTTATCGAGTATAAGAGAGATGCTAACGGTCAGATAATCCTCAATCAGCTTTACAAATATACGCAGATGCAGGATACCTGCTCGGCAAACTTCTTGGCTGTCGTTGGTCAGGAGCCAAAGGTACTTAATCTTGCTCAGATCCTTGATTACTATATTGAGCATCAGAAGTCCGTTATTCGCAGAAGAACCGAATTTGATCTCGAAAAGGCAAAGGCGAGAGCTCATATATACGAGGGCTACAAGATAGCTCTTGATAATATCGACGAGATCGTTGAGATAATGAAGACATCCGAGTCTATCAATGCGTCGAAGGCAACCTTGATAGAGAGATTCGGTCTTACCGATATTCAGGCGCAGGCAATCGTAGAGATGACTCTCGGACGTCTTACGGGTATGGAAAGACAGAAGATAGAGGACGAGCTCGACAGACTTCACGCTCTTATCGCTGAACTTGAGGGCATACTTGCCGATGAGAACAAGATAAAAGAGATCATCAAGGAAGAAATGCTTGAGATCAAGAGAAAATATGCCGACGAGCGCCGCACAAAGATCGAGCAGGCGATCGACGATATCGATCTTGAGGATATGATAGAGAAGCATAACTGCGTCGTTACGATGACTCGCGCGGGATATATCAAGCGCCTGCCCTCCGATACCTATTCGGCTCAGCACAGAGGCGGCAAGGGAATTACCGCAATGGCGACCAGAGATGAAGACTTTATCGAGCGAGTTGAAGTAGTATTTAGCCATTCGACTCTTCTGTTCTTTACAAATACGGGTCGTGTACAGGCTTTGCGCGCGTTCCAGATACCTGAGGCGTCGAGAACCGCTAAGGGATCTAATATCGTAAACTTGCTTGCTCTTTCAAACGGTGAAAAGGTCACGGCTATGATAAGCGTGAACGAATTTACCGAGGGTGAGTATCTTACGATGGTTACAAGACAGGGTGTTATCAAGAAGACTCTGCTTTCCGAGTATGAATACCAGCGTAAGGGCGGTAAGATCGCTATCAATCTTGACGAAGGTGATGAGCTTCTGTTCGTTACCAAGACGAACGGCGAAAACGAGCTTATTCTCGCAACGAGAGAGGGTAATGCGGTCAGATTCGACGAAGCCAACGTTCGTCCTATGGGTAGAAGTGCTCGCGGTGTTCGCGGTATCAGACTTAAGGGTGACGACTACGTGGTCGGTGTCGTTAACGTCGAGGATGACAAGAAGCTCTTGACCGTAACCGAGAACGGATTTGGTAAGAGAACCGATTTCGATGACTTCAGACTTATGAAGAATCGCGGTGGCGGCGGTGTCATCTGTCATAACCTTACCGATAAGACAGGTCTGCTTGCGGGCATTATTGCAGTCGACGACGAAGACGATATCATGATGATCACGGATTCGGGTATCATTATCAGAACTCCTGCAAGTGGCGTATCGATTTATTCGAGAACCGCATCGGGTGTAATTATGATGAGACTTGAAGAGGGTCAGAAGCTCGTCAATGTTACAAAGACGGCAAAGGAAGAAAAGACCGAGGAAGAGGGCTCTGAAGAAAATACCGAGGTTGTTGAGAACGCAGGTATAGAAAATGCGACCGAAGCTCAGACGACCGAGGAATAATATTTCGAGAGCAGGTTTTTTATGAAGAAAAAAATATTTATCGGTATACTCTCATTTTTACTGATTTTTTCAGCGACGCTTTCTTTGAGCTCCTGTTCGGGAAATGCGCCGAATATTGATGACGTAAACGAGAGGTTCGTATATCTCATTGAAGAATCCAAGGAGCTGAACGTTATATTTTTCGGCACCGGACTTCCGATCTACAGACGGGATGGAGAGCTTTCGAACAGGAAGCTGGTATATTCTAACGATAACGTTTCGGGTTACAACAAGGTTTTGCTTGAAAATTCGGAGTACTTGAGTATCGACGATATAAAGGCGGCGGCGGATAAGATCTTTTCAGACGAATATCTTTCCGAGCTTTACGAAAGCGCGTTTGACGGAATTATGGTAAACGATACCAATGCGTACGTTCGTTTTTATGATAATACGGAGTGGTTATATCAGAGCGTGAGCGCGGGCGAGTTTTCTCTGTCCGAGCGCATATATGATTATTCCACGATGGAGATCGTTAAGCCCTCGAATTCCAAATACGTGACTGTTTCGATAGAAAGCTATACCTTAAAGGATCCTAAACGTCGAACAGTCGATCTTACTTTCGTATACGAAAACGGCGATTGGTTTTTGGATTCGCCTACCTATTAAAATAATGAAAAAAGACAGACCACAGGTCTGTCTTTTTTGTGTTTAACATAGAGGATCATTTTTGTAGATTTTTTGAAGAACAGAGAGGAGCTCCTCGTCATACGTCACCGTTACAGAATAATCCTCACTGCTGATATTTGCAAGTATCTCGATCTTCTGGCTTGCGGCAAACTGTGTGTTGTAAACGAAGCGTTTGATGTTTTTTTGCTCGTTGGTAGAATTTTTTTTACTTTCGGGAGTTATTTTTCTTACAAGAGTAATGTCCTTTAACTCAATATGGCAGACTTTTACGCTTTTTTTACCCTTATTCTCATACACGATGAAATCATATATTTCGGAAAGCGTATCATTTTCTCCGACTTTGCTGTTTGCTTGTACCGAATAGGTGTAATCTCGGAGAAGATACGCGGATGCTATATAGACTGCCGCGACCCAAAGGACAAGGCCGAGCAGCTGTGCCAAGATCGGTATAGCTATATATCCCGCTTGTGCGAGAATGAGCAGTGCGGCTCCGCATACAAGGCAGAGCGCCGAGGTGATTTTTGCCGATATGTTTTTCGGCTGTATTTTCTTTTGATAAATATACATTTTATGGTTCCTTTATTCGTTTATCTCGGTTATGATCGAGAGCAGTTTGCCCTTTTCATTTAGAGACGGGGTTTTTATTACAAGGGTCAGCAGTTTTTGCATAATATTTCCGATGATTCGGGGAGTTATTCCGATATTTATAAGATCGTTGCCGCTGACAGCGAGGTCGGATATCTTTACGCAGGGATCTTTCGCTCTTTCGACGGAGATAACGGTTGACAATTTTTCGTTTTCTCTCAAAAGCGCCGCGTCTTCGGCAAGCTCGCCGTATTTTGAAAGCATAAGTCTTGCCTTGACGTCGATTTGCTCGTTAGAACTTATAATTTCGTCGTACAGATCGTCGTCGCAGAGTAATTTTACATGTGTTGTTATCTCATTTGAAAGCTTCATTACCGAAAGGCTTGGAACGCCGTAAAAAAGCGATGCCAGACGCGTTGAAAATCTTTCGGGGAGGGAAGATATCGTCGTTTTTGGCGAGCTTATCGACGGGTGGATGTATTCTGCGAGGTCAAGCTCAAGTAAGATAGCTATTCCTCGGTCTGCGTTTTTGGACAGGAGTATTTTTTTCAGCTCCACGGATTTTCTTTCGGCAGAGACGTCTTTGAGACGGTTGCCGAGCAATTTTGCCGCTTCTTTCGTATTGTTATCTATCAAAAAATCAAGCGTAGTTGCGAATCTTACGGCGCGTAGAATACGCAAAGCGTCCTCAGTGAATCTTTTTTCGGGATCTCCGACGGCGCGAATGATCTTGTTTTCAATATCGTCCCGACCGCCGAAAATATCGGTAATAATATCTTTTGAAAGGGGATCGCCTGCCATAGCGTTGACCGTAAAGTCACGGCGGCGAAGATCCTCGGAGAGCTCGGGAGTAAAGGTCACACTGTCGGGATGTCGCGAGTCGGTATAGCTGCCGTCAATTCTGAAGGTCGTACATTCGTATGCTTCGTTTTCGATAAGAATGGTCACTGTGCCGTGCTTAAGGCCCGTCGGAATAGTACGTAGCCCTGCCTTTTCAAATATTTCAAGCATTTTTGAGGGAGGACAATCGGTGGTCATATCCCAATCGGCAGGGATCTTTCCCATAAGAGCGTCGCGAATACAACCGCCCACTGCGTATGCTTTGTAGCCGTTTTCAAACAGAATTTTTGCTATCTTTACCACGTTTTCGGGGTATTTTATCATAACTGTGAACGCGACCTCCTTTACTTGAATTTATCATAAAGACAAGCGCAGCTTGTCGTGCCCGAAGGGCTTATGATTCAATAAAAACTACTTATGACGCATTCGACGCCGTTAGGCATTGTCGGATGCATTTGTTGTTTTTATTATAATAAAATTTTAAGAAATTGTCAATAGAGATAGTATTTAATTGCTCGAAGATATGGATTTTTCACAAAAATGCTTGACAAATTCGTTATTATATTGTATAATAAATCGGTTTGAGAATAAACGAACAGCGCAAAAAATATTTTTTGCGCCTGTCTTTGTGCACGAAAGGAGTGAAGTTGTGTCGGGAATATACGAGTGCGTACCTAATATAAGCGAGGGAAGAGATCCTATCGTCGTTGCAGAGTGTGTGAACGCAGTATCAAGCATTAAGGGAATAACCTTGATGAACTATTCCTCGGACGTGGATCACAACCGTTCGGTCATAACCTTTCTCGGCTCTGCTGAGGCAATTGAAGAGGCTGCGGTCGCGCTTTCTAAAAAGACGACCGAGCTTATCGATCTGCGATTGCACAAAGGAGAGCATCCCAGAGTCGGAGCGCTTGACGTTCTGCCGGTAGTTCCGCTTCGTAACGCTACGGCGGAGGATGCAATCGCGCTTTCCGAAAGGATCGCCGAAAGAATATGGCAAGAAAATCAAGTTCCTTGCTATTTGTATGAGGATAGTGCGAGATATCCGCACAGAAAAAATCTTGCCGACGTCAGACGCGGAGAATTTGAGGGACTTGCAGAAAAGACCAAGGATCCCGAATGGATCCCCGATTTTGGAGAAGGATATCATTTATCTGCGGGCGTAACGGTCGTCGGTGCGAGATTTTTTCTTATCGCATATAACTTTGACCTTGCAACAAGCGATATTTCCATAGCGAAGGCTATTGCGAAGAAAATAAGACAATCAAATGGTGGATTACCCTGTGTCAAGGCGCTTGGAGTTATACTGGAAAGTGAAAACGTGGCGCAGGTCACGGTAAATCTCACAGATTACACGGTAACTCCGCTTTGGAAGCTGACTGAGGAGGTTAGGGCACTTGCTATAGAATACGGAACCGAGGTCACGAGTGCGGAGCTTATCGGTCTTGTGCCGATGGGGGCGCTCACCGATGCGGCAGGGCATTATCTTGGAATCAGAGATTTTGATCATAAAAAAAGAGTTATTGAAGAATATTTATTATAACGGAGGATGTAATGTATATGAAAACTAACGTAGCAATAATAGGCGGCGGCATCGGCGGTCTTATGGCTGCTTATCAGTTAAAGGTAAATAAGCCCGAAATAAACGTGACTATAATCGAGCGCGGATTCGAGCTTGAAAAGCGCTACTGTCCCGCAGGACACAATAGGGCTTGCGTTCACTGTAAGGTCTGCTCGATCACGGGCGGATATGCGGGCGCGGGCGCGTTTTCCGACGGAAAATTCAATCTCGGAACGGCTTACGGCGGTTATATGGGCGAGGAGCTCGGTGAAAGAATGGCGATGAAGTACATAAACGGAGTCGACGACGTGCTGAAGTCCTTCTCCGACGATTATCCCGAGCTTTATCGCTCGAGCGAGGAGCTCAAGCTCAAGTGCTTGCAGAATAATCTTCGTCTGCTTGATATGAACGTTCGCCATCTTGGAACCGATAAGAATTTTAAGACTATGCAGGCGCTTATCAAGCATCTTGACAAGGTCGGAGTAAATATGCTTTCCGGAACGGAATGTGTTTCGGTCGACAAGGTTGAAGGTGGATATACTCTTACTGTGCGCAAGGGCAAGGAAGAGAGCGTAATAGAGGCTGAAAAGGTTATAATCGCGACGGGAAGAAGCGGTGCGGAATTTGTCAGCACCTTCTGCCAGAAGTTTGGCATAAAGATGAACACCAACTCGGTCGATATCGGTGTAAGAGTTGAAATGAAGGATATTATCTGGAAGGAGTTTTCCTCGCAGATCTACGAGCCGAAGATCCTTTGCAGAACCAAGACCTTTGAGGACAGAACGAGAATGTTCTGTTTCAATCAGGGCGGTATCGTTTCGGCAGAGAACAACCACGGCGTAATCACCGCAAACGGACACAGCTTTGCAGAACCCGAAAAGAAGACCGAGAATTGCAACTTTGCGATCCTTTCTTCGATCCACTTCAACGGAAACTTCAACAAGCCCACCGAATACGCCGAGAATATCGCGCGTAATATGAACTTTGCGGGCGACGGCAATATTATCGTTCAGAGATTCGGAGATCTTGTCCGCGGAAGAAGAACCAACGAGCACCGTTTGGCTGCCAACACAGTCATCCCGACCTTGAAGGCATACCCCGGTGACCTTTCGATAGTTCTTCCTTACCGTGCGCTGACCAATATTATCGAGACTATATACGCGCTCGATAAGGTTGCTCCCGGAACGGCAAATCCCGACACTCTGCTTTACGGATGCGAAAATAAATATTACAGTATTCGTCCCGAGCATAACGGACATTTCGAGGTTATGGACGGAGTTTATATGATCGGAGACGGAAGCGGAATCACGCGCGGACTTTCACAGAGTGGTGCGATGGGTCTTTTCGTGGCAGATCATATCTGCGGAGTAGAACAATAAAACAAAAAAAATGGCTGAGTCGGTAGACTCAGCCATTTTTTATGCCCAGCTCATTGTGGAGGGCTTTTTGTCGTATATGATAACGTCTTTTAAGAAGCTTACGGCTTTTGCAAGACCCTCGTCGATAGACATATAGCTGTCCTCGTGCTCGATCGAAAGAACGCGGTCATAGCCGCAAAGCTGAAGATTTGAAACAAGATCTCTCCAATAGGTCTCGCCGTTGCCGTAGCCAACCGTACGGAATACCCACGCGCGATGGAGCTCGTCACCGTAGTGCTTGGTGTCAAGCACACCGTTTTTCGCGGTGTTGTATTTGTCGATCTTGGTATCCTTGGCGTGAACGTGGTATATCGCGCCCGCAAGCTCGCGCGTTGCGGCTACGGGATCGATTCCTTGCCAGATCAAGTGGCTGGGGTCGAGATTTGCTCCGATAACGTCGCCAACTGCCGTGCGAAGCTTCAGGAGAGTTTCGGGATTGTAGACGCAGAAGCCCGGGTGCATCTCAAAGGCTATGCGTACGCCGTGAGATTTTGCGAATGCGCCCGCTTCCTTCCAATAGGGGATAAGAACCTCGTTCCACTGCCAATCGAGAATGGCGAGAAAATCCTCGGGCCAAGGACAAGTTACCCAGTTTGGATATTTTGAATTTTCAGAGTCACCGGGGCAGCCAGAGAAGGCAACTATTGTGTCTACTCCGAGCTTTTCGGCAAGCAGGACTGCTTCTCTGAAGTCCTTATCATACTGAGCCGCGATCTCCTTATTGGGATGCACGGGGTTTCCGTGGCAGGCGAGAGCGCAGATCTCGGTATCGTATTTTTTGAAGGTTGCGACAAATTCGTCGTATTTTTTTGTGTCTGCAAGCAGCTCTGCAGGGTTGCAGTGCGCCTTTCCGGGATAACCGCCCGCACCTATCTCGACAGTGTGAACTCCAAGATCGGTAATTATTTTCAAAGCCTCGTCAAGAGGCTTTGCTCCGTAAAGATTTGCAAGAACGCTGAGTTTCATTTTTGTCCTCCTAATTAAAAGCGGTAGATATCGCCTGATTCGGCGGATTTATAGATACCCTCGAGGATCTTTGTAACTACAAGCGCCTGCTCGGGAAGAACGCAAGGGTCTTTGTCGTTGATGACAGCGTCTATCCATTGCGCTGCCTCCATTACCTCGGGGGTGGCACCGGTGACGCCTTCAAAGAATGCCGCACCCTGAGGATTGAGTGAGGGCTTGAGTACGTATTGGCTGTTGTTTCTGATGCCGTTTATACGGACACCGTCGTGTATATCTCCGCCTGCGAGCGTTCCGCAGACGAGAGTTGTTGCCTCGCGGACGTCGAGAGTGTTGAGCGCCCAAGAAGCCTCAAGATTTATAGTCGCACCGTTTTCCATAACGACGAAGCCGAATGCAGAGTCCTCAACGGTGAACTTTTCGGGATCCCAGTTGCCCCACGCGTTGCCCTGATCTGTCTGATCGTTGAGCTTGTGGAATTTTGTACCCACGCAATATTTGGGCTTGTAGTTGTCCATTATCCAAAGAGTGAGGTCAAGACTATGCGTTCCGATATCAATAAGAGGACCGCCGCCCTGCTCGTATTCGTTCAAGAATACTCCCCAGGTGGGAACGGCTCTGCGGCGGATCGCAGTCGCCTTGGCATAATAGATATCTCCAAACGTGCCGTTGAGTGCCTCTTGCTTAAGAAACTGCGCTTCGGGATACTGACGGGTCTGGTATCCGATGGTAAGCTTCTTTCCTGTTCTCTTTGCCGCTTCGAGCATTTTTTCAGCCTCTGCGGAGTTTATTGCCATCGGTTTTTCGCACATAACGTGCTTGCCCGATTCGAGCGCGTCGACCGTTATAAAGCTGTGCGAACGATTGGGCGTGCAGACGTGAACCACGTCGATAGTTTTGTCCTCGAGTAGCTTTTTATAATCAGTATATGCTTTCGCATCGGGTGTACCGAAGTCTGCCTTTGCTTTTATTGCTCTTTCCTCCACGATATCACAAAAAGCGACCATTTCAACGTTCGGAAGATTTTTCAGCGCGGGCATATGCTTTGCGTTAGCTATTCCACCGCAACCGATAATACCTATTCTTACCTTATCCATATTTTATTCTCCTTTTGAAAGAATTGATTTCTTATACCGTAATTATACCGCGTTTTACACCCTTTTTCAAGGGTTTAGTATAATAAAAGTAAAAAATTGGTTATATGCACAAATAATCATATCGTTTTTTGGAGAAAAGGTCTTGATTTGGGAGTGAAATAATGTTAAAATATAAAATGGAAGTATATGTATATACGGAGGTTTTTATGTTTGTTGATCTGCTTGGAAGAACGAGAGCAAAGCTTGGCTTACACGTGCATACCGATCTTTCTGACGGCCTTGTTTCACCCGAAGAGGCGGTACGCTTTTATATTGAGCAAGGATACGATGCCGTTGCGCTGACTGATCATTGGATATATGGAGAAGAAGGCGAGGTCGAGGGTCTCAAGATAATCTCCGGCTGTGAATACGACGTAGGCAAAAGCGATAGCGCAAACGGAGTTTATCATATAGTTGGAATTGGAATGACCTCCGACCCGAAGATACCTGAGGACTGGAGAAATATGGTTAAGACCTCCTCATCTAAAGCCTCCGAGATCATAAAAACGATAAAGCTTTATAACGGTCTTGCGATAGTTGCGCATCCTGCATGGAGCCTCAATACTCCAGAGCAGCTTTTACAGCTTGGTGACTTTGACGGACTTGAAATATATAATTCGGTATCGGAGCATGGAATGAGCGACAGAGCCTATTCCGATGTGATCGCCGATCAGTTGGCGGCACATGGAAGGTTGACTAATCTTTTGGCGACCGACGACGCTCATTATTACGACGGAGATCAGTGCCGCGCGGCAATTATGGTCGAGACCACGGATATGGACACACAAGGACTTGTAAGAGCCATTCGCGCAGGCAGATTTTACGCGACGCAAGGCCCCGAGGTGCATATTGAAAAGATCGCGCCCGATAAGGTAAAGGTCATTTGCTCGCCTTGCTCCAAGATCGTTTTCCAGAGCAACTGCGTGTGGTCGCAGGGAAGAGTGGTCAGAGGAGAGCAGGTTATCGAGGCAGAGTACGTAAAGTACGGAAGCGATCGTTTCGTTCGCGCCGAGGTGACCGATGCGGAGGGCAAAAAGGCTTGGACGAATTACGTTACGTTCGATTGAAGCCGAGCGTAAAGCATAAAAGGAAACATATAAAAGAAGGTAAAAAAATTGGCAACGGTCAACAGCGAAGCGCAATATAAAAAAATGACCGAGCAATCGGTCTGGAAATTGGTAATAATCCTGGGCATACCGACCACGATCAGTATGCTTATCACCAATATCTACAATATGGCGGATACCTATTTCGTCAGCAGTCTTGGAATCGCGCAGGGCGGCGCCCCGAGCATCGTTTTCAGTATTATGGCGCTTTTGCAGGCGTTCGGATTTATGTTCGGACACGGCGCGGGAAGTCACGTCAGTCGACTTTTGGGCGCAAAGAGGGATGATCAGGCGGGCAAATTTACCTCGACAAGCCTTCTGCTTTCAACCTCGTGCGGCATTATAATTATGATATTCGGATTGATCTTCCTTGAGCCGCTTATGTGGTTTTTGGGAAGTGACAGCGAAATATTGCCGCACGCTATGGATTATGCTAAATACATATTCATCGGAGCTCCCGCATTGACGGCATCCTGTGTCTTCAATAACGTGTTGAGATATGAGGGAAAGGCGACCTTTGCGATGGTTGGTCTTACCTCGGGCGGAATACTTAATATTCTACTTGACTACATTTTCATCAATCACGTTGGCTTGGGAACGGCAGGTGCAGGTCTTGCTACCGCTATCTCGCAATACGTCAGCCTGATAATCCTTGCCGTTCCTTATATTGTAGGAAAAACACAAAGCAAGATAAGCTTCAGAAGAGGCTTTATTTCGTTCAGAATCGTCTGGGATATTGTTACCACGGGATTCCCGAGCCTTATCAGACAGGGACTTGGAAGCGTTTCTACCGCTATGCTCAATACTCAGGCGAGGGCGTTTGACACGGCGGCAATAGCGGCTATGGGATACGTTTCAAAGACGGTTCAGTTCATATTCTGTGTCGGTCTTGGTATCGGCCAAGGATTCCAACCCGTTTCGGCATTCAATTACGGTGCGAAAAGGTATAGCCGAGTCAAAAAAGCAAGCTACGTTACGATGTTTTTGGGGCTGATATTCATCGGAACTCTCTCGGTGGTATGCTTTGCTTTTGCTCCTACGATAATTTCACTTTTCAACTCCGAAAAGTCGGCTCTTATTGAAGAAATAGGTGCACAGGCGTTGCGTTTTAACTGTATGGTGCTTTGGGTCTTGCCGTTTACGGTGGTTGGAAACATGATGTTCCAGAGTATAGGCAAAAGAGTGCCTGCGATACTTTTGTCGGCGCTTCAGAACGGCGTCGCATTTATACCGATGATATATCTGCTTCCGTATCTGTTTGAAAAATATAATGGCAACGGCTTGGTCGGTCTTGAGCTGGCTCAGCCTGCGGCGTACGTTATTACGGCAGCGGTCACCTTGCCGTGTACCGTTATCTTCTTGTCCAAGCTGCCGCCGGATAAAGAAGATGCTGAAAAATTGAAAATTGAATAATCAAAAAAAAACACCTTGAAGATAAGCTTTCGCCTTTAAGGTGTTTTTGATTGAAATCCTTTATATTAAGGGTTTTAAAAGAGGGGTGTGGGGAGAAAACTTTTTCAAAAGTTTTCTCCCCACATATCTTTACTTAATTATTCATAAAGCTTGCCCATCTTCTGAAGTCTGTCGTACTTAGCCTTTGCGCTTGCTTCAGCCTTAGCGAAGAGAGCTGCTGCTCTTTCGGGGTTGGACTGTGCAAGACGAGCGTAACGGGTCTCAGACTTGATGAAGTCAACGTAGCTTCCGGAGGGCTCCTTGGAGTCGATGGTCAGCTTGTTGCTTTCAAGAGTGGGGTTATATCTGAAGGTCTGCCAGTAGCCTGCCTCAACTGCCTTCTTCATTTCGAGCTGGCAGTTCTGCATGCCGCCCTTGACACCGTGCATCTCACAGGGAGCGTAACCGATGATAAGGGAAGGACCGTTGTATGCCT
>SVRA01000109.1 GCA_015065075.1 Oscillospiraceae bacterium
ACTTTGCGACGTGCAGAAGATCCCGCTTGCGACAAACGTAAGCAGCGCGATAATTATGCTGGAATCCCTGAAGAACGGAACATTTCCGTCGAAATAACAAAAAATCGGCTCACGGGTGTGAGCCGATTTTTTGTGTTGGTCAGAATCCAAAATAATTCTTTGCATTGTAGTAGCAGATATCTGCGGCGATCTTCTTGAGCTGCGCCATATCTGCGGGATATTCGCCCTCCTCGACCCATTTGCCGAGCAGGTTGCAGAGAATTCTTCTGAAATATTCGTGTCTTGTGTAGGAAACGAAGCTGCGGCTATCGGTCAGCATACCGACGAAGCGAGCAATCATTCCGAGGTTTGCGAGTGCTCTCATCTGGCTCTCCATACCGTCTCTCTGGTCGTTGAACCACCAGCCCGAGCCGAACTGGATCTTGCCCGGGATGCCGCCGCCCTGGAAGTTTCCGAGCATCGTTCCGAGAACGTAGTTGTCCTTGGGGTTTAGGGTGTAGAGGATGGTCTTGGGGAGCATATCTTTTTTGTCAAGACCGTCGAGGATCTTCGAAAGTCCCTCTGCGATCTGGAAATCGTTTACGCTGTCAAATCCCGTATCTGCGCCGAGTTTTGCGAACATTCTCGAGTTATTGTTACGCAGAGCGCCGATATGGAGCTGCCATACCCAGCCGCGCTTTGCATATTCCTCGCCGAGATATATCAGCTTCTCGATCGTCTCGTCGTCCATGGAGTCGACCGCATGGTCGGAAAGACGACAGCCGTTCTCGTGGAAGAAATCGAGGCGCTCGGGGAAGTCGGGATTGATCGCTGAGAGATCGGGGCGGAACGCGGGAATGACCTTGGTATCAAAGCCCTCGATGCCCTTGATAGCTCTATGATATTCAAGCGTGTCGTAGGGAGCGTCGGTCGTGCAGATGGTCTCTACATTGCTCTTTTTGATGAGTCCCTGAACTCTGTATTCATCGGTTGCGAGAAGCGCGTTGATCTTATCCCAGATCTCCTTTGCGGTGTCCTCGGACAAGGTCTCGTCGATATCGAAATATCTCTTTAGTTCAAGGTGGGTCCAATGATAAAGCGGGTTGCCGATGAGCAACGGAACGGTCTTTGCGAACGCGAGCCACTTTTCGTAGTCGTCGGCATCTCCCGTGATGTATCTTTCATCAACGCCGTTGGTACGCATCTGACGCCACTTGTAGTGGTCGCCGCCGAGGAAAAGCTCGTATGCGTTCTTGAACTGATGGTTTTCGGCGATCATTTTGGGGCTGATGTGGCAATGGTAGTCGATGATCGGAAGATCCTTGACCGACTCGTAAAGCTCTCTTGCCGTTTTGGTTTTTAACATAAAATCATCGTTAATAAAGCTCATAGCGTTACTCCGTCCTTGAATATTGAAATTTCTTCGTATTTATTGGTTTCGTTTTTGGTCTGCTCGCCCTCGGCAACTCTTACGACGTAAGCCAAGAGCTCGTCGGAGAGGTCACTGCCGTCAAGCGTGGGGGAGGCGTCGAAATCGATCCAATTTGCCTTTCTTTCGGCAAGGGAGTGATTGGTTGCGATCTTTACGGTGGGAACCGCGGTGCCGAGGGGCGTGCCGCGCCCCGTGGTAAAGAGAATTACGTGGACTCCCGCTGCCATAAGATTGGTGCAGGCTACTATGTCGTTTCCGGGACCGTTAAGCAGGGAAAGACCGTTCTTCTCAAGTTTGTCGCCGTAGGAAAGCACATCGACGACGGGAGAAAGTCCGCCCTTCTGAATACAGCCGAGCGATTTTTCCTCAAGGGTGGTGATACCGCCCTTTTTGTTTCCGGGGGAGGGGTTTTCGTAGATCACCTGATTGTATCGGGTATAATAATCCTTGAAATCGTTGACCATTTTTACTGTCTTATCAAATATTTCCTCGCTTTCGCATCTGTTCATAAGCAGATGCTCTGCGCCGAACATTTCGGGCACCTCGGTCAAGGCGCAGGAGCCGCCGAGAGAAACAAGTCTGTCACAGAATCTGCCGACGAGGGGATTTGCGGTGATTCCCGAAAGTCCGTCGCTTCCGCCGCACTTGAGTCCGACCTTAAGCTTGGAGATATGCACGGGCTGACGCTTAAACGTGTCGGCGTATGCCTTCAGCTCGTTTATCAGGCGAACGCCCTCGGAGATCTCGTCGGAAAAGTCTTGTGCGTTAAGGAATTTGACGCGTTTTTCGTTCCACTCGCCAAGAACCGATTTAAAAACGTCGATATTGTTGTTTTCGCATCCGAGACCTAGCACGAGCACGCCCCCCGCGTTTGGGTGGTTGACCATTCCGCGCAAGATATACTGTGTGGTGGTCTGGTCGTCTCCAAGCTGGGAGCAGCCGAAGGGGTGGGGGAAATATTTCGCGCCTGTAAGGTCCGCGAGCTTTTCGGCGATCTTATTTACACAGCCGACGGTATTGACGATCCAAATATCGTTTCGGATACCGACTTGACCGTCCTCGCGGACGTAGCCCATAAAAGTCAGGTCGCTGTCGGTCTTTTCGTCGTGGCACTCGGTTTTCTCGTAGGTGTACTCGAGCTTGCCCGAAAGATTGGTCTTGACGTTGTGGGTGTGGACGTGGTCGCCTGCCTTTATCTCTTCGGTCGCGTGACCGATCGGCTGACCGTATTTTATTACGTTCTCGCCGTTTTTGATGTCGCGCAGGGCGTATTTATGGCCGTCTGCCAGGTTTATGCCCACGTTGTCGAGCTTATTTATGATAAGGAGATCATTTTCTTTCGACATATTTTGCTACCTCTTTTTCAAGGAAGGAAAGATCGGTGCCCCAAAGCTTTTCGTTGGCAAGGATCTCACCGACGGTGGCAGACTTCATGAACGCGGTGACCTCGGGATCGTCGTTGGTCATATCGGTGGTGTAGAAGTCGAGAAGCTTCGCAAAGGAAAACAAGAGTGTTTCGGGCATTTTGTTATATCTCTTGATATATTCGAGAATAGAGGGAAGAACGCGCACCTTGAATTTGCTGACGCTGTTGAGCGCGATCGAGATCAGCATGTGTCTGATATAGGGGTTGGAGAAGCGGATTATTACGTTGTCTGCGTACTCGATAAGCTCCTCGCGAGGAAGATCTAGCGTGGGAATGATCTCGTCGTAAACGCACTTTCTGATGTGAGTAAGCATACCCTCGTCGTCGATGCAGCTCTTTACGGTATCGAAGCCCGAAAGCAGAGCGTAAGGAACGAGAGATGTGTGAGCACCGTTGAGGATGCGGACCTTTCTTGTTCTGTACATCTCAAGATTGTCGGTCACGATCACATTAAGACCGCACTTATCGAAGGGGATCTCGGAGCAGAGATCGGCATATCCCTCGATGACCCAAAGGTGAAAATACTCGCTGGTGTTGACCATCTTGTCGTCGAAGCTGAGATCGATCTTCTCGTCCTTGGGATATCCCGTGTTGATCCTGTCAACAAGCGTGTTGCAGAAAATGTTATCGTTTTCGATCCAAGCCTTGAAGCCTTCGCCAAGATTCCAAAGATCAGCGTACTGAAGCACGCACTTTTTGAGGTTAGCGCCGTTTTTATCGATAAGCTCGCAGGGAAGGAAGACGAAGCCGCCAAGGCCGAGATCGAATCTCTTTTTGAGAAGCTGAGTAAGCTTTGCGGGGAAGGTCTTGGCGGGTCTGTCGGTTATTTTGTCGGCATCCTCAAAGCAGATTCCCGCCTCGGTGGTGTTTGATATAATGAATCTGAAGTCGGGGTTCTCGGCAAGTGCCATGTAAGCGTCAAAGTCCTCGTAGGGCTTTACGCAACGCGAGATAACGTCGATAAGCTTTACGTCCACGCCCTCGCTTCCTCGGCAAAGATGGGTATACTTACAGCCCTGCGCCTCAAGCATATCGCACATACCCTTCTCGATAGGCTGAACGACTACTACCTTGCCGTCAAAATCGGTATTTTCATTGATG
>SVRA01000018.1 GCA_015065075.1 Oscillospiraceae bacterium
AAAAACAGCAAAATACAGGGGTATAGCTCAGTTGGTAGAGTACTGGTCTCCAAAACCAAGGGTCGTGGGTTCAAGTCCTTCTGCCCCTGCCAAAAAGAAAGAGATGGCTTTATGCCATCTCTTTCTTTTTCGTAGCGGCAACATGGTTTGCGCAGAACGCCTCCGCCAAAAATTGCTTGCAATTTTTGTGCTAAGGTTCTAAGTCCTTATGCGCAAACGTTTTTATAACTTTCACCCGTATTTGCTGCTTTGGCAAAAAAAGATTTCATTTTTCTGCGCATTTGTTGCAATTTGACTCTTGACAAAATCGTCGTTTTATGGGATAATATAGGAGAAGAGATAACTATCTTTTTCTATCCAATTTAATAACGTTTGCAGAACTGACGGAATACGCGGAGCACCGCGGGGGACTGCAAATGAAAAGCGACTCGTTTTGAGAGCTGCTTGTGCCGACCGTCTGGGCAAAACTGTTTTTTCTCAAAACAGCTTTGTCTTTTTTTATTATCAAAGAATTCATACGTATAGGAGGAATAAACCGTGAAACACACCAACTGGGCGGGATTTAATCCCGGTGTATGGCAGGACGAGATCAACGTCCGCGATTTTATCCAATCCAACTATAAAGCCTACGAGGGCGATGCTGCTTTTTTGACTGCGGCTACCCCTCGCACCCAGGCATTGATGAAAAAGATCCAGGGGCTTTTTGCCCTCGAAAGACAGTTTGGAGGCGTTTTGGATATCGACACCGCTACGGTATCTTCTCTTACCAGCTTCTCCCCCGGATATATCGACAAGGACAATGAAATAATCGTTGGAATGCAGACCAACCGCCCCCTTAAGCGCAGCGTTAATCCCTTCGGAGGCATAAGAATGGTTCGCCAGGCCTGCGAGGCATACGGCTATAAGCTCAGCCCCAAGGTAGAAGAGGAATTCCGCTTCCGTACCACCCACAACGACGGAGTTTTCCGCGCGTATACCGACGAGATGCGCGCCGCAAGAAAGTGCCATATCATCACCGGTCTTCCCGATGCTTACGGCAGAGGTCGTATCATAGGCGACTACCGCCGCGTAGCTCTTTACGGCGTAGACCGTCTTATCGAGGAAAAGGTCAAGGACAAGCACAAGCTTGCCGAGAACGCATTTAACACCGACGAGATCCGTCTTGACGAGGAGCTGTATCAGCAGATCGCATTCCTTGGATATATGAAGGAAATGGCAAAGATGTACGGATTTGACATCAGCCAGCCCGCAAAGAACACCCGCGAAGCGATCCAATGGACTTACTTCGGTTATCTCGCCGCGATCAAGGAGCAGAACGGTGCCGCAATGTCTTTGGGTCGTGTCAGCACCTTCTTCGACATCTACATGGAAAGAGATCTTGCCAACGGCACTCTCACCGAGGAGGGAGCACAGGAGCTGATGGATGATTTCGTTATGAAGCTCCGTATCGCTCGCCATCTCCGAACCCCCGAATATAACGAGCTGTTTGGCGGAGACCCCCTGTGGATCACCGAGGTCGTCGGCGGAATGGGCGAGGACGGAAGAACGCTTGTAACCAAAAACAGCTTCCGTATGCTCCACACCCTCTACACCCTTGGCTCCTCTCCCGAGCCCAATCTCACGGTGCTCTGGTCTACCAAGCTCCCTGAAAACTTCAAAAAATTCTGCGCAAAGGTTTCGGCAGATACCGACTCCATTCAGTATGAGAGCGACGACCTTATGCGCCCCATTTACGGTGACGACTACGCCATTGCTTGCTGCGTTTCTGCCATGAAGGTGGGCAAGCAGATGCAGTTCTTCGGCGCAAGATGCAACCTTGCCAAGCTGCTTCTCCTTGCTATCAACGGCGGATACGATACCTCCAGCGGTATGCATATCGGCCCCCAGATGCCCGTTATGGACGGAGAGAAGCTTGACTATGACGAGGTCATGGCGCGTATGGATATCTATATGCCGTGGCTGAGCCGACTCTACGTCAATACGATGAACATAATCCACTATATGCACGACAAATACGCCTATGAGAAGAGCCAGATGGCTCTGCACGACACCTACGTTGATCGCTTTATGGCGTTTGGTATCGCGGGCCTTTCCGTAGTTGCTGACTCTTTGAGCGCCATCAAGTATGCAAACGTTGCGCCCATAAAGGATTCGAACGGCTTTATCGTGGACTTCAACACCACGGGCGATTTCCCCAAGTTCGGCAACGACGACGACAGGGTTGACCTCATCGCAAAGGATATGACTCACAAAATGATCGTGGAGCTTCGCAAGACCCCCACCTACCGAAATGCGATCCACACTCTGTCGGTGCTGACGATCACCTCCAACGTTATGTACGGCAAAAACACGGGCGCAACTCCCGACGGAAGACGCGCATGCGCGCCCTTCGCACCCGGAGCTAACCCCATGCACAACCGCGAGGAGAACGGCGCTCTGGCTTCGCTCAACTCGGTAGCAAAGATCAGCTACGACGATTGCCGCGACGGTATCTCCAACACCTTCTCGATCACCCCCGAAGCACTTGGAAGAACAGAAAACGAAAGAATAGACAACCTCGTCCACATTCTTGACGGCTACTTTGCAAAGGGAGCTCATCACATCAACGTCAACGTTCTCAACCGTGAAACTCTTATGAAGGCATACGAGAATCCCGAGGATTATCCCAATCTGACCATTCGCGTATCAGGCTACGCGGTCAACTTCAACAAGCTCTCCCGCGAACAGCAGCGCGAGGTCATCAGCCGCACGTTCCACGAAACTATATGATAAATCAAAACGAAAAGCAAGAAAAAGGTGCTGTGGGGCGGATCCATTCTATACAAAGCATGGGAACGCTCGACGGCCCCGGCGTAAGATTCGTGATCTTTACTCAGGGCTGTCCTCTCCGATGCAAATGCTGCCATAATCCTGACACGTGGGATACAATGGGTGGGACTCTTTACAGACCCGAAGATCTCGTCTCCCGCGCGCTCCGTTTCCGTGAATATTTCGGGAAAGACGGAGGAGTTACGGTGTCGGGCGGTGAGCCGCTTTTGCAACCCGAGTTCGTCAGTAACCTTTTTGAGCTTTGCCACGACAACGGCATAAACACCTGCCTTGACACGTCTGGGTGTATTCTTACCGAAGAGGTCAAGACCCTGCTTAACCATACCGATCGGGTGTTGCTTGATATAAAATACACCTCCGACGCCGATTACCGCGCTTACGTGGGCTGTGGCATCTCCGCCCCTTTGGCTTTTCTTGACTATCTGGAGACCGCAAGTATACCCACCACGCTCCGACAGGTGATCATTCCATCTCTCAACGATACGGAAGCACAGGTGTTAAAGCTCAAGCAGCTTGCAAACACTCATACCAACGTAGACAAGGTAGAGCTATTGCCGTTCCGAAAGATATGTCAGGTCAAATACGATAACTTGGGAACGGAATTCCCTCTTTCTCACGTTCCCGAGCCCTCGAGAGCACAGATGTATCGCTTGGAGCAGATCTTGAGATCTGAAAACTGAAAATATGCGAAACGGCGATCCGATTTGAGTCGGATCGCCGTCGCTTTTCCAAAACCACTCTCTTCGCGCATCTTGCTGTGAAAATCTCTTGATTTTTTCATCAGCTTGTGTTAAAATATAATGTATAATACACTAACGAAAAATTTTTCTGTAAGAAGGTTGGACCTATGATAGTTGAAAGCATTTTCGTATCAAAGAATGAAATAAAAATAAACGTTCCCGAGCTTGAACAAGGCAGCTCGGCGGTAGTAAGGGCATTCGTGCCGCTTGTTTGCGGCACGAATGCCAATGACAAAACTGCGGGAAGATGCGTTTTTGAAAGCGCGAAGGCGCAAAACGGGGGTTTTATTCTCCCGCGTTACATAGATCGGTACGACCTTCTTATCTGCCGCTTTGAGATAGAAGTCGAAGGAAACAAGCTTGACGGCGTTCGTTATGCCACTGACCTTTCCGACGATTTTTCAAAAGATCGCTTCGAATTCACGGTCAAAAAGCCCGTGGGCACGTGGGTGACCTCCACCGAGGAGGACATGGATCTGCTCGGATTCGGCTGTATGATGAACGAATTCAACACCGCTTGGATACAGACGGTCTCCCCCAAGGAAGACGACATCGCGCACGAATGGAACGGCAAGACCTACTATTTTGACCGCGAATTTATGCAGCTTTACGATGAGCTCATGATCCCCTGCGTAAAGCGCAAGATCCCTTGCCTGATAAGACTTATCAACCGATTTAGTTATCGACTCTGCGCCTCGGACGACGCTCTCGTGGGAGTCATCGGTCACCCGGACTACGAGCCGACGGGATTTAACGAGCAGATGAGCGCGTTCAATATCCGTACAGAAGAAGGACTTGATATGTACTGCGCCTGCATTGATTTTCTTTGCGCGCGCTACGCCGACCCCAAAAGTCCTCTGTTCTGCTCCACCGTAATGGATATCGGAAACGAAATAAACGCACAGAACACCTGGCACAACTGCGGCAGAATGTCTTGTGCCGATTATATGGAGGAATACACCGAGCAGCTTCGTTTAGCGCATCTGATCGCGCGAAAATACAACGCAAGCTTCCGAGTTGACGTCTCCTTTGACCACAATTTTGCCGACCATATTCTCGAGCCCGACCGTATGCGCCACTATCCCTCGCGCGACTGTCTTGCTTATCTCGCGGCCTATTGCAAACGGGACGGAGATTTTGACTGGGGTATTTCGGCACACCCCTATCCCGAGGATCTCTCCCGCCCCGACTTTTACCATGATAAGACTGCTACGTTCTCGTTCGAATCGACAAGAATAACGATGAAAAATCTCGAGGTGTGGCAAGAGCTGGTCGAGCTTCCCGAGCTTACCTATCGCGGTAAGCCTCGCCGCGTAGTCTTCGACGAGCAGGGATTCCACACGAACGGTGACGACCCCGAGGCTGAAAACAAGGGCGCGTACGCCTTCGTTCTCGCATACCTCAAGCTCCGCAAATGCGAAAATATCGATTGGTTTATAATAAATCGTTATGCCGATATGCCGCTTGACGACGAAAGCGGTCTGCACCTCGGCATTCGTTACGAAAAGGGTTATGCCGATCCGCGACACATTCTCATCACCCCCGGAGATTATAAAAAGATCTGTTACGCCATACGCGATATGGAGACCGCAGACGAGAAAAAGTGGATCGCAGAAGCAAGAGAATACGTTGGAGAGGAGCTTTTTGACTTTCTGCTCTCTCCCCCTGCGCCCGAGAAGATCGATTATTTTAAAAGCATATCAAATAGCATCTGATAACACAAAGCGGTGGATTTTTCCACCGCTTTGTTGTTTTGAAAGGTGGGAAAGCAGTAATTTTTCACAAAAATTATAATTTGACGATAAATAATTTCGTAACGGTCAATTATTTCAAAAATATTGACAAACAATATACAGAGTGATATAATTCACTTTGTTAAGATGCTTATGACCGATTTTTACAAAAAAACGCGTGTTTTTTCAAAAAATATCTTGAATATTTCGTTGAAATTTGATATAATGGAATGTAAATTGATCTTTCGCCCCGTGCGACGTCAGATTTACCTCAGATTTCTTTTTGATTCTATATGATTTAGGAGTATAAAATTATGGAACAGAAAACAAGAAAAGTAGGTACCGTATCAAGAGGTATTCGTTGCCCCATATTCCGAGAGGGTGACGATCTTGCGGCTATCGTTACCGACACCGTGCTTGAAGCGGCGGAGTCCGAGGGCTTTGCGCTCCGTGACCGCGACGTTATCTCTATCACAGAGTCCGTCGTAGCGCGCGTTCAGGGTAACTACGCGTCGGTCGACGACATCGCAACCGACGTAAAAGCAAAGCTTGGCGGAGGCACTGTCGGCGTTATTTTCCCGATCCTTTCGCGTAACCGCTTCGCGATCTGCTTGCGCGGAATCGCAAAGGGCTGCAAAAAGATCGTCCTTATGCTCAGCTATCCCTCCGACGAGGTCGGAAACCACCTTGTCAGCATGGACAAGATCGACGAGGCGGGTGTCAACCCCTACTCCGACGTTCTTTCCCTCGAGAAATACAGAGAGCTCTTCGGCTACGAAAAGCACGAGTTCACGGGCGTTGACTACGTAGAATATTACGGCGATCTTATAAAGGAATGCGGCGCCGAGGTCGAGATCGTATTCGCTAATCAGGCAAAGGCGATCCTTGACTATTGCGACCACATAATCAACTGTGACATACACACCCGCGCACGCACCAAGAGAATTCTTCTTGCAAACGGCGCAAAGGTCGTTTGCAGTCTCGACGATATTATGACCGAATCGATAAACGGCAGCGGCTATAACGAAAAGTACGGTCTGCTCGGCTCTAACAAGTCCACCGAGGACACCGTAAAGCTCTTCCCCCGCGAGTGCAAGGATCTTGTTCTCGACATTCAGAAGAGAGTTTTCGACAGAACGGGCAAGCACGTTGAGGTCATGGTCTACGGCGACGGCGCGTTCAAGGATCCTCAGGGTAAGATCTGGGAGCTTGCAGACCCCGTAGTTTCCCCCGCTTTCACGGACGGTCTTATCGGTACTCCCAACGAGCTTAAGCTCAAGTACCTCGCAGACAACGATTTCAAGGATCTTTCGGGCGAGGAGCTCAAAAAGGCGATCTCCGAAAGCATCAAGGCAAAGGACGGCTCCAGCCTTGTTGGTAATATGGCGGCTCAGGGTACCACTCCCCGTCAGCTCACCGATCTTATCGGCTCGCTTTGCGACCTGACAAGCGGCTCGGGCGATAAGGGCACTCCCGTAGTTCTCGTTCAGGGTTATTTCGACAACTATACGAACTAAAAAGGATGCGTGCGAGAACCTTTCTTGAAATAAAGCGTTCTCGCGCTCTCCAAAGAACTTCCCCAAAGAAAGCAAAAGATAAAAACGGTTTGGGTTTTAAAAGGGTGATGAGCTCTCTTAAGACTCGTGATCGATCAATGATTATCTATCCTTAAGTTTTTAGCGAATTGCAGGGTATCCCCTGCCAAAACAAGAAAGGAAAACATATGCAAAATTCTATTCGTCCCGAATCTATGGCACGCATCACAACTCCCGAGCTTGCGCACGCTTTCATCGAAGAGCAGATCAAAGAGGTTCGCGCTCAGGTCGGCAACAAAAAGGTTCTTTTGGCTCTCTCGGGCGGTGTGGACTCCTCGGTAGTGGCAGCGCTCCTTATCAAAGCTATCGGCAAGCAGCTCGTTTGCGTTCACGTTAATCACGGTCTTATGCGCAAGAACGAGTCCGAAAACGTTATCGAGGTCTTCAGAAATCAGCTCGACGCAAATCTTATATACGTAGACGCGACCGACCGTTTCCTTGATCTTCTTGCAGGTGTCAGCGACCCCGAAAGCAAGAGAAAGATCATCGGAAAGGAGTTTATAGAGGTCTTTGCCGACGAGGCAAGAAAGCTTGAGGGCGTTGAGTTTTTGGCTCAGGGCACTATCTATCCCGACATTCTCGAGAGCATCAAGCAGGCAGAGGGCAAAAAGGCAGTTAAGTCCCACCACAACGTCGGTGGACTTCCCGACGACCTTCAGTTTGAGCTCGTTGAACCCGTAAAGCTTCTCTTTAAGGACGAGGTCAGAGTAGTTGGTGAGGCGCTTGGCCTGCCTCACGCTATGGTTTACCGTCAGCCCTTCCCCGGCCCCGGTCTTGGAGTAAGATGCCTTGGCGCGATCACCCGCGACCGTCTCCACGCGCTCCGCGAGGCAGACGCGATTCTCCGTGAGGAGTTCGACAACTGCGGACTTGCCGAGAAGGTTTGGCAGTATTTCATCGCTATTCCCGACATCAAGAGCGTCGGCGTGAAGGATGACTCAAGATACGAGGGTTGGCCCGCGATAATCCGCGCCGTCAACACCAAGGATGCTATGACTGCAACCATCGAGGAGATACCCTACGAGGTTCTTCATAAGATCGTTGCCCGCATCACCAACGAGGTGGAAGGAATTAACCGCGTTCTCTTCGATTTGACTCCCAAGCCTACGGGAACTATTGAGTGGGAATGAGTTTTGCACAGCAAAACTCAACTATGATCGCCTTCAGCGAGTTATGAGTTATAATACGCTTCGCGTAGTTATGATGTGCCTTCGGCACAGTTTGATAAACACGGCGATCATATCATAACGAGTGCGAAGCACTCTCATAACTGCAACGCAGTTGCATCATAACTCTAAACTCATAACTAAAACTGAGGATTTTTATGGCAGACAGTGCATTAAGGACAAAATCAAAGGAATTTGCTAAAAACATCGTGTTTCTTTGCCGCACATTAAAGCAAAATGGCGTTGAGGGTGCTTTGATAAACCAACTTCTGCGTTGCGGAACCTCTATTGGTGCAAACGTTCACGAGGCACAGTATGCACAAGGAACAAAGGATTTCATTTCAAAATTTGAAATTGCACTCAAAGAATGTAACGAGAGTGAATATTGGCTTGAGCTATTGTATGAAACAAATAGTATAAGCGAAGTGGAATTCAAAAACTTTCAAAAGGAATGTATAGAGCTTCGACGCATGCTTGTTTCATCGGTAACAACGCTAAAGCAAAAAAATTGAATTAATAATAACAACGGCAGGAATGTAGGTTCTTGCCGTTGTTTATTCTCAAATGGTACCGCTTCGGTGGCACCCTTATTTTTATATCAGTTCACACATTTTTCGCAAAAATATGTTATAATTATTCTTGAAAAGTGTAAGATTTCGTGTTTTCGATTGTATTAAATAGTGAATCGATTCAAAAGAGAGGTGAACCCATGGAGGACAAGAAATTACTGCGACTACTACATAAAGACCCGAACGCCGGAATGGAACAGTTATTGAATCAATACACAGGTCTCGTTTATGCTGTTGTCAAAAGCAAGCTTGACGGTTCTTACTATGTTTCATCCGATCTTGAAGACTGTGTGGCAGACGTATTCAGCAAATTCTATACAAAGCTTGCAGACTATGATCCTGCAATGTCGAGTATTAAATCCTATCTGTGCGTTATCGCACGTAATCATGCAATCAACATTGCCAAGAAACGAAGCCTTGAAGGTGGGATTTCTCTTGATGACGAGCAATCGCTTTTGCAGATTGCGGATGATGTGATGATCGACAGCGAGCTTGCCGATGAGGAGCTTCGACGCGAGGTTATCAATGCTGTCGAGGATCTCGGAGAGCCGGACTCAAGCATCATCTTCCGCAAATACTATTACGGTGAGTCCTCAAAGGAAATCGCAAAAGCTACCGGGCTATCTGTTTCCAATGTGGATACTCGAACACACAGAGCCCTAAACAAACTACGAAAAATGTTTGGAGGTAATGAGGCATGAAGAAAACACTAAATAATATTTTTGACGAAGCGAATGCAGGTGAGATTGAAAATCTCGTCAAGCAAAACGCTGCGCCCGAAGTTACGGCTGATACGCTTTCCTCTATCAAGGGTAAAGTGTACGCCAAGACGAACTTGAAGAAAGAAAAGAAAAATAATCGCGGTATGTGGCTTCGCTTTGGAGCAATCGCGGCTTGCTTTGTGCTGATTTCAAGTGCAATTCTCGTTGTTCCGATGTTGCGAGAGGATGATCCCGGTGTGATTCCGGGACCGGGGACAACGGACAATCCCGTTGTTAATCCTCCAAATCACAATGTTCCGTCTATATCAACAATAATAAGTGGCAACAAGATCACGGGCAAGCAAGAGCTCGTATATGGCGATCCTTCATCGGGAAATGAAGGCGATGCAGAGATGATTGCTCCGGGATTCGAGATACGGACAGTAATTGAAGCGGAAGTCATCGAGGTTCTGCCCGATACCTATTATTATGCTGCATCATATTATCAACCATTCCACGTCGCAAAATTGCGCGTTGTTGATCAGATTCGTGGTGAGGGGCTACCCAATGAGATATTCTTATGTTATCCTTTCTACGACACGACAATTTTTGATGGGTATGAGCGGTTTATATTATCGCTCGATCAAGTTGGTGCAGAAAATTATATGCTTATCAATGACACACAAAGTAGAATAGATTATTTTTCTAATATGTTTGAGGTGTGTCTGACAAGGGATATTGGTTATGGTTCGGTTATTGCCTTTAATAATGCAGAGGTAGACGAGAGCTTTTGGGAAAAGACTGATTACTTGGTTTCAATGGTGTCTATTGGTAGAGATGTTTTCGACAATATGTTAGACTCACCAAGTTCAAGCTACTATCCTGCTTCCCGAACCTCTACAATAGAAGAAGTTAAATCAAACATTGTTGAACTTGCGAATAAAACAGACAATTGGCATATTTCAAACAGGGCTTACGATTTTGTTACATTGGACGATGTATTTATTTCGGATGCTGCGAAAGAAATTAGATCATATTTAGAGCCAAGTGAAACAAATGTGTTTATGTATTCGCTCGTCATCAACAAAGATAGAGTTATTGCGGATTTTACCCGTATTATCAACGGATTTAAAACAGATGAGACCATTTGCATCAACGGATATAACGGAGAAAACGGCAATGTTTTTAGACAAGGCGAATCCTATACCGCAGAAGACCTTGCAAAAGTCCCAAACATTGGTGAAGCTCTTGAAAAAATGGATTTGTCCGAATTGAAGCCCTCACACATTGAAGTTGTGGATGGTATGTATTTCAAATACGCTAATGCTATGGGAGTCTATCGTAAAGTAGACGGAAAGATTTACGGAATTGTTCGTGTTATTTGGCACTATACTTTTCCCGAATATACAAATGGCTATGTCAGCGATGATTGCTATTATTTGTACGATGAAAACGGTAATGGCTCAATTGTAGAAAGAGATGAATTGAAAGAAGTTATCGGAGACGACTCCATAATCGCAAGATTTTCTTACGATGATATGGTTGCATGGGATTAAATATTTCTAAAGGCGAGCGTATTTTGCGCTCGCCTTATCCGCATATTTATGTAGTAAACTTATAAAAACTCTGCAACCCTCTTGTATTTTCCCGACTTTTATGTTACAATAAAACCAGATACAAATTAAAATTTATGCCGCCATAGGCGGCGGAATGGAGGCTAATATGAACCGTTTACAAGACAAAGTAGCAATTATCACAGGTGGAAACTCGGGCGTTGGCGCGGCAACCGCCGTTAAATTTGCCGCAGAGGGCGCAAAGGTAGTTATTACCGGTCGCCGTGAAGCTCCCCTTCTTGACGTTGCGGAAAAGATCCGTGCGGCAGGCGGAGAGGTGCTCCCCGTTGTCAGCGACATCTCCAAGGCAGAGGACGCAAAGAGAGTTCTTGACGCAACTCTTGAAGCGTTCGGCAAGGTCGATATCCTTATCAACAACGCAGGCGTTCTTGACGAGGGTCTCAAGGCGATCGACAGCTTCACCGACGACGATATGAACCGCGTTATAGACATCAACACCAAGGGCACTATGTGCATGATGCGTGAGATCAGCGCAGAGATGGCAAAGACAGGTTACGGCTCTATAGTTAACGTAGCTTCCGTAGCAGGCGTTATGGGCTGCGGCGGCGCTGCATACGTTGCCTCCAAGGCGGCTGTTATCGGTATTACCCGTCACACCGCGCTCCGTTTCGCAGGCACCAACGTGCGTTGCAACGCGATCTGCCCCGGAACTATCGTGACCCCCATGGTTGCGGGAATGAATCCCTCCAACATGGATATGAACATCTTCGGTCAGATGATGAAGCATAACGACCTCAAGGTTCAGCCCTGCATGCCCGACGACGTGGCAAATATGCTTCTCTTCTTCGCTTCCGACGAGTCCAGAGCTATTACGGGACAGACCATCGTTACCGACTTCGGATCTACCCTGTAAAATTTATATCAATATAACAAAAAGCCCTTTTGCAAAAGGGCTTTTTTGTTTGATATTTTGATATTTTTAAAGCAGCACGAAGCCGAACGACTGAACGCACATATTTACAAGTATGCACAAGAGTCCTCCGAAAAAGAGTGAAAGGATCAACGAGGTAAATATTACCGTAAGCCCCTCATATAGACCCATAACGCGAATATTTTTTCTCTCCATTCCCGAAAGATTCAAAATATGTCTTTCGTGCTTTCGTACCCGATACGCTTCAAAAATCATATTCAAGCAACCCGTCAGGGAGATAAGGATCGCGACCGCCGCCGTCCAAAAGATCAGATCTGTAAAGCCTACCACGGTATCAAATCCCTTTATTTCGTATTCCGTTGAATATACCGCAAGAACTCCTCTTGAATTCAAGCTGTCTATTATCCTCTCACACGCCGCCTCATCAGGACTCGACGCGCGAATACACCATAGCTTTTCCCCCTCACCGACAACGTCGGAGGAAATGTATCCTATATTTGCGCTCTCCTTGATTATGTCGCTTACTATGAACGTATGAAGATTTCCCTGTACGCTGACACTCACGCTATCCCCTACGTTTGCGCCAAGCAGGATGGCCATTCCCTTTGACACGACGATCTCTCCCGCCTCGGGAAGCTTTTGGGACAGCATCTCATTATTCAGGCACTTATCAACGTCCCCCTGTGCCGAAAAAAGTATTATGGAATATTTTTCGTTGACCGTTGCATCCGGGTGTATTGCAAACTGTACTGTCCCTTGCGCCTGCTGAGTTTCCTTTAGCTCCTCGGCGACAGATTCGGGCATATTATACGCCAACAGCTCGCCCTTAAACGCATCCTCGAACTGTCTCTGCTGGGTTGCTATTGCATTGCAGCACGTAAATATAACCGCGAGGAGCGAGAGCAGCACCGTGAGCTGTCTGCTCACATGCTTTATTGAAAAATTGTTTTCTATATTCTTTTGTGCCAAAAGGAGCTGCGGCATGGGGCTACGTCGGCTTATAAGCTTTTGTATCCCCCGCGAGAACCACTTTACCGCATACGGCGTGCCCGTATACGCCACTACCGTCAGGCAACACACTGCTACTGCTGACGGGATCATTCTTTTGCCTGCGGGTAGGGCAAGCGTAACCGCCGCGGATACCGAAAAAGCACAAGAAAACAGAATAAATGCCCCAGGAGAGCCGCTTTTGAGGCCGTAATATTCCCCGTGAGACGTCTGCTCGTAAAGCTCTACCCCTTTTTGCTTTAATATATTCGTCAGGGTACATCCGACCATAAGCAGATACGCCATTAAAAAACCGAACAGCGCACCACTCCACTCTACCTCAACGGGAGTTTTTTGCCACTCAAAGAGCGAGCTGACCCCCACAAGCATCGGTTTTGCAAGCAAAACGCCCATAGCGCCGCCAACGATCGCATAGATCGAGCTTTCCGTGAGGCGCAGTACCGACAAGCGAACGACGTCCGCACCCGCCGTTCTGAAAAGGGCATATTCGTGCTCTCTTCTGGAGTCAAGAGCCGCCAGCGCCGTGATCAAAAGCACCGCAGACAAAAGCGTGAGCAATACCGCAGGCAATGCCACTCCCATTCTTTTCGCTACGAGCCCCATATCGACCGAGGAATCGAGCGCAGTGTCCTCTACGTAATCGTCGCAAAACTCCTCGCTTGATTTGAGCATCAAAAACACTCGCTCAACGTCACTTTTGTCATATATTTTTATCATTATCTTGTTTGCGGGCTCGAAGCTGTCGCCAAGAGCCGCTATTTCGGGAGATCTTTGTGCGAGCAATCTCACCGCGGACGCATACGAGATCATAACGTCACCCGACACAAGACAACCCATATCCCTTGCTATTCCCTGCACGGAATATTTCACCTGCTCTCCAAGCAGCGAAAGCTCTATCTCGTCTCCTACACTCAACTTGTTTTTGACCGCAAAGCTTTCACTTACTATCACCGAAGAGTCGATATTTGAAGAGGTAAATTTGCCGTACTCGAGGTATTTGAACTGAAAATACCTGTCTGCCGCCGAAAGATCAAACGCACAGACCGTCACGCCTGTTCTTTTATTTTCCTCGGTCATAAATCCCGTCAGAACGTACTGCCCGAGCACCTCTCCATAATCCCCGACTATCTCTTTTGCGTCGTCGGCAAACAAAAGCCGCTCCTCTGAGCCGTGACTCAGCGACACCGTTATATCTCCGAGCGCTTTCTGCTCGTCCTCAAGACTCCGAGCATAGTTCTCAAAGGCGGACTGGAACCTGAACGCAGTTACAGCTACTCCAACGGCTAACATTACCGTCAGAAGTATCAGTATCGGCTGTAATGGGTGCGATTTTATCGTACGCCATATATGTTTTAAATATATCCTCATCAGCTTAAGACCTCGCCGTCGGACATTCGTATTATTCTGTCAGAATATGCCGCCGCATCTTCGCTGTGAGTAACTTGCAGGATAGTAACTCCCTTCTCGGCGTTTATCTTGCACAAAAGCTCCATTACGGACGTCGTGGTCTTGCTGTCAAGACTGCCCGTTGGCTCGTCCAGCATAATTATTTGCGGAGAATGTATAAGCCCTCTCGCTATTGCAACTCTCTGCCTTTGTCCTCCCGAAAGTTCGGCGGGAAATTTTTTGAGCAAGCTCTCTATTTCGAGAAATTTTACCGTTTGTATCAGTCTTTCCTCGGATTTCTCCCTGCCCTCGCGGTTAAGATACAACGGAAGCAGTATATTATCCCGTGCATTGAGCGTGGGAATGAGGTTAAGTGATTGATACACAAAGCCAAGCTTGGTTCTACGCAGCTTTGCAAGCTTTTTATCGCTTATCCCGATTATACTTTCGCCGTCGAGATATACTTCTCCCGAATCAGGTGCGAGAGAACCCGACAAAAGTGCAAGAAGAGTGCTCTTTCCACTGCCGCTTTTTCCCATGATCGACACGAATTCTCCTCGGTCGACGTTAAGCCCCACGTTTTTTATGATCTTGTTATTCCCGTAGCTTTTTTCCAGGGATATTGCTTTAATCATTGACAGATCCTCCCGACGTGTAAACTGCGAACGTAAGATAGGGTGCCATTTCAAAAGCAAGATCCTCCGCCGCTTCTCTCAGGTCTTCTACAGCACGCGATATCTCGCTCTCGCTTGAAGCTCCGCAAATCTTTATATATTCAAAGACCTCTGCCGCAGAGATATCGCTGCGCGCGGCTTTGTAGCTTTCAAATTCATCTGTTTTTTCTAAGGTTTCTATTGCCTCGGCTTCCCTCTCGGTGCACAGGCATATTTTTTCTATTTCCTCGGCCCACGCAAAAAATTCATTCTCGCATTTGCTCAAGGCAGAGCATATTATTGATATACGGGCATCCCCGTTCGCCGCGCGGAGCTTACCTATATCCTCCGCGCTCATATTTTTCACGACCGCCGAACAAAGATCCAAAAATGCGGGAATGCTCTCTCCAAGCTCCTCAACCATATGGATATTTTCTTCAAGCGCGCGCCATTCTTCCCTCATAAGATCATCGATCTGCTCATCGTAATTGCTGTCAAGCAAAATGATCTCACAAGCTATCCTTGTAGCAATTCCCCATTGTTTTGCGCTCATCTGCGAGCTTTGCAAACCCTTTATCTGCTCGCGCAAAACGCTGAGTATAAAACCGTCCGTTTTATCTCCAAGAAAGATGTCAAGGCCGCCTCCTTCAAGTGCTCCCGTTTTGTCCGTTGATATACATATAAAATTCGCCATACCTACCACAGAGGACATATTTTCTCTGCCGATATCTCTCTCAAGCTCTTTTTTCTGTCGCTGATATCTCTGCATGTCCTCAAGATACCAGCTATATCCGTATTTATCGTATTTTTGGCTCGATTGCTCTATTTTGTAGTCGTACCATTTGCCAAGCCCCCCATAGACGATTCCGCCCGTTCGCTCGCTTCCCACGATATTCACACAGTCGGTATAGCTTTTACAAACGCCCGCAGGCGCGACAAAATCGAGCTCGAGGGCAAAAATCTTTTCAAGCTCATCTTCTCTTATTTCGTTTTCTTCAAATATTGGAACGATATCCTCAAAAATTTCGGTCTTAGCGCTCTCCTTTTGTTCATCGGAGAGAATCAGTCCTTTTTGCGAATACAGCAACTCTTCAACCAAGAAAAATATCTTTTCGGTATAGTCCCATTTCTGCTCGTCGGTATAAAAGACTTTCTCTTCTTCCACCTCGAGTCTTTGTCCGTCCATATATTTATCATCATCCTGATCGGCTGCACATCCCGCGCAAAAGATCAGACATGAAAGCAAAAATACGGAAACAATCTTTTTTAATACGTTTTTTTTCATCTTCACCCAAACAGAAAACAGGCATAGTGCCCGTTTTCCATATAATTATAGTAGCTTTGGGGATCCCCATTGAGCAACCGCGCTTTGCGCGGTTGCTCTTTTGTTGCATTGTATCTCAGATTTTATTTTTTAAACCAAGACGCAAACTCTGCATAGGATACTGTCCAAGAATTCCAATTTGATTCATCGCAAACGTAGATATAAAGGTCGTCGGAATAGTCTTCAAGGATCTCTAGAATATCCTTGGATATAACGGCGCGGTTTCCGTCTAGCGTAATATAGTCGCGAAGCCTGAGCTTTCCTGCTATATCGTTAAAATCGACCCATGACCAATAGTTATCGGGAATAAAACGATAGCTTCCGTCGCTCTGCTTTTCAACATATCCGTAAATGTAATATCCGTCATCCATCTCCTTATATCCGTCGGTCCATCCGTTATAGCAATAAACCTTTGAGCCGTCCGAAAGCGTGTAAACGTCAAGATTATCAATAGTAATCATAACTGCCGAATAAGCGGTATATCCCTCCGAAGTTTGTCCAATCGCTTCTTCCAGTATAAAGTCTGCTGCGTCTGAAACAAAAACTTCGTCATACACCTCTATCACATAGTCATTCACGGTGTTATCATATCTCCACTCATATTCGGTGAAATATCTCATTCCGTTAGGTGTTTCAGCTGCGATAACGTAATCTCTGTCCGCCATCTGGTAAAGAAAGTCTTCGTAAGAACGCTTGGTGTAATTATAGGTGTCGTAATCAACGAATTTATCGCCAATCTTTACGTATTCGTTGACAGTGGTTTCGTAGTAGAATCCGCGCACAAACGCATAGCTTCTGAAGCCGTCCGTTCTATCCTCTCGGCTTATTTCTACCCAACCCTGAGGAAGAGTTGCTGGGCAGTCAAATGTTACGATCTCCTTGGAATCGTATTCGGTTGCGTAGATATACTGCTTTCTACCGTTCTTGTAGTAGTACATATAGTCCACGTCACCCAAGTAATAATCCCCGTCGTATATCTCAAACCGAGTTTTGTAAATAGGCGCACCGCTTTCAAGGAACCAGCTATCCATCTTGTAGCTATCCATTTCGACGAGGGTAAGCGACGCCAGATATTGCTGCATAGGAACTATGTCCTCATACTTGATAGCCACGGAGGTGTCGAAATCTACTCCCTTGAGTATGCATATCTTTCCGTCAACGATCTGCATATAAAGATCTATCCATCTTGTTTCGTTATATTTCTCATTGAAGCCAATTCCGAAGTCGTATACTCTTTCATTTCCCTGAAGAGTGTCGTAACGATAATATGCGTCGGAAATAACGTTATAATTGACGAATATTTGCTTTGCGGTAAGCTCTTCATACTCCGTGATGTACGTTTTGTAATCATAATAATCGTAATAATAACGTCCACCAAAGTATACGTACCAATCAGTATGTTTTTCGGTTCTTATTGCGTCATAGATATCTACGCCAAGCTCGTTGCTCTTCTCTTCGTTGTATTTAAGAGCATTCTCAACCGAGGAATCCTCGTCTATATCCGCATCAAACTCAACGTCGATTACGCTGTCATCCTTGAGAGTGATCTCAAGATCGCCGTTTTCGTTTGTCTGCACGTCGTAATTCAAAGAACCGTCAGGATAATCGGAGCCATCTGAATATCCAAAATAGTAAGCCCAATCATAATGCTCGGTCTCTGCGTAATAGTATCCGTTGAGATATATCTCCTCGGGTATGATCACTCCAATATTGTAGTTATAGGACAAATATACTTCGCCATACTCTCCCGATACTGTGAGGGCAAGCACATCCCAATCGTAATTGAGGTTTGCTCTCAGTGCCTCTACCGTGGCTTTATCAACCGTGTAACTTCCGTCTGCGTTTTTCTTAAGTCCCTCGTTGAGTATCGAGACAAAGTCTTCTCCATCAATTCTCTTGGAAGCAGACGCGATACTGTTGCTATTCGTATTTGCTCGGTAGACTACATTAGAAAGCTCTCCCCCAGCAAACGTGCAAGCTGCCTGAACATACCAGCCGCCCTGAACGTGGAAATATCCGTAAGCTATTCCGTCCGCGGTTATATCTCCCTGCTCTCCTACAACGAAGAAGATCCTTCCATCGTCAAGCGTAACCTTATCGTATTCGGACACGTCGATCTTGACGAACGCGTCTTTTTTGTTATAGAATATAAGGTCCTTGTTCGAGGAAATCGGGAAGAAGCATCCGTCGTACTGTGCGTAATAGGAGGGGATCTTCTTATACAGAGAAACTACGGTGTAGCCCTCAAGAACAGTTCCTTTAGAATCGCATACGTACTCGTTTTCGTACTCGTACATATCACTGTATTCAACCTCGGTCTCTTCGCCAAGCACGTAGAAGTTGTAGCTGTAATCTTCGATCGATACAAGATAAATGTCGCTACCGATCATCACGAAATTTGCGTATACAGTGTTGTTAAACGCCGAAGTACTAAAGTGTACCCTGCCTATATTCTTTATAAGTTCGCCGTCACATTCCAACGTATCGTAATAATGATAGTCAGATGTCAAGATGCTGATTTTGAAGCTCTTTACCGTTTCGGTATAAGGAGCATACTCTACGTCCCTATAGACCGTCCACTGTTTATCGATTTCCTCGTCCCAGGTGTAATCGCACTCGCAGTAGTCGTTATTGATTATATACCATTCGCCGTCTATTTGACATACAAGACCTATCACCGTCTTGTAAATATTTATTCTCGTGCCATCATCGCCTATAAAACAACAGTCGGTCTCTGCGTCTGCCTTAGGCAGATATGCGTCAGGGTTCTTAAGCACGTCGGACAACAACGCCTTTGCCGTTATTTTTGATCCCGAGCTATACTCATCATTAAGCTTATAAAGCTTTCCGTTGGAGGACATAGCAAAGTCTCCGACGCGAGCCTCCTCGCTCCAGAACTCTTCCTTGAGCATATACACGTCATATCCGTACAGCTTAGCTATAATATCATTGGGATCGACCTTCTCCACCTTATCGGCAAGAGACGAATGCGTCTGTCCTCCGAGAGAGACGGTTATTTCCGCATCCTCGGGAAGACCCGTGATATGAATATTGCCCTTCTCGTCTTCCTTTATCTCTACTTCGATTTTATCAAGATCCTTATATTCTTTGGGAATGGTGACCTTTACGCTGCTATCCTGCTCGACCTTTATGATGTATCCTACGTTTGCCGTGTTCTCGTCCTCCGAGATCTCGGTATTCTGGTTGCAATCTACGTCTACAAGCTTTCCGCTCGCATCGAGAGTAAAGGATACCTTGCCCTTAAAGCTGACTTTGTCTAGGTTCTGCTTTATTTCTTCAATGCGCTCTCCAAGGGTCACATCGATATAAACGGGCACCCAGTCACCAAATTCGTTTTCCTCGTAATCGTGCATTGTGTCGACTACCATATCACCAAACTTGCTCTCTGTCATAATGCTATCGAGCATATCGAACAGATCCGACATGTTTGCTTCTTCGTCGTCGGACGTGATCTGAAGGACCTCGTCGAGAGTTTTTTCGGAATATTCGGAGATTATTTCTCCGACATCTATTTGAGCTCCCGTGTAAAATCCGATCGCCTTTTCAAGTACATCGTAAAATTCTTCCACGGTGCATACGTCTGCAGATTCAACAATATTTATAAGCTTATCCACAGCGGTCTTTACCTTGACCGTGCCGCCAAATTCTTTTCTTATGTGCGCGCTGAGCTTGCTCCAATCGGTAAGCTCGGGGTAAATGGCGGTTATCGTATTTCCAAATCTATCGTAAAGCACCTCTGCCAAAGACTTATCAAGACGTACCTCTGCCCATTCTATCAACGCCTCGAACGCCTTGAAGTATTCTCCGAGGTCGTAAGTGTAGGTCGTATTGTTGCCCTTCTTCGTTGCCGTCATAAACTTTGACAACTCGTCGTGAAGCTCTTCCACGGTAGGAATATCGTCCTCACTCATAGGTACGTTGGTAGCAAAGCCAAGCTTATACACAAGATATGCATACGCCGTTTGCATTGCCTTCGCTGCATCGCGAAGCTCCTCTGCGGTCATATCGACTCCGCTGTCCTCAAGGAACGCGTTGAGCTCCTCGTTATTGTCACTTACCAGCTTGTCGAGAAGCTTTTGAGTGATCTCAAATGTTTTCACAACGTCAGGGTCATTTGTAGCTATCGCGTTGCCAACTATCTCTTTTACGTTCTCAAAGCTCAAGGGAGCGGCATTTTCCAGATTTGATGCAAAATCATTGCAGAAGAGCTTTCCGTTGTCATAATAGTAGACAAATTCCTGCTCTTCCTCTCCATACGTTTGCTTGGCGGTGATCTTTGCGAGGCGCGAGCCGGTATTTTCCTGCACTTCCATAAGGATAGAAACCTTCATTTCGCCGCGCACGATTTCGTAAGTTATCTTACCGCTGCTAAGATTGAGGACATCATTTATTAAGAGGTCTACAAAATCCTCATACGAATCTGCATCCCACGCTTCAATGATTCCCGTGGGAGCTATATCCTGTTCCTCTGTCGTTCCGCAACGGCGGCAGCCTCTCGTTCTCTCTCCCTTTTCCGTAGCTGTGGGTTGGGTAACCGTCTCCCAATCGCTCCATTCGTGTCCGTATGCGGGCACTACTATGCTGTAACATACCGTACAAGCCACGCCTTTTTCACAACTTGCATGTCCCGACACGGTGTGTCCTGTTGCGGGAACATACTCATAAGTTTTAGTGTCAGAACAAAGCTTACAGCGACTATAAACGTAACCGCCTCTTTCGCAGTTTACGTCAGGCTGTTGCTTTTCGCCGTAGACGTGATCAAGATTATCCTTGATATTGCTCAACGACGTGTTGCCACAGACCTTACATTCTTTGTACGTATATCCAAACATACGGCAGGTAGGCTCTACGGTCTTACAAAGGTCTTCGTTGGAATAATCGTGAAGTCCGCGCTTGCAACGCATCTCGGGAGTTTCCTTATATGCGACCGCATAGAACGAGAAGTGCTGCACCTCAAAGGTAATAACGCCTTCCCCGTCGCCGTCCTCGTCAGTAAATATGACGTTTTCAACGGACTCAAGCTCTCCAAGTGAATCATTCACGTACCAAATAACGATTCCGTCGGGATCCTCGTTCTCGCCGAGCGTATAAGGAAGAGTTATTTTAATATTTGCGCCGTAGTAATCCATCTTCGTTCCGCCTACTGTGAAATCGTAGATGTTCGATCTATCGGATGAAAGTATTTCCTTGTCCTCTTCGCCAATTCCTGCTCCCGCAGAAATAATCGCACTCTTCGCGCCTTCGTCTATCTTTCCTGCTCCGATCTGAACGTTGGACGCATCCTTCATCTGCTCTACAAGATATGCAGGGAATTCTATTTCTGCCTCCTTGAGATTGACGTTGAACGCTCTGTCTCCGGCAAGCTTATCCGTATGCAGAGTCACGGCATCAGAGCCCTTTGCATCCAAGAAGGATACGGTATGGTTACAGTTTTTACACGTGCTATATACCCAATCTCCGTCTCTTGAATCCTCCTTGTAATCGTGAGAGATCATGGCGGTCTGCTTCGTTTGGGTTGCCTTGCAGTGCTCGCATCCGTATACAATCTCTCCGTATGACGAGCAGGTCGCGGGCATCTCGGACACGATTCTTGTGAACACGTGCAGATTTGGGGTTGCGCTCAAAACGATAGCTTCCGTCTTGGCATCGCAGCCCTCGTTTTTACAAACGTAGTATTGTTCTCCCGCAGATGCACAGCTTGCCGGAACAATAACGGGGTTTTCCTTATCAAAGCTATGCTCAAGCGCGGGCTTGCTCTCGTCATAATCCTTGTACTCATTACCGCAATCCGTGCACGTATACAAGGAATAAGCTCCCTCTTCGCAGGTTGCGTTTACACTCTCAACAAGCTTGCCCTGAGTGTGCGGTGCGCTCTTGTGAGTGTGGCAGTGCTTACATGCACCTGCGTGAACACTGTCAGATTCGTATTTATAATCGTATACGCATCCCGTCTTTTCTATCTTCTGAGTTTCTTCCTTGTCGCAAACGGTACAGGTGCAGAGCTTTTCGCCCTCCTGCAGACACGTTGCGTCCTTAAGAACCTTTTCACTCCAGCTATGGTCTGCTAGGGCAATCTTTTCACCCTTCTTAACGACCTCGCCGCAGTAAGAACAAACGGTATCTCCCGTATATCCTTCTTCTTTACAGGTAGCTTCCTTCTTGTTTTCAACTACCGTTTTTCCGTGAGTACAATCCGAAGAATCCTGCGAAGTGGTTTCGTCGGTGGTTTCGTCAGTTGTTTCGATTGGGTTCTCGACCCGGTTCTCAGTGGTGTTTTCCGTAGGCGTTTGCGTGGTTTCTTGGGTCTGCTGCTTTTTGCTCCTACATGAAACGAAAAGCATACAGAGCGCGATCATGAGCACAAGCGCTATTCTAGCTAAGGTTTTGACTTTCATACATTATTCCTTTCTGCCATATTTCCAAAGCATTTTATGGTGTATCCCCATTTGTATATACATTATAGCACTGCGCCCTCCAAAAGTCAACGATTTTAAGCCAAATTAAATCCGTAAAGCAAAAGATTTTGTCCAAAAACTTATATTTATTCTTACATTTTAATGTAATATTAGCCCTAATGCAATTTTTTATCACTTCTTTCGCCAAAACCATGCTTGTTTTTCTCTGCGCATCAAATCAAAGGCAAAATAAGCTGAGAATTCCGCAACTTTTTTTGATTTTTTGAAATCTTTTCAAAAAAGCATTGACAAAATCAATACTTCGTGATATGATGTATTTCGTAAGGAGGAGTATTGTATGGATATTCAATTAAAACGCGGCATACTCGACGTTTGCGTATTAGCCGCAATCAAGGACGAGGATTCCTACGGCTACAAGATCATAAAAGATATGAAGCCCTATACGGAAATGTCTGAATCCACCCTATATACGATCTTAAAACGATTAGAAACGGCGAATATGCTGACCGTCCGAACCGCAGAACACAACGGAAGATTACGAAAATATTATCATATTACAAAGGCAGGTCTTGAGCGCATCGAGGAATTCAAAAGCGAGTGGCGCGAAGTCATGTCGATTTACCAATTCATAACCAAGGAGGGCACAGAAAATGCTTAAACAAGAATTTCTCGACAAGCTTCGCGCAGATCTCGTCGGCCTGCCGAAGCAGGAGCTTGAAGAACGTCTTGCCTTTTATAGCGAAATGATCGACGACCGCATCGAAGACGGTTGCGACGAGGAGGACGCCGTCGCAGGTGTTGGATCTGTGGATGAGATCTCGGCACAGATCATATCTGACATTCCTCTTGCAAAGATCGCAAAGGAAAGGATCAAACCAAAAAGAAGAATGAAAGCCTGGGAGATCGTGCTTTTGGTGCTTGGCTCTCCGATATGGCTGCCGTTGGCTGCCGCAGCTTTCGTTGTGATCCTATCGATCTACGTGGTGATCTGGTCCCTGATAGTTTCTGTCTGGGCAATCTTCGCTGCACTTGCCGCATCCGCCCTTGGAGTCGCGTTTGCCGGCATTGCGTTTGCTATATTCAACAACGCTCTCGTGGGCGTTGCCATGATCGGTGCTGCTATCGTCTGCGCGGGACTTGCGATCTTTATGTTTTTCGGCTGCCACGGAGCAACCAAAGGCATTATATTGCTTACCAAAAAGCTTGCTTTAGGTGTTAAAAAATGTTTTGTAAGAAAGGAGAAAGCAGAAT
>SVRA01000019.1 GCA_015065075.1 Oscillospiraceae bacterium
TGAAAGACTAAAACAGGAGGTTATAACAATGAAAAATACAGCAAGAATTCTTTGCGCGATATTTGCTATCGTTATGATCGTGTCCTGTTTTGCAATCGGTGCTTCGGCAAGTGCAGCTTATCAGACCTACACTTATTCGATAGACGGTTACGCGCTCTATTCTCCTGATGCTTATGTCGCAAGCGAGGTCATCGACTCCGCTTATATGGGGCTCGACGTTGCTATCTCCAGCCCTAACGATCTGTTTGCCGATGCAAAGGGCAACATTTATATCGCTGATACCGATAATAACAGAATCGTTTGTCTTGACCGTTACTACAAGCTTAAGTTTACTATCAGCACGTTCGTTAACGGACAGGGTGTTACCGATGCACTTCTCGCGCCCCAGGGTCTTTACGTTACTGACGACAAGATCTGGGTCTGCGATACGGGTAAGAGCAGAATCGTAGTTTTCGACCTCGAGGGTAACTTCGATCGCGTTATCTACGCGCCCAGCTCGGCGCTCTTTGCCGACTCTTCTCTCGCGTTTACTCCCGTTGCTATGGCGGTCGACCAGTATAACAGACTCTTCGTAGTATCCTCGTCTACCACAGACGGTATCATCGTTATGACCGAGGACGGCGAGTTCACCGGATATATCGGTGCTCAGGCAGTCTCTCTCGGAATCTGGGATATCATCTGGAGAAGATTCAGAACCGAAGAGCAGAAATCCGTTTCGGTTGAATACGTTTCCGTAATTTACGAAAATATTACCATTGATAAGGATGGATTTATCTACATAGTCACTCCTTATATCGATGATAATCAGGTTGCGACTGCTATTCAAAACCATGATAAAGCCGGAACCTATCTTCCTGTCAAGATGCTCAACTCAAAGGGTGACGAGATCATGAAGCGTAACGGCTTCTGGCCCCCTGCGGGTGAGGTTGATTACAGTATCAAGTCTACCGACGACATCACCGGTGTTTCGTCCCTTGTTGACGTTGCTATCGGTCAAGAGGGAACTTGGTCGGTCATCGACTCCAAGAGACAGAGAACCTACACCTACGACAACAACGGTAATCTGCTGTTTGCTTTCGGAGAGACCACGGCTATTACGGGTAGCGTTCTCGGTGCTATCACGCAGGTAGAGGCAATCACCTATCAGGGGGATAAGATGCTCATTCTCGATAAGAGCACGGCTTCCTTTACCGTGTTCCGCAGAACCGAGTACGGAGATCTTCTTATCGATGCTATCGCGGCAGAAAACGATCAGGATTTCGGCCTCGCTATCAATATGTGGACCGAGGTTCTTAAGCAGAACTCCAACTTTGACGCGGCATACGTCGGTATCGGTCAGGCTATGTACCGTGAAGGCGATTACGAGGGCTCTCTTGAATATTTCGAGGCGGCTTACGATACTGATAACTGGTCCAAGTCCTTCGCTGAAATCAGAAAGGAGTGGATGTCCAACTACTTCCCCGTTCTTATCCTTATCATCGTAGCCATCATCGTTGCCTTCATATTAATAAATAAGAAGATAACCAAGGTGAATCGGGCGACCGCCACGGCGGGAGGAAAGAGGACGTTCGTTCAGGAATTGCTCTACGGCTTCCACCTCATGCTTCACCCCTTCGACGGCTTCTGGGATCTTAAACACGAGCGCAGAGGTTCGGTCCGCGGCGCTATCGTGTACGTTGCCGTCACTATTCTCGCTTTCTACTATCAGGCCATCGGCCAGGGATATATGCTTAATCCTACAGGAGCCTATTCGGGATTGTGGGTTCAGGCAATCGGAGTTCTCGTTCCATTGCTCCTCTTCGTTCTTGCAAACTGGTGCTTGACCACCCTGTTTGAAGGTGAGGGAAGCTTTAAGGACATCTTCGTTGCTTGCTCTTACAGCTTGCTTCCCGTGCCCCTGCTTCTTATCCCCGCGACCATACTTTCCAACTTCGTTACTACCTCGGAGCTTGGTCTGGTCACGATGATCTCGACTATTTCGTTTATTTGGTTGGGTATACTTGTTTTCTTCGGAACTCAGGTTACTCACGACTACACGATGGGCAAAAATATAATCACGATACTCGGAACTGCCGTCGGTATGGTATTTATTATGTTTATAGTATTGCTGTTCTCGACGCTTATCGGAAAGATGATAAGTCTTGTTACCAATATCGTGACAGAGCTTCAGTATAGAATGTAATCAAGACAGGAGAGTGATAGAATGAAAAATTTTAATAAAAAAATATCGATGCTCCTGGCTGTGCTTATGCTGATCAGTGCAATTTCGGTTATGTTTACCGTTCAGGTCTTCGCGGACGATAGCGAAAATACCACGGGTACTACCGGCTCGGATAATACCGAAGAAACAACCACGGGCTCATCTGACGGAAGCGGCGACACGATAGTCCCTCCCGATTCTTCCGACTACATCAATCAGCTTTACGCAACCCCCGAGGAAAAGATCGCAACCATGCGCCTTGCCATCGAAAAGGACGGCTACCAGCTCTACGTTGACGATACCTCCGGTGAGGTCGCACTCGTTAACACTGTTACCGGCGAAAAGCTCTTTACCAACCCTTATGACATTGGTGCTTCTACCGGTAGTGATTCCACAAAATACGAGGTCCTTTCTCAGATCATAGTTGAATTTACCGATACAATGGGTCAGACTAAGACCTTTACCAGCTACGAGGAGGCCGTTCTCCGTGAGCAGATCGCGGTTGAGTATATCAAAAACGGTATCCGTGTAGAGTATACTATCGGTCGTGAGCAGGCAAAAACCCTCGTTCCCCGACTCATTTCCTACGAGAGATTTATGGAAATGATCTGGAATCCTCTTTACGAGGAATTCGGCGACGAGCTTTACAACATCAATACCGTCAGAACAGACGTTACTAAGGTACAGAAGTTCCTGACATACTACATTCTTTACGCGAAAGAGTCGCTTAAGGAAACCTACGGTATGTCCAACGAAGAGTACAAGAAGCTTAGTGATAACCTTGGCGGTGTTTACGACGACTTGTACAGCTCCTCCGCTAACACTTATCTTGGTATCAAAGAAGACTATAAGATCATAGATTCTATGGAATTCTTGGTGTTCAAGCCCAACGCGAGTGATGCCGAGATCGCATCCTGTGAGGAGATAATCCTCATGTACTGTCCTGATTATACCTACGAGGAGCTTGAGTATGACCACTCGATCACCGACTACGTATCTCAGGATGAAAATCCCCCCGTATTCAGAATGGCACTTGAGTACACCATCGGTGCGGACGGTCTTTCGGTAAGACTTCCCGCAAACGGCATTCGTTTCAACGAGTCCTTGTATACTCTTGAATCTATCAAGATCCTTCCTTATATGGGTGCAGGTAACAACGCTTATTCCGGATACAATTTCTATCCTGACGGATCGGGCGCACTCTTTGAGTACGACGATATGGATTACAGTATCACCCAGACCGTTACCGGTAAGGTTTACGGCACCGACTACGCATACCATAAGATAAGCGGCGCTTATCAGGAGACTATCTCCTATCCCGCGTTCGGTATTGTTGAAAAGACTAAATATCATCATTATTATGTTACCGATGTCGATACCGGTGAGATCTCTGCCGAGGCAACACTTGCGGGAATACTCGTAGACGGTGTCAAGGCGAACGAAAAGGGTGAGACTACGGTATCCACCAAGGGTAAAGAAGCGGCTATTGCCGGAAAATACTCGTCTATTGTAAATTATCCCGGCGCAGAGGAAAAGGTATATGAGAAGAAGCACGGATTCCTTGCTATTATTGAGCAGGGTGACGCTCTTACCTCTCTCACCACCTATCACGCAGGTCCTCTCAGTGCGTACAACACCGTTATGATGTCGGTTACGCCCAGACCTAAGGACTCGTACAACCTTCAGGATTCGATCTCTGTCGGCTCCGACTCCGAATGGACCGTTGTCAGTGACAGAAAGTACACAGGATCTTACTCTATCAAGTACATTCTCCTTTCCGACACCGAATCGCTTGACAAGGACGTTGCGGCGGATACTTACGATGCTTCCTGGTTTGGTATGGCAGTCGCTTACCGTGATTACCTTACAAAGCTTGGTGTTATCTCTCAGCTTACCGATGATAAGGTTCTTGACAGCATTCCTCTTTACATAGAGACCTTGGCGCTGTTGAAACCACCGAAAAGATACTTTCTATTCCTGTTGAGGTAATGACCGCGCTCACCTCGTTTGACGACATTCAGACGATGTATGAGGAGCTCTCCTCGCAGGGAATCAAGAACGTTAATTTCAAGCTTACCGGTTATACCAAGGAGGGTATGTTCTACGTAGTGCCCACCAAGGTCAAGTTTGAAAAGGCCGTTGGAGGTAAGAAGGGCTTCCAGGAGCTGCTTGATTACGCTAATAGAGTCAATTCCTCCGACGAAAACAGCAATATGGGAATATATCCCGACTTTGATATTGCTTATCAGATCGCAGATGATCTCTTTAACGGATATTCGAAGTTTAAACACGCTGCTAAAACTATTGACGACAGATATGCCTCAAGAAGAGAATACAGCGCGACACAGCAGAAATACGTTAACTACTACGATCTTATAATTTCTCCTGCATACTTCGACGTTATCTATAAGAAGATAACCAAGAACTACGCAGACAAGTATGAGAACGTTCAGGGTATCTCGGTATCCACTCTCGGTTCCGCGCTCAACTCCGATTTCGATGAGGATGAGCCCTACAACCGCGAGGACTCCAAGGCCTTTGCCATTGAAGCTTTTGCTTACCTTGAAAAGACCTACGGAAACGTAATGACCGACAAGGCCAACGCTTACGTATGGCAATACGTTGACCATATGCTCGGTATGGCGCTTGATTCCTCGCGTTACAGCTTCGCTTCCGCTTCCGTTCCTTTCATCGGAGTGGTTCTTCACGGATCCGTAAGCTTCACCGGTGAGGCGTTGAATATGGAGGGCGACATTCAGTACGCTATATTGAAGGCGATTGAAAACGGCGCTTCGCCCTACTTCATACTTTCTTACCGTAATACTCAGGTCCTTAAGGAGTATTCTACCTTGAGTAAGTATTACTCGGTAAGATACGATATCTGGAAGGACGATATCGCTGACGTTTACAATACTCTTAACGGTGTGCTTGCAGACGTTCAGAACAAGTACATCACAAATCACGAAATGCTTACCGGTGTTCGTGTTCCCGATGCTGACGAGCTTGAGGCTGACCTCTTGGCTGAATACCTTGAGGCTCTTATGACTCAGGAAAATATCGTTTCCATTCTCCAGAAGGAAGCGACCCTCATCGCAAGTGAAGCTCGTGAGGCGGGAAGAGAAGCAGAGGAATATGCCGCTGAAGCAATAGTAGCTGCTCTCGCGAACTATACAAGCATTCAGGGCTTGATCGACTCAGCTGTAAGTCTTGATATGGACGACGACTATTTTAAGGATATCAAAAAGGCATACCTTGATTATTACAACGCGGTTGATGCCAACGGCGCCAAGAGCGACGAGGCAACCTACACCGGTTACGTTGTTGATGCGATAGTTAATTTCCACCGTCCCTACGACGAGGTTATGGGCATTTACGAAGCTATCAAGGAAATGGTTGCGGATATCAACGCTGATCTTGCAGATGATACCTTCAAGGCGGAGTTTATGAACGCTTACGAAAGCTATTTCACAGCTGCGGTTAAGCTCGTTCTCGAGCAGTATCTGGAAGAAGCAGAGGCAGAGGCACTCGCAGGTGATCTTGCTAATCATATTTATAAGGATCACTTGAAAGAGGACAAGAAGACTCTCTCTTCAACTCTCTCTGACTACTTTACGAAGAACTTTGACGTTGAGACGCTCAAGAATATCTGTGTCGTCGCACTCACTGAAAAGAAGATGAAGTCTGCTATTAAGAGTGCCCTTGGAGACAACTACAACGATGACGAGGTCAGCGCACTTTCTGCCGAAAAACTCAAGGAACTCTTTATGAGTACCGTTACTAAAGAGGAGCTCGATTCGTCGGTTATCGATATTTGCGCTAACGACGTTGCTAGTGCACTCTATGGAGATATTGCAGAAACCGCATTTGATACCTTCGGAAGAGTTATCATCTCGTCTGCACACTCCGCACTGAACTCGGCTCTCGGCAACTATAACAGCGACTATTCCAAGTACGTTAAGGCGCTTGATGCCTACAACAAGGCACTTGAGACCGACGGCGAGGATGCAAAGTCCACCAAGGACGCTAAGGCGGCTCTTGATAAGGCAGAGGCAAACCTTAACGAGATCAAGGCAAACGTTGAAATGGCTATGACAAAGGTAGAGCTTGCTACTGCTCACCTTAGCAATAGCGCAGACGTATATCTCGCGGCATCTGCAGCTTCTTCGGCTTTGGCGGGAGTGGCTAAGTCCGGATTTAACGTCGATTTTGCTGAATATAAGGCAATATACGGCGAGTATAACAAGACCTACGAATATTATTCGGTATACAAGAATCTTGCAAAGGGAAATCACGCGGCTACCACTTATGCGGATGCTGAAGGCGAATACGCCGAGTACGCTAGAGATTGCTTTGAAAAGATCGGTGTTTGGTACGGCGAATACGTTGAAGACGCAGTCGCAAAGGACAAGGCAGACGCAGAGATCGCTGCAATTGTGGCGGGAAGCGTAAAGGGTCAGGTCGACAACTACATCGACGCTCGTGCAAAGCTTGCCGCTGTCGAGGAGCTTGGATATAAGGATAATCCTCCCGAATGGAACGAGAATATTTATGTTACCGCATCCAACCAGGTAGAATCTACCAGATCCAACGCTATCAAGGCGCTTGAAAAGATAAAGGGAACTGCTCTTAACACCCTTGCAGAGCTCTTTGAGGTCGCAGAGGAGCATTTTGCCAATGCAATGACCGCTATCGATCTGCTTGCAGGAATCGAAAACGTTACCGTTGAGTATTCCAAGGGCAACGAGAACAATCCTTACGCTATTACCAACTACAACGAGATAGATTCCTTGATAGTAGTTCAGGCAATCGACAGAGCTCGCGCTGTTTATGATTATCTCTACGTAAGCTCCTACGAGGAGATCACCGAGGGAAGACTCAGCAGCTATGAGGTGAACGGTCACCCGCTCTATCAGGGCAGAACCGCTTCCGGTGATACCTATTACTATTACGGAACTCCTGAGACCGGATATTCTTATTACACCGTTGAAGTAGATGGCGCTACCGGCGAGTACACCTGCTCGATCTATCATTTCGGTCAGCTTACGGGTACTTCTTATGACGGTCTTGCCGTTCGTACTTACAGCGAGGGAGGCAAGAAGAAATTCTACGTCATCGCGGAGGAGGAGAACGGACATCAGTACTATCAGTACATTGTTGAAAATTCTTACTACGGCTCGGGCGTTTACGAGCTTGCAGAGCCGACCGTTTACGACGGAGTTGAGGTTGCAACTTTGGCAGACGGTACCAAGATCTACGTTGACGGAAACGTTTACTATTCCGTAAACGAGGATGGAACCTATACTCGTTACGAGTATAAGATGTCTATCGAGGAGAGCTGCAATATTATCGAAGCTAACGTTGAAAAGGCGTTTGACTCCTCTTACACAGTTGTGGCAAATTCCGGAGACAAGACGTTTAAGGATCAGGTTGAAGCCAGAATTGATCGTAACGAACCCGACGACGAAGAAGACAATGAGGATAAGACCGAGGAAGAAGAATCCTCCAAGTATACCACAGAAAACATTGTGGCAGTAACCTACGGAAACGCTGACGGATCGGATTACAAGACCGTTATTCTCAACTACAACGACTACTACGTAAGCGTTAAATACGGGGATATCGAATACACCATTCCCGCTTATGAATTCGTCGTTATCACAGAATAAGAAAGGAGGAAATTTATGACTAACGAAATTAAGCTTGAAACAAAAGCGAAAGCTCCCAAAAAGAGAAAAATCGCTTCATTGGACAAGAGAAAAGCTCGTGTGGGTTGGATATTCGTATTACCCTTCATTATAGGTTTCCTCTTGGTCTATCTTCCCATTCTGATAGATTCGTTGATGCTTTCGTTCAACGAAATGACGATCGTAAAGGGCGGTGGATATACGCTTGAGTTCGTCGGATTTGAAAATTACGGTGAGGCATTGTTTGGAGAGCACGGAACAACGTACATCCAAACACTGATCACCGGTATAGGCAGCTTGGTGCTTGAGGTCCCCGCGATCCTGCTCTTCTCGCTCTTTATGGCTATTCTGCTCAACCAGAAGATGATGGGACGTGCCGCTTTCCGTGCGATCTTCTTCCTCCCCGTCGTTCTTGCGACAGGTATTATGGAGACGATCGAGAACCAGAACATTCTTGGTGCTTACATGGGCGAGACCTCAGGTATTGACGACGGTTCGGGATCAAGTGCGGCTGACAGTATCGTTTCCGCAATGGATATCGAGACCTTGTTCGCTTCGATGAAGGTCGGAACCGAGCTTGTAGGATACGTCGTTGACATCGTTAACAAGATATACGGTATCGTTAACCGTTCGGGTGTTCAGATGCTTATATTCCTTGCGGGTCTGCAGTCGATCTCGCCTGCGATCTACGAGGCATGTAAGATCGACGGTGCTACCGGTTGGGAGACCTTCTGGAAGGTGACCTTCCCGATGATATCTCCTATGATATTGGTTAACGCGGTGTACACGATCATCGACTCGTTTACTACAGAATCGAACACTGTTATGTCCTATATCACCTCGATCACCAACAAGGTCGGTGACGAAGTAAGTACCGCGATGTCGTGGATATACTTCCTTATCGTTATACTGATACTTTTGGTAGTCGCGGGAATTATGTCAATGTTCGTATTCTATCAGAGAAAGGATTAAGAAAGGAGGAGATACAATGGATAATTCTACTGCAAAGATAAAAAAAGAAACCAAAAACAAGATCAGAGCTGAATTTGAGCGTACTCCTCTTAAGGAAAGACTGAAGGCGAAGTTCCTCAATATGTATTTCGTCCAGACAGTCTTGGTCAAATTGTTCAGATTTGTCTTCCTTCTCGGAATCGCATATATCGTTCTTTATCCCTTCTTTACGAAGATCACGGGCTCGTTTATGGCTCCTCAGGACTTCGTTGATACGACGGTTCGTCTTATTCCTAAAAACTGGACGCTTGATATGTATAAGTCAGTTTGGGTGGATCTGAACTACGTCAAGGCATTCTCCAACACGTTGCTCTATTCGCTCATGCTTGCGCTTCTTCAGACCTTTACCTGCTGCTTGATCTCTTACGGTCTTGCAAAGTACAAGTTCAAAGGAAACGGATTTATATTCCTTCTCGTAGTTCTTACGATGTTGGTTCCTCATAGAACCCTGCAGGCATCTATGTCTCTTAAGTTCACTTATTTTGACGTCTGTGGAATACTCTCCTTCCTCAGCGGAGGAGCGTCGGTTGGAATCGAGGCGATCGACAACATCCTTGCAACTATTAGAGTTTTGAATCTGCCCGAGGGCTTGAATCTTAACAACACGATCGTTCCTCTTGTGATCCTTTCGGTCACGGGTCTGGCGTTCAAGAACGGTCTGTACATATTTATGCTCAGACAGTTCTTCCGCGGTATTCCCGACTCGCTTGAGGAGTCCGCGTATATCGACGGATCGAACGACTTCAGAACCTTTATGCAGATCATTCTCCCGATCTCCATACCTATGATGATAACGGTGTTCCTCTTTGCTTTCTGTTGGCAGTGGACGGACAGCTTCTATACGGGTCTGTTCTTCATCAACTCCAACAAGGCACCGCTCATGCTTGCGCAGATCACGGAGACCGCGATCTCCAGGTCTTCTCTGGAGTTCAACTACGCGGGACAAAATCTCTATGAGTCGGCGTTCCTTAACACTTGCGGTATTATGATAATTCTCCCGCTTGTTGTTATGTACGTTTTCTTGCAGAGATATCTCGTTGAAGGTATTGAACGTTCCGGTTTGACGGCGGAATAATCAAAAAATCAAGGCGGCTGCTTTTTGCAGCCGCCTCTTGATATTAAAAATCTCCCACGAGGTTGTCCTCGTGGGAGATTTTTTGCGACTTTGCATCGCTTTAAGGAGATCACGTGAAAGTTACTTGCATCCAAACGTGAAATAAACTGTTTCACGCACGAATTTTGCCGATGGCAAAATTCATCGATTGTTACTTGTGCCGCCGCTGGCGACGGAATGGATATCTTATTTCTTTTCTTTGTATACGGAGATTTGGCGGTTTATTACATCAACAAGCTCGTCTGACGTTATCGCGTCTGCGATAGGGAGAAAAATCTCGGTTTCGCCAAAGGTTATGCGGAGGCAACAGGGCTTGGTGATGAACGTGTTTTTATTTAATATCATTCTTTTGCTGTCGCGCTCGAGTCTGACCGAGCTTATAGAGTCGTAGTTTATTTCGTATTTGTTGCTTGTCACCTCGTCGGATATTAAAGAGATCTGACGGTGAACGATATAAAGTCGGTCGCTTAAGATTCTTATTTTTGCTCTCGAAAATTCTGACGAGCGCAGACTGTTGTCTTTGCGTTTTTTGATCATTACGCTGTCGTGGAAGAGATAACCCTCGGCGGTATACTCCTTAAGGTGTTTTAGAAGCTTGGTCTGATAGGAGCGGTCGTTGTCTATGTCTATTTTCAGATCTGCCATTTTATTTTCAATGTAATTATCCATATCCTGATCCGAGACCTTGCCCGACGCGCCTACGAGAAAGAGGATCAAGCCTGTGGGCGTACCGATGATCGCTAATATGTACGAGATCATGCCCCATCCGAGCCATAGAGATATGAGACTGACGATCAGAAGTCCGCCGCCGACGTATTGGAGAGTGTCGCTCTTTTTGAAGTAATTTACACTGCTTTTTTCTTGTTTTAAGTTCTTTTTTTCGCTCATTTTTTCCCCCGTTAAGCTTTCTATATATAAATTATATAGGATGTGAAAGGACTAGTCAATAGACTATTGGTTGAATTGACTGTCGCATTGGTTGAGTGGCGGGGATATGCTATATTTACCCTCCCTCACTAATATAGTGCGTTTTTGGACGAAAAGGTTTGCTCGTTTTTGAAAAAAGGTGAAATTTTTTAGGTGATTGGATAAAAAATGCGTTATTGAGGCGTTTTTCGGCGCAAAAAAACGGAGAAGACACCAAATTGGAGCTGTTCTCCGTTATTTTTTGATTTTTTAAAGTTTGCCGACGAGGTCGTCGTGCAGACGTGCGATTATGCGCTTTTCGAGGCGCGATATATAAGATTGCGAGATGCCGAGGTAGTCGGCTACGTCCTTTTGGGTCATTTCGGGGTAGCCGTCGAGTCCGTAGCGGAGGACTATTATTTGTCGGTCGCGCGGCTCAAGGGAATTGACCGCTTGACGTATAGTTTCGATCTCCTCGCGGTGCATTATCTCATCGGCGGCAGATTCCTCCTCGCTTCCAAGCACGTCAGAGAGCAGAAGCTCGTTGCCGTCCCAATCGACGTTGAGCGGCTCGTCAATTGAGATCTCTCCCATTCGTCCCGAGTTCTTGCGAATGTACATTAATATTTCATTCTCAATACAACGCGAGGCGTAGGTTGCGAGCTTGATGTTTTTGTCGGCGCAAAAGGTGTTGACCGCTTTTATCAGTCCTCCCGTGCCGATCGAGATCAGATCCTCGATGTTTATTCCCGTATTTTCAAAGCGCTTGGCTATGTAGACCACGAGACGAAGATTGTGTTCTATGAGTGTGAGTCGGGCATCCTCATCGTGAGGGAGGCGGCTTATCATTTCGCTCTCTTCCTCTCTTGTTAGAGGGGCGGGGAGAAGGTCGGGCCCGTTTATGTAATAAATACCGCGCTTTTTGGTGAGTCGGGCGATCAGCATCAGCAGTCTGCGCCGCATTTTCATAAAAATTATTTTGATCTTGGTGGACATATAATATCGGACTCCTTTCTTTACAGTGCTGCCAGTTACGGTTTTAATATTTCGGAGGGGATTATCGCGCCACAATCTGCGGCACTGTTTTTTATATCGGACGGGGAGATGAGGGCGTCGAGCTCGATCGAGATCTGCTCGTTTTTCTTCGTCGTTATCTCGGCGGTCAGCTTGTCGGCAAAGGCGGCGACTAGCATTCCTCTGCCGCTTGCCGTATTGATCGGGATCAAGCGTAGCCCTCTGATTTTTAGCGGGGTTGGCTCTATTCCTCTCGCAAAATCGTCGAATTGCTTGAGGTCGGTGATCTTACAAAGCTCTGCGCGATCAATTAGGATGACCGCCTTGCCCGAGAGCGCGTCTTTTACGAGATTTCCGCTATCCGCAAGCGCGCGGAGGGTGAGAGTTTTGCCTTCTATAGTGATGGTCAGCAAGCACTCCTTTACCGCTGATCGCCTTGATATCAGCTCGCCGCTTCCGAGTGATATCAGTCCCGCTATTGCGGCAAGTGCCGCGAAAAGATAGGTCGAGATTCCGTCTGCTTCTATGTCGCCAAGCGGTAGGTTGAGGCGGTTGAGGAGGTTGAATATTGCCGTCATACAGCCGCCCGTCATCATTGAGATGCCTATGAACAGAAAAAGGCAAAGTAGGGTGGATGAGAATCTTCTGCCCTTATCCGAAAAGACTATGGCGCACATAATAAGGCTGATGCCGACATCTATCAGAAGAGAAAACGGTACGGAGGCGGTCAGAAATAGCGACACTACCGAATATATGCCGCCGATGCTTGCCGCGAGCAGCATACGCCCGAGCCTCATTTTGCGACGCAGTATCCGCACGCAGATGTACAGACAGAGATAATCCATGCTGAAATTGATGAGAAAGAGCAGATCGGCGTAGACTTCCTGTTGCATAGCTTACTTTTCCTTTTGCGTTGTTTTCTTTTATATTATACGGTGTCGGGTGTGAAAAAAGTGTCGCTTTGCGGCGCTTTTAAAATTTATTTTTGGGATAAAAAAGGCACTCCGTTTCGGAGCGCCTTGGGGGTCGTTGATTTTATTGATTCCAAGCGTCAGTGTTGTATACCGTGAGTGAGGTGACGTAGGAGGAGTTGATAGAGAACGTTACTCTCGCATCCTCGCTTGCGATCTCGTTACTGATCTGTGAATCGTAGGTATACGTAAACGTCTGCATACTGTTGTCGTTTCCGACCTTGACGGTGAGGACCGGCTTTTCGTTGACTATCTCAACGCAGAGATACAGCGTTTGGTTTCCGCCGTTAAATGCGGTGTTGGGGTAGTTTAACCCGAGATTTCTTGCAGTTTCGGTTATTGTGCCGTCGGAGGTCATTTGCGCTATGCGGAATTCGCCACCGCGAAGCAAAAATCCGTAGCTGCCGACAAGGACGTATATGCCTCCTGCGGAATCGTCCGGCATGTCGGATTTCATTCGTATGCAAACGGTCTTGCCGTATCCGACGGGCTTGATTCCGGTCACTTTTGTTGATTGCGAATTGACAACGATAGTGCCGTTTTCACCGAATTGCATATATTCGTCGAGCTCGATGCCGTTGTACACGTCGTAGGTGAAGCTGAAGGGGATCTCGCTGCCGTCATCAAGCGTCAGCATTCCCGTTACGGTGCCACGGGAGAGCACCTGCATGCTTTCAGACGAGACGGTTATTCCCGACGTGGAGACGGTGAAGGGCATTTCAAATTCGTTCATGGTGAGCTTGATGGGAGATTTGCCGCCTGAGACCGAGATGGAAAATTCTTCGTCGATGTTTTGGGTGAACGCCGTGTCTGCGGAGATCATCGTCTCGGTCTCTTTGCCAAGCATTATTGCCTTAAAATTGTCTATTTCCAATTGTGATACTCCCGCGGAGAGCAAAAAGCTTTCTGTCTTTTGCGAAAGCGTGTCGCCCTCGAAGGAGTTGAGGGTGGACATAAATTCGGAGAAATAGTCCTTGTATGCGCCATCCTTGGTGCTACGCAGGTGGTAAATCGAGAAGCTGGTGAACTCATAGTCCTGAATCAGCTCGAGCTCGCTGACGCCGAGCAGAGCGTTGAGAATGAACGAGACCGTGCCTGTCCTGTCCGCTCCTCCGGTGCAGTGCATATATATGGGATAGTTGCTTTCGTTTGAGAGTATTGAGAAGAGGTCTCGGTAGGCGTTTTTCCAGTTCCTCATTGAGTCGGCGTATCCGCCGAGGGTTACGTAGAAAAGATCGGCATCAGGGATCGGGCTGCCGCCGTCGTTGCCTGCCTCTGCAGGTGTGCGGAAATCGATCTCGGTGCGGATGCCCATAACCTCACTCATATACGCCTTGCCGCTTTCGGTCAGATTGCTTTCATATACGTCTGCGGGGAGCAGAGAGCCGCCGCGATAGAGAAGTCCTTGCAGAGTAGTCTCGCCCGAGGAGGTCTTGTAGCCTCCAAGATCGCGGACATTATAAATGCCGTCGATATTCATTACGCGAGGGCCGAGGCTTGTGGTCGTGAAGCTGCTTTCACTTTGAGCTATCTCCTCGTCTCCCGAATAAGAGGTCACGCGGACGTGGTAGGTTGTGGATTTATAGAGGTTATAGAGGTCAAGCGAGGTGTCGGGGGAGTCGACCCGAACGCTTATCGCGTCGGAAAAGTCGCTTTGGGTGGCATATTCGACCGTGTAGTGCGTGATGTTTTCGTCGGTTGTGCTCCACTTGACGGTTATCGGCACTTGTGGATTTTTGATGTACTCAAATTTCTTGCCGACATTTGCACCTGAGCCTGCCTCAAGATATTTTCTCGCTCGGTCGAGGTAGGGGAAGACCTCACCCTTGGGCGCTGTGATCATAAGCGTTGGCTCCTTTTCTGTGTCTGTGGTTTCCTCGGTGGTATCTTCGGTTTCATTGCTTTCACTATTTTGCGTGGATTCCTCGGTGGTTACGTCTGTGGTATCTTCGGTTTCATTGCTCTCACTATTTTGCGTGGTTTCCTGTGTGCTTTCGGTATCGGTTGACGGACCGTTGCCGCTATTACAGGAAACGCCGGATGTAAGACATATCAAACACAAGATAATGCTGATAAGCCTTAAATAAGGTTGCTTTGACATAGTGTGCCTCCGTTTGTTTTGTTACTAATTGAATTATAGTATGTTTTGATAAATATTGCTTGCACAAATCAGGCAAAATGTTGAATAATAGTTACATTATATTGATGTTGCTCTGAATCGCTGCCGAATCCTTAAAAGAGTGGCTGTTCTTTGATCATTTTACCATAATTAAGGCAGGTTGTCAAGCACGGCGGCGTGGTTTGGGAAAGGTGTAGACGCAGGAGTAGGGAGATGCCTTGTCGAAGTGGTCTGAAATTGCAAAAATATGGACAAATATTGCTGCTTTTTTATAAAATTCTTGACAGACCTCGTATTTGTGTTAAAATAAAATGTGAGGATATAAAAAACTTTTCTCTGTGGAAAGGATGGAATGATATGAAGAAAAATCTTGTTGTTGTCGGTTACGGCGGAATGGGCGGCTGGCACACCCAGCACGCGCTGAAAAGCGACGTTGTCTCCCTTGCGGGAATTTACGATATTGACCCCAAAAAGAGTGCTCTTGCGCGCGAACGCGGCATTTTCGCGTACGATTCGCTTGAGGACGTTCTGAACGACGAAAAGGTCGATCTTATCACGGTCGCGATCCCCAACGATTCGCATATTGACGTTGTTGTCAAGGCACTGAAGGCAGGGAAGAACGTCATCTGCGAAAAGCCCGTTGCGATGAATTCTTGCGAGCTTGACGAGATGATCAAGGCGGCAGAGGAGAGCGGAAGGGTCTTTTCCGTGCACCAGAACAGACGCTTTGACGTCGATTTCCTTGCGATGAAGCAGATCAAGGAGTCGGGCGAGCTCGGTAGCATTATCAACATCGAGTCGCGCATCCATGGAAGCCGCGGCATCCCGAGCGACTGGCGCGGTGAGAAGGAGCACGGCGGCGGAATGCTGCTTGACTGGGGCGTTCACCTCATCGATCAGCTTCTTCAGATCTTTGATGAAAAGATAGAGAAAATTTACTGCACCTTCGACCATATCACCAACCAGGAGGTCGACGACGGCTTCAAGCTGACCATTTACTTTGAGGGCGGCAAGAGTGCTTACGTTGAGGTCGGCACCTACAACTTTATTTCGATGCCCCGTTTCTATATGCGCGCCGAAAAGGGATCGGCGATCATCACCGACTGGAGAGAGAAGTGCAAGGTGGCAAAATGCACCCACTGGCACGAAAGCGAGGTCATTCCCGTGCAGACCGCGGCAGGTCTTACCAAGACTATGGCTCCGCGTGACAGCGTGACGATGGACGAGTACGAGCTCGAGCGTCCCGCAAGCGACGTGCACGATTATTATCGCAATTTCTGTCTTGCGATCGACGGTAAGGCAACTCAGCTTGTCACCCACCCCCAGATGCGCCGCGTTATGCGCGTTATGGAGGCTTGCTTTGAGTCCGACAGGCTCGGTCAGGCGATAAATTTCGACGATTGATAAATAAGAGAGGAGACTTTTTCGGATGTCTCCTCTCACTTTTTAGTTAAGTGAAAAATTCAGTAAAAATGTGCTAAAAGAAAGGAAAATCACACTCCTATTTTGCTTGACAAAGCTTTAGCAATGTGATAAAATTATTTTGAATACGGATAAATTGTCCGATGCGCGCAGATGCTTGAAAAAAGGGTTAAAACGCTCGAAAATAGGGCTTGTGCGCGGTCAATTTGCAAAGCCGTAGCTTATCTGAAGGGAATGGTGTTCATTATGGAATTGACGTATATCATCAATGGAAAGATAGTTCTTCCCGACGCCGTTGTTTCGGGCAAGGCGCTCGCGTTCTGCGAGGAGAGCGGAAAGATCGCGGGACTTTATGATTCCGTGCCTGCCGATGCAAAAATTATTGACGCCGATGGAGGCTACGTTGCCCCCGGTCTCGTTGACATACATATTCACGGATATCTCGGGGAGGACGTTTGCGATGCAAATCCCGAGGGGCTGAAAAATATCGCGTACGGTATCGCAAAGAACGGAGTTACCTCCTTCCTGCCCACCACAATGACCGTGGCAAAGGACGACATAATCGCCGCTTTGAATGCGGCTCGCTCGGTCAAGGAGGAAAGCAAGAGCTGGGACGGCGCGGAAATTCTCGGAGTTCACGCCGAGGGTCCGTTCATCAATCCCTCCAAGAAGGGCGCTCAGGCAGAGGAGAATATTCTCGTGCCCGATGCGGATTTCGTTCTTGAGAATGCCGATATAATCACCTCGATCACGATCGCACCCGAGATGGACAAGGACCACGCGTGCATCAAGAAGCTTGCCGCAGAGTCGAATATTCTCGTTTCGATGGGTCACACCGATGCGAAGTTTGATGAGGCGATGAGTGCCATCAAGGACGGCGCTACTCACGCGACGCATCTCTTTAACGCTATGTCGGCGCTTGCGCACCGCAATCCCGGTGTAGTCGGAGCGGCTCTGGCATCAGAGGATGCTTCGGTTGAGTTCATTGCTGATACATTCCATATAAATCCCGGTCTTTACAGCATCGTTGCAAAGCTCAAGGGCAGAAAGACCGTGCTTATAACCGACTGCGTTCGCGCCGGCGGTATGCCCGACGGCGAATACGAGCTTGGCGGTCAGCCGATCTTCCTGCATGGAATCGAGTGCCGTCTTGCCGACGGAACTATCGCGGGCAGCGTGCTCCGTCTTAACGACGCGGTGAGGAACGTGCTCGCGCACACAGATCTCGCGGTAAACGAGGTCTTCAATATGGCGTCGCTTAATCCTGCGACCGCTATTCACGTCTCTGACCGCAAGGGCTCGCTTGAGGCAGGCAAGGACGCTGATATTATTATTACGGATGAAAATATTCAGATCATAAGAACTGTCAAGGGAGGAAAAACTATTTATGTTGCTTAAGGTTAATGCACCGCTTGATCCCGGCTTTATGCCGATGTCCGTTGTTTGCCGCGATTTTGACGCTGCCGTTAAGGCGGTTGGCGGTGACAAGCTTACTATCGCTCTTGAAAGAAACGACGGCTTGACCTCGGTCTACACCCTTGAGGTGTTCAAGGACGGCACGGGTCACGACGAGGAAAACTATGCTATCGTCGAGAGACTTGCAAAGACTATGCTCTGGGCGCGCGGCGGCTACAAGCTGACTATTGCGGGCTCGAAGCTCATCGCTGACAGATTAAAAGAGGCTTACAAGGTAGGCGGCGTGCGTGAATTCGACCGCGACTTTATGTCGGGCATTTACGAGGCTGATTTTGAGGTGGTTCACGTGCCCTTTGAAGAGGCGCCCGTGGCTCACGAATCTCCTGCTCCCGTTGGCCGTCACCTCGACGGATGCCGTATCGGCTTTGACGCGGGCGGAAGTGACCGCAAGGTTTCGGCTGTTATCGAGGGTGAGGCGGTATATTCCGAGGAGGTCGTTTGGTTCCCGAAGCTTCAGAACGATCCTCAGTATCACTACGACGGAATCCTCGACGCTATGACCACCGCCGCTTCCAAGATGCCCCGTGTTGACGGTATCGGCGTTTCGACTGCGGGTGTTGTAGTCGGAAACAGAATTATGGCGTCCTCGCTCTTCCTCAAGGTAAAGAGTGAGAATCCTGAGGCCTTTGAAAAGGTAGTTAAGAACATATATATTGATATCGCGAAGACATTTGGCGACGTTCCCGTTGAGGTTGCGAACGACGGTGATATCACCGCTCTTGCAGGCGCTATGGACCTCGACGACAACAACGTGCTCGGCGTTGCTATGGGTACGAGTGAGGCAGGCGGATACGTTGACGGAAGCGGCAATATTACCGGTTGGCTCAACGAGCTTGCATTCGTTCCCGCGGACTTCAACAAGGACGCGATGGTTGACGAGTGGTCGGGCGACTACGGCTGCGGCGTTAAGTATTTCTCGCAGGATGCCGTTATTAAGCTTGCTCCTGCCGCCGGCATCGAGCTCGACGAGAGCGCATCCCCCGCAGAGAAGCTCAAGGTCGTTCAGAAGCTTATGGCAGAGGGCGACGAGCGCGCGGCTAAGATCTACGAGACCATTGGCGTGTACTTCGGCTATGCGGTCGCTTACTATGCACAGTTCTACGATATTAAGCACGTGCTCCTTATGGGTCGCGTTTCCTCGGGTGAGGGAGGTAACATCCTTCACAGAAACGCGGAGAAGGTTCTCGCAGAGGAGTTCCCCGAGCTTGCAAAGAAGATCACTATTCATATTCCCGATGAGAGCAGCCGCCGTGTAGGTCAGTCTATCGCTGCGGCAAGTCTTCCTAAGATTAAGTAAGAGGATAGATTATGGGGAGGAAACTTTTTGAAAAAAGGTTTCCTCCCCTCAACGTAAATGGCTCAAGCCATTTACGTTAGCCCTCTTTCAAAAACTTTTAATAAAAAGGGTGGAAGATGGGGTCTTTTGGCTTGACAAAAGGGAATTTGTGTGGTAAAATGATCTAGTTCGCGGGTATGTGCGGATTAATTCCGCCACACCCACTCATAAATTCGCGGGTATGGCGGAATTGCGATGGTGCGAAGCACCTCGGTAAGTAAGGCGAAGCCTTACGGAAGCAGACTGCGTAAGATTTAGGATCGCGAAATTTAATATTTATTTGCGGGTATGGCGGAATTGGCAGACGCGTAAGATTTAGGATCTTATGTTAATTCGTGCAGGTTCGACCCCTGTTACCCGCACCAAAACAAAAAAGAGGCTTTATGCCTCTTTTTGCTTTGGTATGTGTAATCAGTCTCGCTCGAATCTGCCATCGAGCGAAGCGAGTGTATGGGTTCAGCCCCCTGTTACATAGGGTTTAATCCGCTATTGTGATTTTCGCAAGGACAAACCCACGAATCTTTATTATCTGTATGCGTCTGATTTGTCAGAAGATCTTTTTGCGCTTTTTCAGCTGCCTCATTCCGCGCTTTTTTCGGCAGCTTCCTTTCGTGCTCTTTCGGCAGCTTCTTTTCGCGCTCTTTCGGCAGCTTCTTTTCGCGCTCTTTCGGCAGTCTCAAATGCGGAAGAATTGTAGTTGATATTATTTGCCGTGGGTGCGGAGGGTGCGGCTACTGCGGGTGCCGTGCCGGAGTATACAAATACTATACCGGAGAATCCACCTACTGCGAGACCAAGCAGTGTTGACATTATTCCTAAGAATGTTGTGAGAAATTCAGCAACATGTGCAATAGTATAAGCTGCTGCTCGGGCTGCTGAAGCGGCCTCTGCCGAATTGTTTACGGAATACGTGGAATAATCTGAACTAAACAGAGCATATCCGGAATCGTATGGAGGAGTAGCAAAGCTAGGATAACTAGGATCGCCCCCCAAAGCGCCTGACAACGTTAAAATTCCAACAAAAACAAGGGCAACTCCGAAAATCATTCCCACAATGGACAGCTTTTTTTTCATGATGTAAATTCCTTTCGTTAATAAAAAAGTGCGGCTACCGAAGTAACCGCACAAAAACGCAAACTCCGATAGTCGCCAAACTAACTTTACGTGAAACAGGTGTAACCATAATATCATCATAAATGGAATTTGCATTTTATCAAATTCATTTAATGATATTATGGCCAAAAAGAGTATAGCTATCCCTAAAAATAAAGATAGTACACCCGTAATTCACGTTTATTAAGTTAGTTTGGCACACTCATTATACTACGAATCGTGCCGATTGTCAATATTTTTTTAAAATTTGGTATTTTGAGATTGCCCGTTGCGAGAAAAATTTTGATCAGAAAAAATAAGTCTTGCAAAAATCGGAATAATATGGTATACTGATCGTGGTATAGGCGTTTTTAAATCTACCTATACAACTGAAAGGAAGTACTTTTATGAAAAAGTTCAGAGCTTTGAAAATTATAGGATGTATTCTTGCAGTTATCGTGTTGTTTTTCGTGGTGGTCAACGTAATTCCCCCGAAAAAGAACGTTGAGAACAATCCCTTTGTCGTAGAGAAGGGCGAGCTGCCTATGATCGCGGCACACCGCGGCGGCGGAAAGAACAATCCCGAGAACACTATGCTTGCATTCTCCGAGGCGGTTCGTACTATCGGTGTTGATATCATCGAGAGCGATCTTTATCTTACCGCTGACGGATATCTCGTTTACAATCACGACGACTACATAGACAGAACCTGCAACGTAAACGGCGACATTTCCGAGGAAGAGGTCGACGAGCTCTGCGATGACGAGAGCAAACGCCACTACATCAAGGATATGACTCTTGCCGAGCTTCAGCAGTACAATTTCGGTTACTACTTTAAAGATAAGAACGGAGAGCGAATCTACAAGGACGTTGAGAACATCGAGGAGGCGGGCTTGCAGATCGCTACGGTCGACCAGCTCTTTGAGACCTTCTACGAGAGCCATCCCGATCTTCTCTTTATCGTTGAGATCAAGGACGGCGGCGACAGAGGCAGAGAGGCTTGCCGTATTTTAGCAGAAACTCTCGACAAGTACCCCGAATACAAGGATCAGATCGTTATAGGTACGTTTAACGATGAGATCGAGCAGGAGCTTAAGACAAACTATCCCGAGCTGCTTCGCGGTGCGCCCACGGGCTCGGCGGCGAAGTTCGTTCTCACTCAGTATCTCGGTGTGAACATTTTTGACAACGGCGATTTTGCTTGCCTGCAGATCCCTCTGTCCTACGATATTAAGGGCATTAATATTCCCCTTGACAGTATGAGTCTCGTTCGCCGTGCTCACCGCCGCAATATCGCGGTTCAGTACTGGACTATCAACGATCCCGACGAGATGCGTATGCTTATCGAGATGGGTGTTGACTGCATTATGACCGACGATCCCGTTCTCCTCTCGGAGATCTTGAAGGAATATCAGAAGTAAGATTATTTGCCAAAAATGAGAGAATATTTAGTTAAATTTTTTGAAGAATTCGGATACGACGAGGGCGATGCGCAGATCTTGCTCTCGACGTACGACGCTGTCGTAGCGAACCGAGAGGCTGACAAGCTGCTTTGCGAGATCTTGGCGGCGTACGAGGCTGATTATCAGCTCAATTACGAGACCGAGGTCTACAACAAGGCGAAGGAGATCACGAGAATCACGGGTCTGCACGCATACACCGTTGAGCTGCTCGTATTTATTTGCATGACCAAGCATCTTAAGGCTCTTTATATCGAGCAGGGCATTGACCTGCAGATCTACCGCGACAGCGTGCTTGATCTTAAGTGGAAGCTTGAGGAGTGCAAGGTGGTCAAGGGTGTGTGCGGCTCGTTCGTTGCGCCTTGGTTCGTGGGATTTTTCAATCTTACGAGATTTGCGATCGGCAGGCTGCAGTTTGAGATAGTCACGCTCTGGTTTGACTACGAGGGGCACGGAGTTAAGATCGAAAAGGACAAAACTAGCGTTATAAGCGTACATATTCCGAGGACTAACACTCCGATCGACAAGGAGACCTGCGACCGATCCTACGCGCAGGCGAGGGAATTTTACAGAGAGCGCTTTGGGGTTGATTATCCGTTTGCTTGCTATTCGTGGCTGCTTTATCCCGCGAACAAGGAGATACTTGCTCCCGAGAGCAATACCTACAGATTTATGAGTGAATACGTGGTCATCAAGTCGGACGACAACAACGGAGAGGATCTTTGGCGACTTTTCGACACCGACGAAAAAGACCCCGACAAGCTTCCGACGGATACCTCGATGCGCCGCAGATACGTCGAGCATCTCAAAAATGGAGGCAAGGTCGGCTGCGGCTTGGGAATCAGGAAAGCCGAGCTGGGTTGAGCTCTGTTATAATAAAAATACCGCCGACATCGTCGGCGGTATTTTTACGCGGTATAAAACCAAAAGGCAGACGCTTGTGCGTCTGCCTTCTATTTACATTGCTCTTAATTAAGCGAGCTCTGCGAAGTACTTGATAGTACGAACCATCTGGCTGGTGTAGGAGTTCTCGTTGTCGTACCAAGAAACAACCTGTACCTGATAGGTGTCGTCGTCGATCTTTGCTACCATGGTCTGAGTAGCATCGAAGAGAGAACCGTATCTCATACCGATAACGTCGCTGGATACGATCTGATCCTCGTTGTAGCCGTAGGACTCGTTAGCTGCTGCCTTCATAGCTGCGTTGATGCTGTCCTTGGTTACGTTCTGTCCCTTAACTACTGCTACGAGAATGGTAGTAGAGCCGGTGCAGGTGGGAACTCTCTGAGCAGAACCGATGAGCTTGCCGTTGAGCTCGGGGATTACGAGACCGATTGCCTTTGCAGCGCCGGTGGAGTTGGGAACGATGTTCTGAGCTGCTGCACGTGCGCGGCGGAGGTCACCCTTTCTGTGAGGACCGTCGAGAACCATCTGGTCGCCGGTGTATGCGTGAACGGTGGTCATGATACCGCTCTGAATGGGATATGCATCGTTAAGTGCCTTTGCCATGGGAGCGAGGCAGTTGGTGGTGCAGGATGCAGCGGAGATGATCTGATCATCTGCGGTGAGAGTTTCGTCGTTTACGTTGAAAACGATGGTCTTGAGGTCGTTTCCTGCGGGAGCGGAGATAACAACCTTCTTTGCGCCTGCCTGGATGTGAGCCATCGACTTTTCCTTGGATGTATAGAAGCCTGTGCACTCGAGAACTACGTCAACGCCGAGCTCGCCCCAAGGGCAATCTGCTGCGTTCTTCTCAGCGTAGATCTTGAGAGTCTTACCGTCAACGGTGATGGTACCTTCCTCGTCGTTAGCAGATACGGTGTGGCCCATTGCAACGTAGTTACCCTGAGCGGTATCGTACTTGAGAAGGTGAGCGAGCATAGAGGGGCTGGTAAGGTCGTTGATAGCAACTACTTCGTAGCCTTCTGCGCCGAACATCTGACGGAATGCGAGACGACCGA
>SVRA01000020.1 GCA_015065075.1 Oscillospiraceae bacterium
CTCTCCTTGCAGAGTACGAGAGCTTGAAAAACGAATATGAAAAAATAAAAGCAAGCGGACTTAAGCTCGATATATCGAGAGGAAAGCCCTGCACGGCACAGCTTGATCTGTCCGACGGCATCCTTGATATATTACACGGATCTGACGACTGCAAGACCGAGGCGGGCTTTGATTGCCGCAACTACGGTCTTTTTGAGGGCGTGCCCGAGGCGCAGAAACTCTTTTCCGAGCTTTTGACTATCCCGTCCGAGAATATTTTGCTTGGCGGAAGCTCGTCGCTGAACTTTATGTACGATACTCTCAGTCGCGCGATGCTTTACGGCGTTTGCGGAAGCGAGCGCCCTTGGTGCAAGGAGGAGAAGGTCAAGTTTATCTGTCCCGTGCCCGGATACGACCGTCACTTTATGGTGACGCAGTCGCTTGGATTTGAGATGGTCAACGTAAATATGACTCCTACGGGTCCCGATATGGACGCGGTCGAGGAACTCGTGAAGGATCCTGCGGTGAAGGGAATCTGGTGTAACCCCAAGTATTCCAACCCCGACGGAATCACTTATTCCGACGACACCGTTCGCCGTCTTGCTTCTATGAAGACCGCGGCACAGGATTTCAGAATTATGTGGGATAACGCTTACGCGATCCACGACCTTTACGACAAGGGTGACGAGCTTCTTGACATTATCGAGGAGTGCTGCAAGGCGGGCAACCCCGACAGAGTTCTTTGCTTCTATTCGACGTCCAAGATAACCTATCCCGGTGCGGGCGTTGCGCTTATGGCGGCGAGCGAGAACAATCTCAAGCAGATCAAAAAGATAATGATGGCGCAGACCATTAACTTTGATAAGCTCAATCAGCTCCGTCACGTCAAGTTCTTCAAAACGCCCGAAAACGTTAAGGCTCATATGAAAAAGCACGCGGCTATCATCGCGCCCAAGTTTGCGCTCGTCAAGGAGCATCTTTCGCGTGAGCTCGCTCCTCGCGGTATCGCAAAATGGACCGACCCCAACGGCGGATATTTTATCAGTCTGTTCGTTGAAAAGGGATGCGCGAAGCGCTCGTATCAGCTTGCAAAGGATGCGGGACTGACGCTGACGACCGTCGGCGCGACCTATCCTTACGGCTATGATCCCGACGACAGCAACATACGTATCGCGCCCACTTATCCGACTATCGAGGAGCTCGACAGAGCTATGGGTGTGTTGACCGTATGCGTTAAGCTTGCGGCTGCCGAAAAATTTTTGAATAACTGATCTTATCAAATAAGTGAAGACCTGATAATCACAAGGGGCGGCAATTTAGATTACCGTCCCTTGAATTTTAAGGATCAAGGAGTATCAATGAAGATAAAACAAAAGGATATAAATCCGTATCCGAACAGTGATACCAACAAGCGATATTATACCTACGACTACTATCTGCGACAGACGTTTGGCGGAAAGTGTATGAAGATACCGCTTGACGCGGGCTTTACCTGCCCGAATATCGACGGAAAATGCTCGGTCGGCGGATGCATTTACTGCTCGCCGAGGGGAAGCGGAGATTTCGCGGCTGATGCAGTTCTTCCCGTTGAGGAGCAGTTCGAAATAGTTAAGGCGCAGTTGTCGTCAAAGTGGAAGACAGATAGATATATTCCGTATTTTCAAGCTCACACCAATACTTACGCGCCGCTTGAGGTCATAAGGGAAAAGGTCGAGGCGGTCGTATGCAAGGACGGGGTAGTTGGAGTGAATATCGCCACGCGAGCCGATTGTTTGGAGGACGACGTGGTGGGGTATCTTGCAGAGCTGTCAGAGAGGACTGTATTGACCGTGGAGCTTGGTTTGCAGACGGTTCACGATTCGGTCGCTTTCGCTATTAACAGAGGTCACACGTTTGCCGATTTCCTTGAGGGATACGACAAATTAAGGCGAGCTTCGGACAAGATCAAAATATGCGTACATCTGATCTTCGGTTTGCCCGAGGAGGACAGGGAAATGATGCTTGAGTCGGTCAGGGCGGTGGCAAAGCTGATGCCCGATCAGGTGAAATTTCATTTGCTTCACGTTATTCGCGGAACAAGGCTTGGCGAGATATATCTTGAAGGCGGATACGAGCCGCTTGAGATGGATGAATACGTTGATACAGTCGCCGAGGCACTGACGCTTCTGCCGCCCGAGACCGTGGTGGGCAGACTTACGGGCGACGGCATGCAGAGCGAGCTTTTAGCGCCCGAGTGGAGTCGCAAAAAGACTGTGGTCATAAACAACATTGATAAAAAGATGTTTTGCGAGAACCTTTGGCAGGGAAAATTCTTTGAAAATAAGTAATGAAAAATACCGTTCAGTTGTTGAACCAATTGTTTATTATCCACAAAAAATATAAAGCTTTTTAATTTAAAATGTCAATTTACAAGAAGCGCTTTTGGTGGTAAAATGAAGAGTAGGACGATGATCGTCTTACTGCTTTTTAGGAGGTTTTTAACTATGAAAAAGTTTTTATCGTTACTGTTGGTCATTGCTATGATCGTTTCGACCTTCATTATCGTGGCTCTCCCCGCGTCTGCCGTCGAGGGTGACTGGATGGTATATGCCCGCAAGGAGCAGCACCGCGATGACTATGAGGATGGCGAATACGTAAGCATTATGGGTTATGAATACACGGATGAGGGATTCCACACTACCTCCCCCGAGTTCTATGAGGGTCAAAGCCCCAGAGGAGGTCTTCAGACTAAGAGCGCCCAAGATCTTAAGGACGGCGCTTACATGCTTATCCGCGTAGATGAGTTTTCTTACGATGCACTTGACAAGTGGATCAATCTTAATCTCTGGAGTGAGCCGATGGTCGAGCTTGCAAGCAGTGACGCCGAAAGAGACGGCTTCGGTGTACAGACCATTATGAGATGTGACAATAGCGGAAAGTTTGCTCAGCTTGAGTGGTATATTGAAGGATTTACTCAGGTTTCTGTAGTTCCTTTCGCATTCAACGACGTTGAAATGTATGATGAGAAGGGCAGGGCTCTCTTTGAGCTTGTAGTTACTTATGAAAACGATTCGTTTGCTCTTACCATCAACGGCGTTCCCGCTCCTCAGGGCGTTATTGATTATATGAACGAGACATTCGTTGATATGGAAGCACATCTCGGTATGGCGTTCTTCCACACCAAGACTCTCGGAGAGGCAAGCTTTACGGTTCTTAAGTACGGAACTACCGAAGAGACCGCTTCGACTCCTTCGGGTGATGAAAAAGATGATCCTGTTAACTACTCTCTTGAGATCGCAGAAATTGCAGATCCTTCCACGATTGAGGATGGCAAGCCCGCGATCCTTATCAACGGAAGCAAGGAAGCTTCCGACTCCTATACCACTGCCGGAAAGAGCTCGACGGGCAACTCAATATTGAATGAAGATAATTCGGTTACTTATATTGCAAGCAGCGCGAATGTAAGTGTGGTTTATAAGCCCAAAAATGAAGTATCTTACTCTATAGATGATTTTCCCGTAGTTATGATGCTGGTCAGAAATCTTTGCTCTTGCGGCGAGGAGGATGGAACCTGTATTGCTCTGGAGGAGGTCACAATGTATCTTGCGACCGGAGAATATAACAGCCCCGACGGAGAGCACTGTGCCATGCTGGATGCCTGCTATGATCCCATTGTGATAGATGGCAATTCTTATCTGTATTTCTATATGGATATGAGCGACGATTTTGCTCCTTGGGATGCAGAGGGAAGAGTAAATACTATTCGTATGGACTTCCACAACATTGATTATACGACTCCCGGTCTTAACCAGTTTGACGTTTGCTTTGTAGGAGTATTCAGAGACATGGAGGATGCCGAGGGGTTCGTTTACGATTATATTGGCATAGAGAAGCCGATTGAGACCGAAGAACCGACTACTTCTGTTCCCGATCAGACCACCGATGCTCCCGAAGGAACTACCGTTGTCCCCGAAGGAACTACCGATGCTCCCGAAGGAACTACCGTTGTCCCCGAAGGAACTACCGTTGCTCCCGAAGGAACTATCGTTGTTCCCGAAGGAACCACCGTTGCTCCCGAGCAGACTACCGATAACAACGTAGATAACAGCGGAAATAACGATTCCGGCTCTCTTGGTGGGTGCGGAAGTGTGGTTGGCTTTGGTACGATAGCAGTAATTGCTACGATAGGTGCGGCCGGATTTGCTTCGTTTAAAAAGAAAAAGAAAGATTGATCGTTTATAGATTTTAGTCCTGTGTGGCGGTCGTGCATAACGCACGACCGCCCTATTTTGTGTTGGGCAATATTGACAAATAAATGCTTATTTTTTGTAGAGAATGCGAATTTACAAGTGACTCGTATTTATGATAAAATCTACTTGAGGAACGATCCTTATCAAATATATTTTGAGGAGATTTTTTATGAAAAAATTTATTTCTGCGCTTCTCGCCGTCGTAATGATCCTTTCGTTCGCGGCGGTCGTCTCGCTTCCCGCTTCGGCGGCAGTTGAGGGAGATTGGATGATATATTCTACCGCGGCACAGTACCGTGACGATTATGAGGGTGACTACAGCAGTGTTATCGGTTATGAATATACAAATGAGGGCCTCAAGGTTCTTCCTGCGGATTGGAGGGATTTTGGTCCTGCGGGCGGTATTCAGACAAAGCGCCCCTACGACGTTAAGGAAGGCGTTTATATGCTCGTTCGTGTTGACGAATTTTCCTTTGATGCGGGTGATGAGTGGCTGAATATGAATCTTTGGAGCCAGCAAATGCTTTCTCCCGGAAGCAACGACGTTGACAAATACGGTTTCGGTCTTCAGACTCTCGTAAGAACGGACGACCAAGGTAATATCACCACTCTTTGGTGGCACACTGGCGGTTTTGATAGCGGAGCGCGTTCCACTATAACTGGTGAGACTCTCAGAGATGAGAACGGAAAGCTGCTTCTTGAATTTACGGTTACTTGGGACGGTACTACCTTTGCCGCTGATATAAACGGCTGGGAAGCTCCCGAGTCGGTTATCAATTATATGAACGATACCTTCGATGATATGGAGGCATTCGTTGGATTCAACTTTATGGCAGGTAAAAAGGGCGGAGTTGCCGAAATGACGATACTCAAGTTCGGCACGAGCAAGGAGGACGCGAGAGTACCTTTGGGAAGCGACGCGCAGGACCCCGTTAATCGCTATATTGAGATAGCTGAAATAGCAGACGCCGATACTGTTGAGCCCGGTATGCCCGGAGTATTGCTCAACGGAAGCAGAGATTTTTCCGATGCCAAGACCAACACGGGTATCAGCGGTTCTAAATACAGAACCCGTAATGACGACTGGTCGGTTACTTATCTTTCCGATAAGTCTATCCTTAACGCAAGCTACTCAGTTGCTAACGACGTTTCGTATGATATTCAGGATTTCCCCATAGCACTTGTTCTTACAAGAAATTATTGCTCGTGCGAGGAAGAGGACGGGGAGGTCTGCTGCTATGCCGTTGAGGAAGTGTGGGCGTATATTATGACGGGTGAGTTCACAAGTGCGGACGACGATCACAAAACAATGTTAGAGGTTTGCTACGAGCCCATCGTGGACGATGATGGCAATTCGTATCTTTATTTCTTCTGTGATATGTCGAATGAAGATTATACTTGGGATGCAGAGGGAAGAATACACGGTATTCGTGCGGATTTCTACGGCATTTATTACAATGAGCCCGGCAGAAATACTCTTGACGTTTGCTTTATGGCGTTCTTTAGAAATCTTGAAGAGGCCCAGGCCTATATCTACGACTATGTTGGTATAGGAGATGTTGAAGAAAACACCACCGATCCTGAGGACACTACCGTTGTTCTCGAGGAAACTACTGCAGCTCCCGAGCAGACTACTGCAGCTCCCGAGCAGACTACCGCAGCTCCCGAGCAGACTACCGCAGTTCCCGAGCAGACTACCGCAGTTCCCGAGCAGACTACCGCAGCTCCCGAGCAGACTACCGCAGCTCCCGAGCAGACTACCGCAGCTCCCGAGCAGACTACTGCAGCTCCCGAGCAGACTACCGATAACAACGTAGATAACAGCGGAAATAACGCTTCCGGCTCTCTTGGTGGGTGCGGAAGTGTGGTTGGCTTTGGCGCGATCACGGTCGTTGCGATTGCTTGTGCTGTCAGCTTCGTTTCTTTCAAGAAGAAGGAAGACTGATCGAATACAGAATACGTTAAATATTCATTAATACGTTTTAAATACACCGAGGGGCTGTCACGCGCGTGTGACGGCCTCTTTTTTCCTTCTTAACGGGTATTGTCAGTATGAACAAAAACAAAACGTGGGATTTGTGTATAATGTGGATTTACTTTTTTTGGTTTTCGTACTATAATACATATATATATAAAGTTATTATCTATTGATTTAGATTACTTGTGTGAAAAAGGAGAACCATTATGAAAAAGATTGTTTGCGCATTGCTCGTGCTGGCGATGACTCTTTCTCTCGTTATCGTTGCTGCTGTTCCCACAGCTGCACTCAACGGTGACTGGACTGTTGTTGCTAAGGCAGAGCAGGAAAACGGGGAGATCGACGAGGACAGGTACACTTCAGTAGCCGGATACGAGTACACTGAAGAAGGTTTCCATTTGATCAGTGCTAACTGGGAAGGTCATACCCCTTGGGCACGTTTCGTTTCCAGGGACACGATCGACCTTAAGAAAGGCGTTTATATGGAGATCAGAATCGACGAGTTCAACTATAGCGCAAGCCTTGACTCATGGTTCAACGTTATGCTTTGGGATCAGCAGCTTATGACCCCAGGTGCCCCCTACTACGGCACAGGAGTTCAGAACCTTATCCGTCCCGGTCTCGGCAACGTAACCACTTGGTACCACGGTGGATTTACTCAGGTCGTACACTCTGCTAACGATTCTTGGGAGAACGTTCCTCAGGTTGTTGACTATGACGGAAAGCATTATCTCACTATCTCACTTGCTTGGGATGAGCTGAACGCTACATTCATTTACACCGTTAACGGCGTTTCTGCTCCCGCTACCATTATCAGTTATATGAATGAGAAGTGGGGCGGCGATGATAGCGAGGCATACGTTGGATTTTGCTTCCAGCACAACTCACTCGGGGAGGATATAAGCTGCACTCTTACCAAGTTCGGTACCAATGCCGAGGATGCTATAACTCCCATGGGCGACGATTACGCTGACCCTAAGGACTACTCTACCAATTACGTGACTGCTCCTGTAGTTAAGAACCCTCAGATCGAGGCAGGTCAGCCCGGTATCTTTATGAACGGTAACCTCGAGTCCAACATTAAGAGTATTCCCAATCCTGCTTTCGGCGAATCAATCACTGTCAACGACGACTATAGTGTTCAGGTGGTAGCGCCAAACACATACACCAGTACAGGCGCCTGGGCTGTTGAGAATGAGACCTCTTACGCTATTGAGGATTTCCCGATAGTAATGATGGTTACTAAGAACCTCTGTACTTGTATTGAAGAGGACAAGGACGAAGGCCTTTGCGGAGCTTACGAGTGCGTTAACGCCTACGTTATGACAGGTGAAAAGCTCGTTGCTGACAGTAGCTGTATGGGTTCTGCGACCGTATCGTGGAACTCCTACTACATTGGTGACGACGGATACCTCTCCATCATGATGGATGCTTCCGAAATATCAGATCTCACCGGCAGAATCAACTCTGTTCGTTTCGACGTTTCCGGCATTGACATGACCACTCCCGGTGCTAACGTGTTCGACGTTTGCTTCATTGCATTCTTCGCAACCGAGGAGGACGCTGGGGCGTACTTCATAAACTATCTTACCGAGCAAGGTTGGGAAGATCCCGATGCAGACATAGAAATTCCCGAAAATAGAGGGGAAGGCGACTGGACTGTTGTTGCTCAGGCAAAACAGGAAAACGAGGAGATCGACGAGAGCTTGTACGCTTCCGTTTCCGGATATGAGTACACCGACGATGGCTTCCATTTGACCGGTGCTAACTGGAAAGGCCAGAATCCTTGGGCACGTTTCGTTTCCAAGGACACGATCGATCTTAAGGAAGGCGTATACATGGAGATAAGGATCGACGAGTTCAACTATGGCTCAGGTCTCGACTCTTGGTTCGACGTTATGTTCTGGGATCAGCAGGTCATGACTCCCGGTTATGCTAACTACGGTGAGGGCGCTCAGTTCCTGGTTCGTCCCGGTCACGATAACTATACCCAGTGGTTCTATGACGGATTTACTCAGGTCGTACACTCTGCTAACGATTCTTGGGAGAACGTTCCTCGAGATATCGACATAAAAGGAAAGCATAATCTTACCGTTGAACTTTCTTGGGACGAAGCTAACGGCACGTTCGTATACACCGTTAACGGCGTTTCTGCTCCCGATACTATTATCATATACATGAATGAGAAGTGGGGCGGCAATGATAGCGAGGCATACGTCGGATTTGCATTTCAACACAACAAGACAGGTAAAAACATCAGCTGCACTCTTACCAAGTTTGGCACCAGTGCCGAGGATGCTATAACTCCCATGGGCGACGATTACGCTGATCCTAAGGACTACTCTACCAATTACGTGATTGCTCCTGTAGTTAAGAACCCTCAGATCGAGGCAGGGCAGCCCAGTATCTTTATGAACGGTGATCTTGGCTCCAATATTAAGGATCTTCCCACTTCTGCTTTGGGTGAGATTATCTCCTTTAACTACGACGGTTCCGTAAGGGTCGTTGCAAGGAACAGGTCCACCGGTACAGGTTCTTGGACTGTTGAGAATGAGACCTCTTACGCTATTGAGGATTTCCCGATAGTAATGATGGTGACGAAAAATCTTTGCACTTGTACTGAATATGATAAAATCTACGGTCGCTGTGAAGCTTTCGAGCTCATTAACGCTTACGTTATGACGGGTGAAAAGTTCGCCGCTGACAGCAGTTGTATGGTCTCTACGACCGTATCGTGGAACTCTTATTACATTGGTGATGACGGATATCTCTACACTATTGTGGATACTTCTAAAATTCCGGATTTCTCCGGTAGAATCAACGGTGTTCGTTTCGACGTAGAGAATATTGATATCAGTACTCCCGGTGCTAACGTGTTCGACGTTTGCTATATCGCGTTCTTCGCAACAGAGGATGACGCTGAGGCACACTTTATGAATTATATCAAGGGTCTTGGCTACGAGAAAGATCAAGATGATCCCGAAGATAACGTTACCCCCGCTCCCGAGGTGACCCCCGCTCCCGAGGTGACCACCGCTCCTTCTGATGTGACAACTCCCACCCCCGAGGTAACAACTCCCACCCCCGAGGTAACAACTCCCACCCCCGAGGTGAATACCGCTACTCCAGAGGTAACCACCGTTGCTCCCGAGGAAACTGCTGCTACTCCCGAGCAGACTACCGTTGAGGATAATTCCGATAACGATACGGGCAATAATATCGTTAATGATCTCGGAAACGAAATTGTTAACTCTCTCTTGGGCGGATGCGGAAGCGTAGTTGGCTTTGGCACGATCACGGTCGTTGCGATTGCTTGTGCTGTCGGCTTCGTTTCTTTCAAGAAGAAGGAAGACTGATCAAAGACATATCTTTGAATATTAATAATGCGGTTTTAAAATACGCCGAGGAGCCGTCACATGTGTGTGACGGCTCCTTTATCTATATCCCTTTAGATATCGACCTTTAGATATCGATAGGGAAGGAAATCGCTATTCTGCGAGGGGATAATTGTTACTGTTTTTGGTTTGTCAATACTAACAAAAATAAAATACTGAATTTGTGAATAATGCGAATTTACTTTATTTGCATTTCGTGTTAAAATATATATAACAAAAGATTGGAGATTTGTCTTTTGCACAAAAAAATACTTATTCATAAGGAGAAAAAAGATGAAAAAGATTCTTTCTATCTTGCTTACTCTCGTAATGATGCTCTCTCTCGTTATCGTTGCTGCTGTTCCCGCAGCTGCAATCGACGGCGACTGGACTGTTGTTGCTCAGGCAAAACAGGAAAACGAGGAGATCGACGAGGGCATGTACTCTTCCGTTTCCGGATATGAGTACACCGACGACGGTTTCCATTTGACCGGTGCTAACTGGGCAGGTCAGAACCCTTGGGCACGTTTCGTTTCCAAGGACCCGATCGACCTTAAGGAAGGCGTTTACATGGAGATCAGAGTTGACGAGTTCAACTATGACGGAGCGCTTGACTCCTGGTTCAACGTTATGTTCTGGGATACACAGGTCATGACCCCCGGTGATTCTGACCACGGCGAGGGCGCTCAGTTCCTCGTTCGTCCCGGTATCGGCAACGTAACCACTTGGTACCACGGTGGATTTACTCAGGTCCAGCTGTCTGCTACCGATTCCTGGGAGAACGTTCCTCAGGTTATCGACGATGACGGAAAGCACCACCTCACCATCTCTCTTGCTTGGGATGATGCGAGCGAGACTTTCGTTTACACCGTTAACGGTGTTTCTGCTCCCCCTACTCTTATCAATTACATGAATAGTAAGTGGGGCGGCGACGACAGCGAGGCATACGTTGGATTCTGCTTCCAGCACAACAAGGCAGGCGACAACATCAGCTGCACTCTTACCAAGTTTGGTACCAGCGCTGATGACGCTATCGTTCCCACCGGTGGAGATCAGGAACCTGCTATAGACCACTCTCTTAACTACGTAACCGCTCCTCTCGATGAGGATCCTGAAATTGAGGCAGGTCAGCCCGGTATCTTTATGAACGGTAACCTCGAGTCTAACGTTAAGGATCTTCCCGGTTCTGCTATGGGTGAGCAAATCAAGATCAACGACGATTATACCGTTAACGTAGTAGCAAAGAACTCGTCCACCAGTACAGGTTCTTGGACTGTTGAGAATGCAACCTCTTACGCTATCGAGGACTTCCCGATAGTAATGATGGTTACTAAGAACCTTTGTACTTGTCTTGAAGAGGACAAGGACGAAGGACTTTGCGGAGCTTACGAGACCAGTAACGTTTACGTTATGACAGGTGAAAAGCTCGCTGCTGACAGTAGCTGTATGGGCTCTGCGACCGTATCGTGGAACTCCTACTATATTGGTGACGACGGATACCTCTCCATCATGATGGATGCTTCCGAAATGTCATCTCTCACCGGCAGAATCAACGCTGTTCGTTTCGACGTTTCCGGCGTTGACATGACCACTCCCGGTGCTAACGTGTTCGACGTTTGCTTCATTGCATTCTTCGCAACCGAGGAGGATGCTGAGACATACTTCATGAACTATCTCGAGGGCCTTGGTTATGATGACGGAGAAGACGAGGATCCTACTGTTGCAGGTGATGATGAGGACACCACCGTTGCTGATGATGAGAACACCACCGTTGCTGATGATGAAAACACCACCGTTGCTCCTGAAGGAACCACCGTTGCTCCCGAAGGAACCACCGTTGCTCCCGAAGGAACTACTGCTGCTCCCGAAGGAACTACTGCTGCTCCCGAAGGAACTACTGCTGCTCCCGAAGGAACTACTGCTGCTCCCAAGACTGATGACGCAAAGAAGAGCAGTGGCTGCGGAAGCGTAGTTGGCTTTGGCGCGATCGCAATCGTTGCAGTTGCATCTGTTGCAGGTTTCGTTTCTTTCAAGAAGAAGGAAGACTAATTAGATACATAACGGATTCAAAATCTCACTTATAATCCGTTCCTGACTTTCAGGAGCTGTCACACACGTGTGACAGCTCCTCTTTTTTCTGTTGTCAGTATCAACAAAAAGAAAATGATGGATTTGTTTATAATGTTAATTTACTTTTTTGAGGGTTTATGTTAAAATTAACTAAATAGAAACGTTTTCTATTTATCTATACCTACAAAGGAGAATCGTTATGAAAAAGATCATTTGCTCACTGCTTGTCATCGCTATGACATTCTCCCTCGTTATAGTTGCCGCTATTACTTCCGCCGCGGCAGTTGAGGGAGATTGGATAGCTGTGGGTAGGGCTAATCAGTACGACGGAAGCACGCCCGAAAGTGAATATTTTTCGGTTGCGGGATACGAATACGACGAGGAGGGCTTTCATCTGACGTCTGCCAATTGGGCAGGGCAGACCCCTTGGGCGAGATTCGTTTCCAAAAGCACCGTTGATCTTAAGGACGGCGTTTATATGGAGATCAGAATAGACGAGTTTGATTATTCTTCCAATCTTGACTCTTGGTTTACGTTCTTGTTCTGGGATCAGATGCATATGACGCCCGGTGACGTTAATTACGGCGAGGGGCTTTATAATCATATCCGTCCTACGGGAAATAATATTACTTATTGGTATACGGGCAGTTGCAATCTTTTCCCGACGCCTAATACCATCACAAAGAGAACCGTTCAGAACGGTGACAAGGAAGAGTGCTCGCTTTTCGTTGCCGAGCTTTCTTGGGACGAGGAGAACAGTACCTTCGTTTACACGATAAACGGAGTTGCGGCTCCCGCGGATATCATTTCCTATATGAATCAAAAATGGGGCGGCGACAACAGTCATGCATACGTTGGATTTGCTTTGCAGCACAGCGCTAAAAACGGCAGAGTTGCATGCACACTCCTTAAATACGGAACCAGTGCTGAGGATTGCTCCGTGCCTATGGGTGAAGATATGGAAGAACCCATAGACTATTCCCTTAATTACGTAACTGCTCCTCTTGTCGAGGATCCCCAGATCGAGCCAGGCAAGCCCGCTATACTGATGAGTGGCGACGTTTCCACGTCAAATATAAAATTCGCTCCTTCCTCGGTTACCGGAGAGGCCATTTCAGTAAATGACGATCACACCGTAAGAGTAGTTGCCAGCAATTCTTCTACCGGTGCGGGAATATGGACGGTTGAAAACGCTACGTCCTACGCTATTGAGGATTTTCCCGTAGTAATGATGGTTACCAGAAATCTTTGCACTTGCGTGGAAGAAGACAAGATCAACGGACTCTGCGGAGCGTTTGAAACGGGAAGTGTTTACGTTATGACGGGAGATGCTATATCCCCTGACAGCAGCTGCGCAATAAACGACAACGGAGTTTCGTGGGATTCTTACTATATTGATGATGACAGTTATCTTTCGTTTATTGTAGATACCTCGTATACCGATTTTTCGGGAAGAGTAAATGGAGTCAGATTTGACGTGCACGATGTTGACTTTAACACTCCCGGCGCTAACGCCTTTGACGTTTGCTTTATTGCCTTCTTTGCTACCAAAGAAGACGCTGAGATCTATTTTATGAGCTATATTGAGGGACTTGGTTACGCTCCCGAAGAAACGACAACTGAAGAACCCGAGCAGACCACTGTGGTGCCCGATCAGACCGCTGTGGTGCCCGAGCAGACCACTGTGGTGCCTGAGCAGACCACTGTGGTGCCCGAGCAGACCACTGTGGTGTCTGAGCAGACCACTGTGGTGCCTGAGCAGACTACTGCAACTCCCGAGCAAACCACAATTGGTGATCTTGTTCCCGAACCCGTAGTTAAGAACGGCTGCGGATCGCTCGTAGGAGCAGGCGCTACTGCGATCGTTTCGGTTGCACTTGTGTTCGGTGCGGTTTGCTTTAAGAAAAAGGAAGATTGATCTTGTTTAAAATTAAAACGGCTGTCACACGTTTTGTGTGACAGCCGTTTTTTGATTACTTGTAGCCGTGAGTTCTTATATAATTGAGGACCGTGCGGTAGCCATCGGCGTTAAGGCACAGCCCATTGCCAGAATCGTATCTTCCGTCGAGATAGCCCTTCGAATTTTTCAGGGCGGAGGCGGTGTCAAGATATCTTGCCTGATTGAGCTCGGCGAGTTCGGAGATCCATTCGTTTGCCGTATCTATCTTGTCCGCGGATACGCCCGACGTGTTTTTGGCGTATTTTTCGGATACGGGAAGGACGGACTGCAAAATTATTCTTGCGTTTGGAGAGGTATCCTTTATCGACGTGATGAGTTTTTGATAGTATGACTTGAAGCTTTCCTCGGTGCAATAGGGAACTCCGTTATTTATACCCAGAGTTATCACGATATATTCGGGTTCTAACTGTTCTATTGCCCCGGCTATTGGTAAAATCTTTCCGTCTTTTGAGCATACGACCGTTGCCGTGTCGATGTTATAATCAAGTGGAAGGTCTCCTGATTCCCCCGTCCAGACTTGGTCTGTATCGGTTCCGTCCTTGAGGACACCTGCGTTTATCATTCCCGCTATCGTGGAGTCGCCGACAAATACCATACTGTCTACGTAGTACTGCCCGTAGTCTGACGTCTGTGCAAGCTTTACAATGGTTGACGGAGATTTTTCATTTTTGGCGAAAATATCGTCCCTTATTCCGCGAAGCAGCATAGTTATTACCGACACAAAGCAGGCGACGGAAAGTATGATCGTCGCGGTAATAAGCGCTTTTGAGGTTTTGTTAAATTTTAGTTCCGACATTTTTCGATTTTTACTTTAAAAATTGGTTAGTGTAGGAGCTTTTTTCTTTTTTGTTTTTGTTCTTTTGGATCTTTGCGGCAGGGGCATTGGGCTTTTTTTCATTAGTGACACCTATTTTCAAGAGGCATCTGGCTATCAGCGTGACTGCGACGTAAATTATCGCAAACACAAGTGTGAAAATGACCGACATGGCAAAATTCGCGCTGCTGAGAGCTACAAAAAGCAAAAATCCGAGAATATAACAAACAGCGTGCACCGCGCTTGCCGCCGTGCGATTTATTACGTTTGCGCGCAAAATGGCACTGCCTAGTCCCATTATAAAAGAGAAAAGGAGTATGAGAAGAAACCTTTTTGTATCGATCAGCGTTGCTGAGCCGTTTTGAACCAGAGTTGCTATCATGATAAGCACGGATGTGATAAGAGTATAATATACCGAGCCGAAAAAGAGAAGGTCTTTAAAAAACTTGTTTGTTTTCATAACGATATTTCCTTACATAGAATTGCTTATCCTTAATTTTATCATAAATTTGCGTCTATTTCAAGCGGTTTTATAATTTATTTACAATCTTACAGAATTTTGGCTACGATAATGAATAAATTTTCAATTTTTTGCATATTCATCACCGTTTTGCCTTGACATTCTCGATTTATTTGTGTATAATATAAATTGGATTATTTTCCGCGCGCGAGGGAGCTTGTGCGAAGGATTGACCTGAATGAATTTTTATGAAGCCGTTTTTGAGCGGCGGACAGGAGTTTTATATATGGCGAAGCTTACCAGACAAGAGGCAAGAGAGACGCTTTTCGGTCTGCTTTTTGAGACCGAGTTCCACGAGGGCAAGGAGCCTGCGGCTATTTACGATCTCGCTTGTGAGGACAGAGAAATTCCCAACGACAAGTACGTTAGAGAGGGTTTTTTCGGTATTCTCTCGAAGGCCGACGTTCTTGACGCGGTAATCAGTAGCTACGCGAGAGGTTGGAGAGCCGACCGACTCTCGAAGGTTTCTAGGACCGTTATTAGAATCGCGGTCTACGAGATGCTGTTTATTGACGATATTCCGATGAACGTTTCGATCAGCCAGGGGGTCTCGCTTGCGCTTAAGTTCGGTGAGGATAAGGCAAAGCAGTTCGTTAACGGCGTGCTCTCGGGCGTGTTCAAGGATATTGAGGCGAACGGCGTCGAGGCGGTCATCGCCGAGGCGGTAAACGGTATGCAGACCTCTGCGGAAAAGTCCTCGGAGGAGACTGACGGCGCAGAAAATGCTTGATTCTAAGCTGATACTCGGTATCGACACGAGCAACTACACGACCTCGGCGGCACTTTGCACGCTTGAGGGAGAGGTGGTTTTAAATCTTAAAAAATTGCTTCCCGTAGCCGAGGGTGAGCGAGGACTGAGGCAGAGTGACGCACTTTTCGCGCACACTAAAAATCTGCCCGTTATAATGGACGGAGTGAGGGAGTTTCTTGACCGCAATTATCCCGATAGGGAGATAGCTGCGGTTGGATATTCGAAAACTCCGCGCGACGTTGAGGGCTCGTATATGCCTTGCTTTTTGTCGGGTGTGGCGATCGCTTCCGCCGTGTCGGCAACGCTTGGCTGTCAAAGCTATGCCTTTTCGCATCAGAGCGGCCACATTATGGCGGCGCTTTATTCGGCGGGTAGGCTTGATCTTATCGAGAGTGGCGAGCGCTTTGCCGCGTTTCACGTCTCGGGCGGTACTACCGAGATATTACTTGTTACACCGAAGGCGGACGGCTTTGAGGTCGAGCTTGTCGGCGGTACTGCCGACATCAACGCGGGGCAGGCTATTGATCGCGCCGGTGTGATGATGGGGCTCGGTTTCCCTTGCGGAAGGGAGATGGAGAGTCTTCTTTGCGGCAGGGATATTCCTCCCGCGAAAACGAGGATATCGGTGCGCGGTCTTGAGTGCAATCTTTCGGGACTTGAGAACCTTTCGAGGTCTCTTTACGAGAAAACACGAGATAAGGCGGCGGTTTCGGCGTTTTGCTTCGATTTCGTTGCCGACACGCTCTTCAGACTGACCGAAAATCTGCGCGAGGCGTACGGCAGCATTCCGATAATATACGCGGGCGGCGTGATGAGCAACAAGCGCATCGGCGCGCGACTTGCAGCGGTTGATAATACGTATTTTTCATCCCCCGAGTTTTCCTCGGACAACGCCGCGGGAATCGCACTTCTTTGCCGAAAAAAATACATGGATTTGTTAAACTGTTAAAAATTGGTGGGTAAAATGAACAAGGATTCGATCTTCAGCATCTCGCAGATAAATGAATATATAAAAATGACGCTGGAATCAAGTCCTGTGCTCCGAGACGTGTTCCTGCGCGGTGAAATTTCAAATTTCAAGAGCAATTACTCCTCGGGACACATGTATTTTACCTTGAAGGACGAAGCTTCGTCGATCCGCGCGGTGATGTTCCGCGGATCTGCTTACAGGCTTAAATTCAAGCCCGAGAGCGCGATGAAGGTCATCGTTCACGGAAGAATATCGGCTTACACGGTCAGCGGTGATTACCAGATAATCGTTGACGATATGCAGCCCGACGGAGTCGGCGCGCTTGCGGTCGCGTTTGAGCAGCTAAAGAGAAGGCTTGACGCAGAGGGACTTTTTGATCCCGCGAGAAAGAGACCGATACCTCCGTTTGCGCGGAGCGTTGGTGTTATCACCTCGGCATCGGGTGCGGCGCTTCACGATATTATTAACGTGTCGGGAAGACGTTGCCCTTCGACGAGGATAGTCATATATCCCGCTTACGTGCAGGGAGAGATGGCGCCGAGGAGCCTTGCGGGCGGTATCAGGTTTTTTAACGAGAGACATCCCGTTGACGTTATTATAATCGGTCGAGGAGGCGGCTCGGCGGAGGACCTCTGGGGATTTAACGACGAGGAGCTTGCGAGGACTATTGCGGCATCGACGATCCCCGTGATATCGGCGGTTGGACACGAGACCGACTTTACCATCTGCGATTTCGTTGCCGATCTTCGCGCGCCCACACCGAGCGCGGCGGCAGAGATCGCTTTCCCGAACAGCGAGGAGATCCGCTCCAGGATAGCTCATCTGAAAAACAAGACCGATGCTTTACTTGAGCGCAAGATATACCTGCTTGACGGCAGGCTTCAGACACTTAAAAAGAACGCGGAGCTACGCTCGCCCGTGCACGTGCTCGATGAAAAGGCATTGAGGCTTGTGAGATTGCGAGAAAAAATCGACTCGCTTGCAAGAGTTGCGGTAGACGGTGCTGATGGGAATTTTCGTATGCTTTGTGCTCGCCTTGAGGGAGTCAATCCCTTGGCGGTGCTTTCGCACGGCTATGCGATGGTGCAGGGGGGCGACGGAAGGGTGATATCCGCGGTTGCGGATGCTGCTGTCGGCGAGGTGGTTAATATAAGTCTTTCGGACGGAAAAATGAGAGCACAGATAACCGAAATAAGCGAAAAGTGAGGTTTATGATATGGCAGAGAAAAAGAAGATTAGTCTTGAGGAGGCTATGGCAAGGCTCGAGGGCATAGTAGCCGAGCTTGAAAATGAAAAGCTGCCGCTTGAGAAGTCCTTGAAGCTCTACGAGGAGGGGGTGAAGCTTGCCTCGCGTTGTGCCGAGGAGCTTGAGGCGGCAAAGCGTAAGATACAGATACTTCAGCAGGGAGCAAACGGTGAAATTGAGGTGGTTGACGTTCCTGAGGGAACGTTCTCCGAAGTAAATTGATTTTTTGGAGATATTATGATCGAATATAACAAGGAGCTTGCGCAGGAAGTCATCGCAAAGGCAAAGGATGCGGTAGAGCGCGAGCTTGAAAAAATATATCCCGAAGGGGAAGGAAATACGGCAAATCTTTATGAGGCGATCAGGTACAGTCTGCTTTCGGGCGGAAAGAGAATAAGGGCCACGCTCGTCCTTGAAACCTGCAGGATGCTTGGAGGTCAAATAGAGGCGGCTTTGCCGTTTGCTTGCGCGGTCGAGATGGTTCACGCTTATTCGCTGATACACGACGATCTTCCTTGTATGGACGACGACGATATGAGGCGAGGGAAGCCCACTAATCACAAGGTCTACGGAGAGGCGACTGCTATACTCGCCGGTGACGGATTGCTTACAGACGCTTTTTCGGTCTCGGCGATGAATCCTTACGTCAGCGGCGACTGTGCCGCCACGGCGGTTGCTATACTTTCGGGAGCAGCGGGAAGCTTTGGTATGGTCAAGGGTCAGGCGGCTGATCTTTACGGCGAGAGCCACGAGCTTACCGAGGGAGAGCTGGTTGAGCTCCACATGGGCAAGACGGGGGCGATGATATGCGCATCCGTACAGCTTGGCTGTCTTGCCGCGGGGTATCTGCCCAACGATGAGGTCACCGAAAAGCTGACGATCTTTGCCAGAAATATAGGTCTTGTTTTTCAGATAGTTGACGACGTTCTTGACGTTACATCGACAAGCGAGATGCTTGGTAAGAAGGTCGGCTCGGATAAAAACAAAAACAAAACGACCTTTACGTCGTTTTTCTCTCCTGAGAGCGCGATGGATTATGCACAAGGACTGACCGGCGAGGCCATCGACGTTATTTCGTCTATAGATAATAGCGAGAAGATGATAGCTCTGGCGCTTTATCTTTGCGACAGAAAAAACTGAATTTGGAAGGGTAACGATGGATTTTTTAATAGATATAGTTACAAACTTTTGGCTTATGAGCGTGGTTGCCGCTTGGTTTATTGCTCAGGTGCTTAAATTTTTTACGGGCGTTTTTAAGCTCAAAAAATTTACCACGGCCGAGTTTTTGTTCGGTACGGGTGGAATGCCGTCCTCGCATACTGCGGCGGTCTGCGCGATGGTCAGCGCATGCGTTATAAAATGCGGTTTCGGCTCTGTGGAGTTTGCGTTGAGTGCTCTGCTTGCGATGATAGTTATACGCGACGCTACGGGAATGCGCCGTCAGGTAGGAGAACACGCTAAGGCGCTCAACAAAATATTCAAGGAGTTTGCAGATGCCCACAATGACCCCGAGCTTACGCATAAGGCACTGGTAGAGCTTGTGGGGCACACTCCGCTTCAGGTTTTCGTGGGCGCGATACTTGGATTTTTGATTCCTTTGGCGCTTATGTATATTCCCGTTTTTAATGTCGTATGAGAATAGACGTTTATCTCGTTGAGAAGGGATTTTGTGAAAGCAGAAGCAAGGCGGCACGGCTTATAGGAGATGGAAAGATATTGCTTGACGGGAAAGCTGTTTCGAAGGCCTCTCTTGATGTGCTTGATATCGAGCACACCGTTGAGATAGTCGAAGAGGATAAGTTCGTTGGTCGCGGAGGTCTTAAGCTTGAGGGGGCGCTTGAGCATTTTGGCTTTGACGTGGCGGGTAAAAGGTGTATTGACGTGGGAGCTTCCACGGGCGGATTTACAGACTGCTTGCTTCAACACGGCGCGGCACACGTTTGCGCGGTCGATTCGGGTCGGGGTCAGCTACACGGAAAATTAATTTCGGATATAAGGGTCACTTCAGTCGAGGGCTTTAATGCGAGGGCGCTTGATCCTGAAAGCTTTGGATATTTCGACATGGCGGTTATGGACGTTTCATTTATCTCCCAGACCTTACTTCATGCACCTGTGCTTTCCGTATTGAAGGAAGGTGCCGCTTTTATAAGTCTTATAAAGCCCCAATTTGAAGCAGGGAAAAGCGCTCTTGGCAAGGGCGGAATAGTAAAAAAGGCGAGTGATCGTGAGATCGCAGTGCGCCGAGTAGTCGAGTCGGCGCTTCTGTGCGGCTTCAGCTTGCGCGGAATTATAAGGTCGCCTATCGACGGCGGTGACGGAAACCGCGAATATATTGCTTTCTTTGAAAAAGGCGGTATGTCATCGACAGACCGCAACGTCATAAATTATAAGCAGATTTGCAAGGATTGATTATGGAAAAACAGATCAAAAAGGTACTTATAGTTACCAATTTCAATATTTACGACAAGGCAAACGCCGCCATAGCGGTGGCTGAAAAGCTGGTCGGATGCGGATGCGAGGTCTGCTCGCCTGTCTACAACAAGGACAAGATAATCAGGATGAGGGGAAGAGCGCGCTTTTCATTTCTTCCCGTGGATGAATCCTATAAGAGCGTAGATGCGATCATCGTTCTTGGCGGAGACGGAACTATACTTGAGTCTGCCCGCCGTGCCGCGCCCTTTGGCGTGCCCGTTATGGGACTTAATCTCGGTCATCTCGGCTATATGGCAGAGCTTGAAATGAGTGAGCTTGATCAGATAGAACGTATCGTGTCGGGAGATTACAAAATTGAAAAACGCTCGATGCTGAATATCGAACTTCTCAATACGAACGGTGAAATACGGAAGAATGAATACGCACTCAACGATGCGGTGCTTTCAAACGGTACGATCTCACGAGTTGTTGATCTTGAGCTTTATGAGGGCAGCTCGAATATCGCAAACTATCGCGCCGACGGAATGATAATTTCCACGCCCACGGGCTCGACGGCTTATTCTTTGGCAGCGGGAGGTGCTATCGTTGATCCGCGGCTTGCTTGCTTTTGTGTAACGCCGATCTGTCCTCACTCGCTCTTGGCTCGGCCTTTGGTTTTCCCCGATAGCGCGTGTCTTGAAGTCAAAAACGTTTGCCGAAGAGAAAAAACGCTGTTCTTAACTGTTGACGGAAGAGTTAATTACGAGCTCGTTTACGGAGAGGTCATCCGTATTACGAGATCTCCCTTGACTACCTCGTTCATACGGCTTAAAGAGGGAAGCTTTTATGAAAAGCTTCGTCAGAAAATGAATGATAACTAATCTTAGGTGAACAGCGTGAAGGTGACTTGTTTCTTATAGGCAGTTTAACTTCTTCACGCGCGAATTTTGCAGATGGCAAAATTCATCGATTATATTTGAGCCGCCACGGGGTTTCTCGAAGCGAATTAAGTGAGCTTTTTGGGGGGGCCGTTTGCGGCGGAATGGAGATCAATATGAAAAAAGGCAGACAGGAAAAAATACTTGAGCTTATAAACAAATACGAGATAGAGACTCAGGACGAGCTTATCGAATTTCTCGGTGAAGAGGGATATATCGTGACTCAGGCGACGGTGTCGCGTGATATTCGCGATCTTGATCTTGTTAAGGTCGCTATGCCCGGTGGCAGCTACAAATACGTTGTAGCTCACGTTTCGAGAAAGGGTGCTAAAAATGCGGGACCCTTGGCGCACGCGGTATCCGATACGGTGATTTCTATCACTTGCGCGCAGAATATTGTCGTACTGAAGACGACGGCGGGAATGGCGCAGGCGGTGGCTATTGCCATTGACCGAATCCCCGATTCCGCGATACTCGGCTGTGTGGCGGGTGACGACACGATAATCGTGGTAACTCCCGATGTGGATACGGCGGCAAGCGTTGCATTGAGAATGAAAAAGCTTCTTTCTATCGGCTGATATTTTACTGATTTTTGATTTTTGCGGAAAGGACGGGCGGATGTATGCTGAAGCTTCTTCACGTTGAGAATATTGCCGTGCTAAAGCGCGCAGACATTGAGTTTCGCGGCGGGTTTACCGTGCTTACGGGTGAGACGGGCGCGGGAAAGTCGGTCATAATCGACGGTATCAATATGATCTGCGGTGGAAAGGTCTCGCGCGACGTTATCCGCGCGGGTGAGCAGTACGCGCTGTCCGAGGCCGTATTTGACGGCATTGGCGACGGAGTTGCCGCAAGGCTTGCCGAGCTTGGTGTTGAATGTGAGGACGGCGAGGTTTCCCTGAGCCACAAGCTGAACGCTGACGGCAAGTCGGTCGTGAGGATCAACGGCAGGGCGGTGACGAAATCGACTCTGCGCGAAGCGGCGCGGTTGCTTATATCTATTCACGGTCAGAACGACAGCAAAGTGCTTTTTGACAAGGCGGCTTACCTTGATATGCTCGATTCCTACGGCTCGTGTGAGTCCGAGCGACAGAAATATACTGAGATCTACCGAGAGCTTGACAGCTATCGCAAAAAGCTCCGCGATATTTCGACCGACGAGGAGCAGAAGGCTCGCGAGAGGGATATGCTTGAATATCAGATCAATGATATTGACTCGAAGAAGCTGAAGGACGGCGAGGAGGAGGCTCTTGAAGCCGAAAAGAAGCGACTTGGCAGTCTTGAAAAGATAAACAAGCACGTCAATTTTGCTTATCGCGCGCTTGCAGGCGGAGAGAAGGGCGCTTCGGCATCATATCTTTTGTCTCGAACATCGGAGTCGCTTTCCAAGATCTCGGACGTGATCCCTGAGGCGACGGAGATAGCCGAAAAGCTACTCGATATGAGCTACGAGGTCTCGGATATGGCGGACAGAGTCGCGGCGTTTGGTGATGATGACGGCGAGGATATAGATACTCGTCTTGACAAGATTGAGAGCCGTCTTGAAGCGATTTCGGGTCTCAAGAGACGGTATGGCAGGGATATTAAGTCGATACTTGAGTTTCGTGATCGCGCGGTCGCGAGGCTTGACGATATAGTTCTGTCGGACGAGCATGCGGCAGAGTACGAAAAGAAGATAAAGGAGCTTGAGGCGGAGGCAAGATCCGCCGCGAAGGCTTTGAGCGAAAAGAGAAGGACTGCGGCAGTCGGTGCTTCGCAAAAAATTATGGAGACGCTTGCTTACCTTGACATGCCGAAGGTGAAGCTTGAGATCTCGCTCTATCCCACGGATGATTTTACGCCGTCGGGCTGTGACAGAGCGGAATTTATGGTTGCCACCAATCCCGGTGAGCCGATGATGCCCATGTCGGAGATCGCTTCGGGCGGTGAGATGGCGAGAATAATGCTTTCGCTTAAGAGTGTTCTTAACGAAAAGGACGGAGTCGGATGCGCGGTTTACGACGAGATAGACACGGGAATCTCGGGCAAGACCTCGAGAAAGATCGGGATCAAGCTCCACGAGATAGCGAGGGGTTGTCAGGTGATTTGCGTGACACATTCGGCGCAGATCGCAACGCTTGCCGACGATCATTATCTTATCTCCAAGCGTGAGGTCGACGGCAGAGCGCAGACGAGCGTTCGTCTGATTGAGGGCGAGGAGAGAGTCGCAGAGGCGGCGAGGATCCTCGGCGGAATCAACGTTACCGAGGCGCAAAGACAGGCGGCGAGGGATATGATCGAAAATATCAGCGAATAAATTTGCAAAAACGGCGAAA
>SVRA01000021.1 GCA_015065075.1 Oscillospiraceae bacterium
GCAATATGGTGGATTCGTCTCGCACTCACAGCTCTCCCGACAATATTGGTGTTGCTCTTATGGGCGCGCGTGGGCTTGGGAATCTGACGAGTCTATTTGAGGACGGCGAGGAATCCGAGGAAGAAAAGCGGGAACGAGAAGCGAGAAACGCTGGCTCTGTTGCAGGTTTTCTCGTAGGTGGCGCTGTGGGTGCTGTGATTGAGTTGACTCAGCAAAAGTCAACACCTACAGATGACGTTAACGATGACGAGAACGAAGGATTTGAAATTTCGATGTGAGAAAGGATGATGATATGACTTGGAAAAAGTTTTGGAAGCGTGTTAACGCTCTGCTTCACGATAACCGCACGGTGCTTCGTGAGGGAGAGGATATCGAGGATTGGGAGGAAGTTCAGCGTAAGCAGCGTGAAGTAGAAGCGGAACGGCAGAGGAAGGAGCAAGAAATCCTCTCCACTTGGTTTCTTCGCGAAGAATATCTCAATGCAGATTGGTTCAAGCGTCTCCTTCTGCGGATAGAATTCGTCTTTCGTGATACTCGCGGAGAGAGTCATATTCCTCAGATACCAGACCATATCCGTATGGAGATCGCTCGCTGCCTTCTACCGGATATCGTTGCTTATTTCGAATCCGAAAAAGGTCAAAAAGAATTCAAAGAATGGACAATCACAAAGAACAAGCCCAAAACAGAGTCGAACTGTCAAAAAATCGAATAAAATATCCGAATTTCGTCAAGTATATTGACAAATAAGAAAAAATATAATATAATAATTAATAAGTGAGGTGTGTTATGATTAATAATTCTTATTTTAAAGATCAACATGAGAATAATTTGCCTACTGTTAGAATAAAAAAGGCGAAATTAGAGAATTTCAAAAGCGTTGCGAAAGGTGAAATCGAATTTAATTGCGGAAAACAGCATATACCTTACGGAACATCATCTGATATTCTTGGAATATATGGTCAAAACGGCTCAGGAAAAACATCTTTTATCGAGGCTCTGGCTATATTGAAAAGACTTCTTATGGGAGCGCGAGTTCCAGATGAATATGCAGAGTGTGTGTCAAAAAATGCAGAATACGCACATTTGGAGTTTTCTTTTGATTTGCAATATCCTAACGGAGAGATACGCGAAGCAGTGTATTCATTTTGTATGTCACATACAGCGTTGAACGAAGATGAGTATCAAGAGCGATTCAAGGGGGCACCAGATGATTTTGATATTCCTCAAGACGTGGAAAAGGTAATCATTTTTAATGAAAAATTACGGTTGTCTTGGAACGAAGACGGGAAAGACAGAATATTGCAAGATATTATTGATACTTCCAGTGCAAAGGCTCCGTTTGGTCCTGCACCCAAACTGAAGGCATTTGTTGGTAACGCATCTGAACAATTGGTCGAATTGGAAGTTAGCAAAAGATTGGCAAAAGAAAAATCACAGTCGTTTATTTTCAGAAACGATACTATAAAAATTTTTGATGAGTGTGATTTGTATTCAGTCTTCTACCAAGTTATTCTGGAATTAAGATATTTTGCCTCGTTGTATTTTTTTGTAATAGATACTAAATCAACTGGGTTCATTAGATTGAACTTTGCGATTCCGATATATACTCGGTTTTCTCGCTTCACCTTTGATGCCCACAATTCGGTTCAAATGTCAGACGAGGAATTAGAAGCAACGGCAAAGCAGATCCAAGGAATTAGCACGGTATTAAACCAAATCGTTCCAGGATTGACAATTGAATTTAAAAAATTATCCTCTGAAAAATCTGATGATGGCAATTCCAAGAATTCTGTTGTTCTTATTGCAAAAAGAGGAAACCAAGAGCTGCCTTTGCGAGATGAATCTGATGGCGTAAGAAAAATCATTTCTGTATTAAGCTTGATAACTTCCGCCTATAATGATAGATCTTGTACTGTTGCAATAGATGAGTTTGATGCTGGAATTTTCGAATATTTGCTTGGAGAGATTCTCGAGATTTTCGAAGAATCTGGAAAAGGCCAGTTTATATTCACGTCACACAATTTAAGACCTCTTGAAGTCATTGATAAAAAGTTCCTTTACTTTACTACCTCCAATCCCAACAATCGCTTTGTTAAGTTGAAGAATATTGGAAATACTAATAATTTGCGCGACACTTACTTTAGAGAAATAGTAGTAGGCGAGCAAGATGAGGAAGTTTATAATAAAACAAAGCGACACAAGATCGTAGCTTCGCTAATGAAAGCAGGCGCTTGGGAGGTTGACACATATGGGAAAAAAGCCAAGATATAAAAACGTACTATTTCTAATAGAAGGAATGTCAGAGAAAAAAGCCTTCGAAATAGCTATACCAGAATTGTTTGAAAACATCGATGAAAGTTATCAAGTCTTTTTTCCGAGAATCGTAGAAGATGGCATTGAAAAAGGCGGCGATATTACTTCCAAGTATGGTATTACTGCGGAGACAATTGAAGGCTGTATCTGTAAGCTTTTCTTGGATAATTTTTTTGAAGAACAAAAAATATATCCAAGGCACATTACTGAAATTATTCATATTGTCGATTTGGATGGTGCTTTTGTACCCAATGACGTAATTCGAAATGGAAGCAACCCTTCGGGAGAAGATAAGGTTTTCTATGGTGACGATTTTATTTGTGTTAATGATGTTGAAAAAATCATTAATAGAAACCAAAGAAAGAGGGAGAACATCAAACACTTGGTATCTCTCAAACAATTAAATGTTCGACAAAACGGAGATAATCCTAACAGCAGACAGATACCGATTGATTATTCTGTATATTTCTTTTCAAGCAACTTGGATCATTTCATAAATAACAATGCAAATATGTCATCTGAAGAAAAAGTTCGCTGTGCAGACTATTTTGCATATTCGTATATTGATGATATTGATGGTTTTGTAAAATTTTTCACCGAAGATCCTGATGCGCTCAATGATATGTCTTATGAAGATTCTTGGAAGTATATTATGCAGGAAGGGCAACTGCATTCGTTAAAAAGACACACCAATATCAATATATTGTTGACACGTCTTAAAGAAAAGACGACATAGTACTTCCCAATAAACACCGCCGAGAGTAACCATTTGGTCGTTCTCGGCGGCGTTCTATTAACATTAATTCGAATAATTATAGTAAAAAACAAATCCGAACCAATTTCGATTTACGAAATAGTTCGGATTTGTTACGTTTGGTGACCCATCCGGGAATCGAACCCGAGTTTCCAGCGTGAGAGGCTAGCGTCTTAACCGCTTGACCAATGGGCCGTATCTTGACGACTCGACTATTATATCATACTTTTTTTGAAAATGCAAGAGGTTTTTGAAAAAAAGTTTAAAAATTTTTTGGAATTTTTTAAAAAAGATGAAAAAACCTCTTGCATTACGTCGTATAAGTGAATATAATTGTCGAAAAATCCCTTTTAGTACAAAGGGTTACGGGGATATTGCAAAATGAGAAGCGGTGCAGAGAAATGTTTGGAGTTCCTTGCATTTTTTTGCTGTTTGACTCTGTTTTTTTCTCGTTTGTGAGAAATTCGGCAAGGCTTATGCCGAAAAATTTGGCTTTTGCCTCTTTTTCGCTCCACAGACGAGTGAAGACAGTTGGATCTTCTTCGACCGCTTTTTTGTCGGTGTCATCAAAAAATCTTTCGGCAAGTTTTTTCGCACGATCATCGGTCGGCAGCGCTGCTTCGATATCGACACCGACCTCGTCCGAGTCCGAAACTGCACAAGCAACGCAGCCCTGCGAATGTGAAAGATTGAATTTCAGAGTTGAGCTCCAAAAATACGGTTTTCCGCATTCTCCGCGTGCGAGTATCAGGGCAGAAGTATCGGTTTTTTGAGGCAGTTGAGGGATCATATCGCAGAGCAGATTTAAGGCGAACAGGCTTTCACAAGCCGAAAGCTCATTGCTCTTTTGTTCGAGCGCGCTTATATATTCGTCGTTCGCGTTGTTCGACAGCTTTGCTCTTACGAGCTCTGCGATATCTTTTTTATTTATCCCCGCGGGCAGCTTGGCGCACGAAAGCAATATCATCCAAAGACTCCCATCTGCTCCATAAGTCTCTTATTAAACTCCTCGGCGGTGTTATATCCCATACGCTTCTGGCGGTTGTTCATCGCGGCGATCTCGAGAATGATTGCGAGGTTTCGTCCCGGCTGGACGGGGATAGTCAGAGAGGAGATCTGATTTCCAAGAATATCTACCTTCTCGTCGTCGAGACCGAGTCTGTCGTACATTTTTCCCTGAACCCAAGGCTCGAGGTTTATAACGAGGTCGATCTTTTCGGTCTCCTTGACCGCGCCCATACCAAATAGGCGGCAGACATCGACGATGCCGATACCGCGAAGCTCGATATAGTGGCGTATGATCTCGGGGGCAGAGCCGACCAAAGTCTTGTGCGACACCTTTTTGATCTCGACCGCGTCGTCCGCGATGAGTCTGTGGCCGCGCTTGACAAGCTCGATAGCAGTCTCGCTTTTTCCGACTCCGCTGTCGCCGAGTATCAGCATACCCTCGCCGTAGACCTCAACGAGAACTCCGTGGCGCGTTACGCGGGGAGCAAGGTGGGTGTTGAGCGAGCTGATGATAGCTGCCATAAACGGGCTGGTGGTCTCCTTGGTTCGAAGCACGGGGATCTCGTTTTTCTCAGCACACTCCTTGAACTCATCAAAGACGTCGAGGCTCGATGTGAATATGATCGCGCGAGGCTTGGCGTTTACGTAGTCGGTTATCTTTTTCTTTCTGTCCTCGGGATCGAGTCGGCTGAGATAGCGATGCTCGGCATATCCGATAATGCTCAATCTTGCATTATCAAATATTTCGTAAAATCCCGAAAGGGCAAGACCCGGGCGGTTGACCTCGGGGGTGTCTATCAATATTTCGTTAAAGTTTTCGGGGGTGATGATTTTTTCAAGACCGAATTCCTCTGCGATCTTATAAAGCGGTATGGTGTATTCAGAGCTCATTGCTGCCTCCGTTCTGCGCGTAGCGCGATTTTTTGGTGAACTACAAGATAAGTATAACACAAAAAATTGATTTTGCATAGTCTTTTTTTGAAATATCATCAAAAAAAGGCGCACAATTCATAAAACATTCACAATGATATTGTATAATAAAACATTATAATGGGTTATTGTACCGTTCTTTGACCTGATTTGATGATTTTATGAAATTCGGAGAAGATTATGGCTAAAAACAGCAATAGTGTAAAAAAAATTACGGCAAAAGGAAATAAAGATACGAAATGGACAAAAAAGAAGAAGATAGCAGCCGCTATCATCGCGGCAGGTGCGGCGTGTACCGTTTTGTTTGCGATAATTATGACGGTCTCGTATTTTACTTCTGTTCACCCTATCAAGAGCACCGAGGAGGAGTCGAGAGTAGTCGGCGAATGCGGCGGATTTGAGGTCAAATACGAGGAGCTGCGCTACGTTACGCTTCTTCACAAGCAATCTCTCGATGTGCGTATTGGAAAATACGATACGCTTGACAATGACGGGAAGGCAGAGTACGAAGCTCAACTGGAGAAGCTTGTGCTTGAGGATCTGAAGAGCAACTATATCATTCTCTCTCTTTGCGAGAAATACGGTATAAAAACGAGCTCGCGTGGCGCGAAAAATCACGTGAACAACGAGATGAAGAAATTCGTTGGCGCTACGTTTGGCGGTGATATGAAAAAATACAAGGAGTGGCTTGCCGAAAACAATCTTACGGATAGCTTCGTTCGTCTTATGTACAAGGTTGACTATCTTGAATCGCAGCTTCTTGAGCATTTTATAAAGAACAAGATCGATATTGAATATGACGAGGATTCGTTGGCGGCGTTTGCCGATCATATTATGGAGAGCGAGAATTGGGCTAAGGTGACATACGCCTATTATCCCAAGAAGACTGTTACTACGACGTATAATGGAGAAACCATTATAGTGTGGGATGAGAAAAACAGTATTCCTGCGGCTGAGGCAGCTGCAGATGGGCTCGCGATAATATCCGACGATTCCGAAAGATATCATTATATGGCCAAGACGGTCATTGCCAAAGCGCCCTTCATTCAGGGCTATTCGGTCACGGGAACCGGCGTTTATTTCACGCTTGGACAGATGGGCAGGGAATTTGAATCCGTCGCTTTTGAGCTTGGAATCTACGAAACAAGCGAGGTCGTTGAGCTTGAATACGGATATTACGTTATTATGCGACTCCCGCTTGAAGAAGATGAGGTGAATAGATTTGCGCGTGAGCTGTTGCCGCACTATCAATACGGGGCGCTCAAAAAGTGCGAGGACGCCAAGGAAGCCGAGATAAGCTTCGTTGGAAATGAATATTTTGACGGTCTGTCACTTATTGATATTGAATAATCTATAAAAATTTACGCAAAGGAGGTCGGACGCATGGCTCGCGTACGGAGAAGAAGCAGATATTCCCGCAGAACAGTTTTGAACAGAAACCGTTCACGCGCGTGGATCTATATCGTTGCGATTGCGGCGTTCGTCGTGCTTTGCCTGATGATCTCCGTTGGGGTGGGACTTTTGCTCTCTGAGAAAGCGGAGAAATATGAGAATTCTCCTAAATACGATTTTGATTCAAAGCCGTATTATTCGGGAGATAAGGTAGTCAAGCCCGTTAATGCGCGGCTCTACTCGTTTGGAGATTACGCGGGGCTGTTGACGGGAGTTGGCATTACCGATTTTTCGGTCTGCTTGCGCGCTCCTGACGGCTCTCTTACATACGACACCGAATACGACGTTAGCTTTGGAGAAGCGGTCGGAGAGGGAGTCAGTGAGCTTTCAAAATACACGACGTACATTCACGAAAACGGTGGATACGTGTGCGCGTATTTTTACGTGACTTCGTTTGGCATTGAGGACGAATATTTGCGTGAAATATACAAGGCTTATGAGCTGGCGCTTATCAGCGAGGCAGCGAGAAACGGGGCTGATGAGATCATGCTTGTCGGTCTTGACGTGACCGATGACAATATTGACGAGATCAAAAAATTTGTCAGCGACGCTTCACATTCCGCGGGAGCTTCGATACTTGGTGTTCTCGTTTCGCCCGAGACATTTAAGCTTGCTGACGAGGGGATCTATCACGCGGCAAGGTTAAGATCGGTGTGTGATTTCGTTGCGCTTGATCTGCGAGATCTTCCCGATGATGCCGACGAGGTCGAAGCCGAGGGCGAGGCAAGCCTGCTTGACTCTACGCTAGGCGATATGGAATACTACATTTCGTCATATTCTATGAGAATAGTCTTCTCCGAGAAGAATTCATCGCTTTGTGATGCGGCAATCGCGCTCGGAATCGAAAACTTGCAGATAATTGGCGAATGAGGTTCGTCTGTTGACGAATTTTTAAAAATTTTTATTAAAAATCACACAAAAAAAGATATTTTGTTTTTTTGAGCGTATATTAATTTTGCGTGGGTGTCCAGATTCGGCGCACACGACTATTATGAGGAGGCGTTGTATGAGACATAAATTTGATAAAGATATGTGCGAAATATTCGTCGAACGCGAAAAAACGACGCTTTCTCGCTATGCTTTCCTTACTGCCAATACCAAGGGCCGAGAGCATCCTTACGTTCCTTGCAGGATGCGAACTGAATTTCAGCGAGACAGAGATAAGATAATCCATTCGCAATCGTTCAGGCGGCTTATGAATAAAACGCAGGTCTTTTTGGCGCCTGCGGGAGATCATTACCGAACCAGACTTACCCACACGCTTGAGGTCACTCAGATAGCGCGTATTATTGCTCGCGCGCTCCGTCTCAACGAGGATCTGACCGAGGCGGCGGCGCTTGGACACGATCTCGGTCATACTCCCTTTGGACACGCGGGAGAGTCGGCGCTCCAAGAGTGCTACGATCCTAATTTCACACACTACAAGCAGAGCTTACGTGTGGTCGACGTGCTTGAAAACAATGGAGAGGGCCTTAATCTTACCTGGGAGGTCCGTAACGGTATTGTAAACCATACGGGCAAGCATATGGCTGCGACTCTTGAAGGCGTTATAGTAAAATTTGCGGACAGGATAGCTTACATAAATCACGATATCGACGACGCTTGCCGCGCGGGAGTACTTAAAATGGAAGACATTCCAAAGCGTATTACCGACGTTCTAGGGCAGGGTCACAGTGAGCGGATAAATAATATGGTCACCTCGATCATCGAAACCAGCTATGAAAAGCCGTACATAATGATGAGCGAGGAAGTTGGAAAAGCTACCAACGAATTGAGAGAATTCCTTTTTGACAACGTATATCTCAACCCGATCGCAAAGGGCGAGGAGGCCAAGGCAAGAGAGCTGCTTATAAAGCTCTTTGAATATTACGTTAAGTATCCTGAAAAGTTGCCCTCACTTTATTACAAAAATTTGGAGAACGAATCTGTTGAAAGATGTGTTTGCGATTTTGTTTCGGGCATGACCGACAGATACGCCATAGAAACATATAACGAGATATTCGTTCCCAAGGTCTGGAGGGGGCGCGTATGAGATTCCCCAGAGAGCTTGTTGAAGAGATCCGTTCGAGAAACAATATAGTTGAGCTTATCGGATCTTACGTTAACCTTAAACGCGCGGGGGCGAATTATAACGGACTTTGCCCGTATCACAGTGAAAAATCCCCTTCGTTTACAGTCTTTCCCGCTACACAGTCGTTTTATTGCTTCGGATGCGGCGCGGGCGGAGATGCCGTGACGTTTATTATGCGCTCGGAAAATCTTGATTATCCCGAAGCGGTAGAATTGCTCGCCAAGAGGGCGGGAATAACAATAACGTCGGATGAAAAAGAGCAGGGTGGGATCAGCAAAAGAAGGATATACGAGATGAATCTCGCGGCGGCGAAGTATTTCAGGTCTTGTCTTTTTGATCAGAGGCTCGGTCGTGTCGGCATGGAATATCTTGCCGAAAAAAGAGGACTTTCGCCTGCCGTTATCAAGCATTTCGGCCTTGGCTTTGCTCCCGAGAGCTTTGGTGCGCTTACCGATCACATGCATAAGCAGGGATTTACCGACGAAGAGCTGATAGTCGGCTTCCTTTGCGGAAAAAGTCAGAAAACGGGAAGGGCGTACGATTATTTCAGAAATCGAGTTATTTTTCCTATTATTAATACGTCGGGCGATATTATCGCGTTCGGCGGTCGAGTCATGGACGATTCGAAGCCGAAGTATCTGAACTCGTCGGATACGCCCGGATTTAAAAAGAGTCGCAATCTGTTTGCGCTCAATTACGCGAAAAATCATTGCTCGGAGAGGCTTATTCTCTGCGAGGGCTATATGGACGTTATAGCGCTTCATGCCGCGGGCTTTGAAAACGCGGTTGCGACGCTTGGCACGGCTCTGACCTCGGAGCAAGCGAGAATGATGGCGAAATACACCAAGGAGGTCGTTATCTCCTACGACTCCGACGAGGCGGGTCAGGCGGCTACGAGAAAAGCTGTCAGGATGCTCTCGGAGGTCGGCCTTGACGTAAAAATTCTCCGGATGGAAGGCGCGAAGGATCCCGACGAGTACATTAAAAAGTACGGCGCGGACAGTTTCCGCAGGCTACTTGACGCAAGCCGCACGGGATTTGAATTCAAGCTTGAATCGACGCTGCAGAAATATAATCTTTCGGTAGCACAGGATAAGATCAAGGCGTCGGCTGAAATGTGTGAGTACATCTCGGAGGAATGGTCGAGTGCGGCGAGGGACGTTTATATCGGCGCAACGGCGGCAAGACTTTCGATCTCTCCCGAGGGACTAAAGAACGACGTGGAGCTACTCAGAAAGAAAAAGATAAAAAGCTTCAACGAAAAGACTTCGCAACAGGCAAGGCTTGGCGCGATGGGAGTTGGCGACAAGATAAACGCCGACGGAATCAAAAATATAAAAGCAAAGGCGGCAGAGGAGGCAGTCATCGGGCTTCTGCTTACGTACGACGAGTATCGCGACGCGATTATTCGAGGCAAGGCAGCGCTATCTGCTCGTGATTTTGTGTCCGAGTTCCACGCAAGAGTTTTTGATAAAATAATTGAGCTTCAAAGAGAAAATCAATATGATTTTTCTTTGCTCGGCGAGTTTTTTATGCCCGACGAAATGGGCAGGCTTCAGGGCTTGGAGCAAAAGAGAAGGGTGCTGACCGAAAACGGTATGCAGGTCTTTCTTCAGTGCGTAGAGACTGTGAAGGAGGAAAAGAAATCTTCCTCATCTGAAGCGAGTGGCATCGACGAGATAAGGCGCTTGCTTGAACAAAAGCGCAACGCGAATAAATAGTATCAGCGAAAGGAAATATAAAAATGAGTGACATGTTTTTTGAAGGTGTTGAGGTAGACGCAGTCCCCGAGGAGACTGAGTCTAAAAAGGTAGAACATCTCATTGAAAAAAGCAAAAAGGCAGGACTTTCCGAGGAGGATTTCGATCAGGCCCTCGAAGAGATGAATTACGACGTGGACGAGCTTGACAAGCTTTACGAGGCGCTTGAGGATAACGGAGTTTCTCTGCCCGGTACGCTTTCCAACGCCGAGCTTGAGGAGATCCAGAAGGAAGTATCCAAGTTTGAAAACGGCGCAAGCATGGAAAAGATACTCGAGCAGGAGGGACTTTCGATCGACGACCCCGTTCGTCAGTATCTTAAGGAGATCGGCCGTATTCCGCTGCTTGATTCCGATGGAGAAAAGGAGCTCGCGGAGAGAATGCTCAACGGAGACGAGAACGCAAAGACCAAGCTTGTTGAATCTAACCTCCGTCTTGTTGTAAGTATAGCTAAAAAGTACCTTGGAAGAGGAATGTACTTCCTTGATCTTATCCAGGAGGGAAATCTCGGTCTTATGAAGGCGGTCGACAAGTTCGACTACACCAAGGGATACAAGTTCTCGACCTACGCGACCTGGTGGATCAGACAGGCGATCACCAGAGCGATCGCTGACCAGGCAAGAACCATTCGTATTCCCGTTCACATGGTCGAGACCATTCACAAGGTCACAAAATATTCCCGTCAGATGCTTCAGGAGCTCGGCCGTGAGCCCACCGCCGAGGAGATAGGCGACAAGATCGGTATGAGCGCGGATAAGGTAAGAGAGATACTTAAGATCGCACAGGATCCCGTTTCGCTCGAAACCCCCATCGGCGAAGAGGAGGACAGCCATCTTGGTGACTTTATACCCGACGAGGACACTCCCGCGCCTGCTGACGCTGCCGCTTCGACCATACTTCGTGAGGTCATAGAAAGAGAGCTTCACACTTTGACCCCCAGAGAAGAGCACGTTATCAAGCTTCGCTTCGGTCTGTACGACGGAAGAACGAGAACGCTTGAAGAGGTCGGCAAGGAATTTGATATTACCAGAGAGCGTATCCGTCAGATCGAGGCGAAGGCACTCCGTAAGCTGCGTCACCCCAGCCGTGCAAGACATCTCAGAGGATTTCTTGACTGATAAAATTGTAAATATTTATTCTTTTTAGGTTACAAAATAAACTTGATAAAATGTGCATAATTCACAATTGCTTGTGCTTGGTGCACAAAAAGACACTTTGTTTGTTGTGTACGTTGCATATCGGCTGCCGTCGTTTTATGGTCGTTTTATGACGGTGCGGTCTTGTAGGACTATATTATTAATAATTACTTACTTGACAAAACAATGAATTTGGTGTAAAATATAACGTAGTGTTCATTCCGGTTGGAGTTAGAAAGTCGGAATGTCGGACGGAGGGAAGCCTTTATCCCTTTCCGTTCATAAAAACCCTTTGCCACGCAAGGCAGAAATGGAGAATTGAAATGAAAAAGAGATTGCTTTGTCTGTTTATGGGCTTGATCCTTATGCTGTCGGTGCTCCTTACGGCTTGTTCATCCGATGATGAGGAAGGACAGGAGAACAATACCGGCGCACAGACGATAACGATGTGTGTTATTACCGAGAGAAAGGTCTGCAACACCGACGCCGAGCTTGCTGAGTACCTTGAAAAAGAGTGCGGCGGAGATAAGAACAGCGAAAAATACAAGGAAATGCTGAAGGTTATCGAAAATTATGAGAATGTTGAAGAGGCGTTCACAAAGGTAACCAAGGAGTCCAGAATCAATGTAGACCTTCTTTTCTACACAGAGGATGAATACGAGCAGAAGCTGACTACCACCATTGCCGACGCGGCTGAATACGCCCAGGAGGCAGAGCGTGCTGCGAGAGCGCTTGAAAAGTACATAAGCGACTATCAGGCAGCGTATCCTGAGGAAAACTATCCCGTGTCTGCTTTGACTAATTCATTCTACCGTCATTTCCCTGAATTCGAAAAGTATAAGGATTATATAGTTCAGTCTGCCGAAGAGGATGAAGAAGAGTCCGGCAACGAAAAGGTCGAAGACGTGTATCAGGCAGGTGACCTTGGAGTTAAGGAGCTCGTATATCCCGAAACTAAGGAAAATCAGCTTGATATCGTATATGTTTCCGGTTTGGATATGTACACAGAATATATCGAGAACGATTGGCTTATAGCTCTCGATTCTTACGTTTCTACCAGCGGCAAGAAGCTTTACGATTATATTTCGGGATCGCTTCTCGGCGGTGTTCAGTACTACGGAAGCACTTATGCAATCCCTAACAACGTTCAGATCGGCGAATACAAATACATGCTCGTAGATAAGGATCTCTTTGATGAGTGGCTCTACAACAACGAGCAGGTAAACAATATTCTTGATCTTAAAAACTTCCTTGAGGACGTATCTAACTCCAATCCCGAGGTCCTTCCTATAGACGCTACGTTTGAGGAGTGCATAAGTCAGTTCGTTTGGTACTGGAATATCGATTGGACCGAGGATATCTTTGGCGATAACGTATATTCGATCGGTGATGGCAGCGAATTCTCCCTTCTCGGCGCTCTTTACGGTGATCCTGCTACCGCTTCCCGCGGACAGATATCTCTTGGATTCAACTCTTTGTTTACTAGTCCCGAGTACCGTGATATTTACCTTAAGCTCAAAGCTTACGAATTTAACGGATATTACGCTACCGAGAATGATACTAGAACGGACGCGGCAGTTTCCTTCGTAGACGGTGACTACACGATCAAGGCGTCGATGGAGAAGAACGACGGCGTTTATAAGGATGAAAACGGTAAGGAATACTACGCATACGTTGTAAAGTATCCCGAGGTTGACGAGCAGTCACTTTACGGAAACATGTTCGGAGTGTTCGCTAATTCCTCTAACATCAGCGCTTGTGTAAAGGTGCTTACGATGCTTAACACGGATGCCAAGCTCCGCAACATTCTTCAGTATGGCGTTGAGGGAGTTGATTATACTATCAACGAGGATACGGGAGTTCTTACCAGATCCGCAGAGACGCTCTACAAGATGGACATAGAGAAGACGGGTAACTGCTTTATAGCTCACCCCGAGGAGGGACTTCCCGCAGATTATTGGGAGAATGCCAAAAACCAGAATAACGACGCGCTTATCAATCCTCTTCTTGGATTTGATTTCAATAGCATTTTCCAAGAATATGACACGGACCTTGACTATAATCTTTGGTCTTATCTGATGCAGTATACCGCACAGATCTCTGCTGAGATCGAGGCGTGCGAGGATATAGAGCAGCTCACAAAGCTCGTATCCGACGAAAAGTCCGGTTTGTGTGTAACTTTGGCGAGCGATCCCTTGATTACTGTTGAATATGAGGGTCAGATCTACAACGACTTCCCGCTGCAGCTTTCCAAGCTTACTAATAAGATGCACGATACGTCGGAAGATGAAAAATACGTTGGAGAATCTCCTTACGCCGTATACTACACTTGGATGCAATCATATGGTTACGTGCCTGCGGGTGAATAACGTGATTTTATGATAGAAGGCCTCCGTCGCCGACGGAGGCCTTTGATCTTTACTGTGGAGGAAGCATTGAAATACACTCATTTGTTTTGGGATTTTAACGGTACTATACTGTCGGATATGCAGGCGGGGATGAACAGTGTAAATCGCATGCTACACGACCGTGGGCTACCTATTATTCCCGATATTGAAGCTTATAGGGAAATTTTTGATTTTCCTATAAGGGAATACTATAGAAATCTTGGATTTGATTTTGAAAAGGAGCCGTATGAGGTTCTTGCACCCATATGGGTAGAGCTTTATCTTGAAAACAGCCGCTCTTCAGGAATGATAGACGGAGTTGATCAGGTGGTTAAACAGATCGCTCAGACCGAGATGAGTCAGATCGTTTTTTCTGCGTCTGAAAGAAACATGCTATGCAGACAGCTTTCAGATCTCGGATTGATCGAATATTTTGACCAGGTAGTAGGCCTTGATGATATCCACGCCGAGAGCAAGCTGCATCTTGCTCGGGCTTGGAGAAAGGAAAATCCCGAGGCGAAGATATTATTCGTTGGCGACACTGTTCACGACGCTGATACTGCCGAGGTGTTGGGTGCGGATTGCTTACTGTTTACGGGTGGGCATCAGTCCAAGACGAAGCTTCTCAGTCGGGGCTGTAAGACGATAGACAGCATTTGGGAAATACTTGATCACATTAAATAAATTGACCCCCGTACCTTTCACTCACTGAAAGGTACGGGGGTTCCGGCTTTATTCGGTGATTATGAGCACGTCGTAGCCCTTGAGCGCGAATTCGTATCTCGTGCCCGATTTGTCGGGGCAGGAGGTAAGAGGCTTGATTTCATTATCAAGCGGAGAATATAGCTTGGCGTTTCCTGTTTCTGAAAGCGCGCAGCTTATCGTTTTTTCTTCATTCGTAGAGTTTACGAACATATATCTGTTTTTGCCGTTCACATGCTTGCACAGACAAGCTACTCCCGCGTGAGGCGTGTCGAGATCGACTGCGAATTTTTCCTCGTAGCGATCAAATGAGGTGACGAGCGCAGATGCGGTCGAGAATTTTTTGCCGAAGGGGGCACTGTTAAGATCGGTGAAGAAGGAATCTCTCATAATACATATCTTGATGCCCTTGGACTCAAGATGCGCGAATACGCCACTCATTTCCGGAGTCAACTCCATAGGCGGCAGAACGAGATATTTATATATTTGTCCTTGCTTGCCGAGCATTTTGCCGTCGCGTACGGGTATATTTTTGATGACCTCAAAATCAGCGAAGTCAAAATCGACCTGAGCGTCGCAAAGCTCGTACATTATGCTGTAAAGTCCGTCGCGGCAGGCGTTTTCCTCGCCAGAGAAGCTCATAAAGCTGTTTTCGTCGGGAGTGATATGATTCATCATAAACGTTTCAATGGGGTAGCAGAGCAATACGTCTGCCCGAGGTGATCCACCTGCCATTATATCTCCGAATTTTCCTATTGCACGGTTATATTTTTCGTAATTTTCCTTATCAAAGAGGGTTTCAGGATAATACGAGGTGAATATATCGATACCGAATGCGTATTGAAGCGCGATCGACGCGTACATCTGGTCTATCGTGACGTTGTTGCCCTGGGCATGAGCAGATACCTCACTCATAACATGTGGGCGATCGTATGCGTGAGCGATCGACGATACGAGCTTGGGAGTAAACATATCTCTGTATACGAGCTCGGGCAGGGAGTGGAGCATATCTATGCCAGGGATATGCATATGTCTGAGAAGAGAGAACATGTTTCCTTCAAAGATGACGTGATGACGAATGTCGTCCTCAAGCAACACGTGGCCTCCAAATCTTGTGCCTGCCTCTGCGCAATAGTTTGAAAGCTGTGCGTAATAGCTGTTTTCAAAGAGCTTGGAGGTGGTGAGATGGAAGAAATAGCGCACCTTCTTTGCGTGATTGCTGTTTCCGCAGAATAGATATATGAGATTCTTTCTGAAACTCAATCCCGAAAGTGCCTCGAACGTGTTTTCGACGTCTCTGCCGAAATTTACGATGGGGTAAAGCGGAATGGTGTCGTCGTATGGGTCGCGAGTGCGCGGAGGGTAGAGCCCTGCGTTGATATAGCAGCCCATGAGCGAGGGCTCGTCGGTGAAATATGCTTCGATGAGTCCTGTGCCGTTGGTGTAGTGATTTTCAACGTGGGCGGTATATTTTTCATAGGTGTTGCTTATAAATTCACGGACGGCGTCCTTGTTCATAAGATCCACGTAGCGCTGTGCCATAAAGACGTTGTGCTCGGCATGACAGCCCTCATATAGAAATTTTTCGACGAAGGCACATATGACAAGGGGCTGCGAAGTAGTATTTTTGAAGCTTACATCCTGCTCGGTGCCGTTACAAACGATCTCCTTGAAGGGAGCCGTAGGATTTATCTTCCCGTTTTTGCCTTGGGGATAAGTCGCCGCGTATAGAAAACGCAGATGTCCATGCGGCAGTATGACGGTCTTTTCTTCTCCCGGCATAAGCTCTTCGGTGATCTTTGCAATCGCACGGCACTCGTATTCGGGATTAGCTGCGAGCGTTTGTCCGCTTGCGCTACCGCTGGGGTAACCGTGCTCGTCGTATATCCAAGCTCGCATACCGAGGCGATCTGCTTCGTCAAGCGCGTATTGAAGCAAAGCCCAATCTTCCTCATTGTTCAGGTAATCTTCACCCCAATGGACGTTGGTGACTATACCTCCGTAGCCGAGGGAGGCGAGATTTTTGAGTCCTTTAGTGATCTCTGCGCATTTTTCTTCAAATGTGGACTCCCCGGGCTTTTTGATCTCGTGAATTATCTTCAGTGGAAGATGGTTTTTTGTTAAGATATCCTTCATAACAATCTCCGTTCCGCCGCCGACAGCGGCGCAAATAATAATCAGTGAATTTTGCCGTTAAGGCAAAATTTGTGCGTGAAAAAGTACACTTTATTATAGGTGGGCGCAACTTTCACGCTGAACTCCTTATATGGATTTTTACTCTTGTTCGATATACTTGTAGAGGTCTATGGCGGCGAGCTTTGCTGAGTCTATCTTGCCTTTCGTGCGCTCGAAATATTGGATGTTGTTGCGCAGCATAAAGATGAATTGATTATTGGGTGTTCTGCCCTCCGCCTCCGAGATGTAGATGAGTTTGCGGATAAGATCGTCGGAGAGTCGCACCTTGATCTCGTTTTGGTTTTTCATTTTAAATTCCTTTCGCTTGATTATTTATGCGTTTCGCAGATGCTCTGAAAGCGCCTGCGTTATATTTTTTCAAAAGTTCAACGGCACGATTGGGTGCATCGAAATATACAATGCCTCTGCCTTCTTCGTCTTCAAATAGTGCGTAGTAGACGTCGGGCGCCGACAGCGATGAGATACAGATGTGGTTTTTTTGCAAGGAGAGCTTACTGATTTCTTCGTACGCTCTGTCGTCGTATTCTCCTATTTCGGACAGAGAAGAGATAGATGATGAGAACAGCGTTTTTCTTGACCCTTTGCCGTAAAGCACAGTTATCACGATATCGCCGTTTGCGATGAGTATCTCATATTCAATGCACAAAAACCGCCACGTGATAAAAATAAGGAGAGCGGTCAGGCAGCATATAAGGATAAGTGCAGGGATAAAGAGGGAGGGGATAAGAGCGAGTGCGAATGCGGTCAGCGCGACGAAAAATGCCGCGTATCCGACAATTGCGGCGATCCTTTTGAAAAGCAGTTCGCCCTCTGCCTCTCTTTTGATTATATATTCGTATGAGTTTTCAAACATATTATCCTCCGAGACGGTTGATCATCTTCAGTATAGCATAATTTCGGCTTTTTTTCAATCGAATTTAAAAAATACGCGTAAAAATATTTAATTAGATATATTTTTTTGTTGAATTATTCATAAATGTGTAGTATAATTAGAGTAGGATAATATTTCGTACGGAGGTTACGTAATGAAAGCAGTTATAACGGTTACGGGAAAAGACTCGGTCGGAATCATCGCAAAGCTTGCTTCCGAGTGTGCAAAATACGACGCTAATATCGTTGATATTTCCCAAAGCGTTCTTTCCGAATACTTTGCTATGATAATGCTTGCCGATATAGACAAGCTTTCCATTCCTTTTTCTGAATTCGTAGATATTCTCTCGAATACCGGAAGCGAGAAGGGTCTCGCCGTTCACGTTATGCACGAGGATATTTTCAATAGCATGCATCACGTCTGATCGGAGAAATTATGGTTAACGTTAAAGACATTCTCGAAACTATAAATATGATCCGCGAAGAAAATCTCGACATCCGAACCATTACGATGGGTATTTCGCTTTACGACTGCGTGAGCGAGGATGAGGACAGACTTTGCGAGAAAATATACGACAAGATAGCTAAAAGCGCTGAAAATCTCGTTGCGACGGGTCAGGATATTGAGAAAAAATACGGTATTCCGATCGTCAACAAGAGGGTTTCGGTCACACCTATCTCGCTTATCGGCGGGGCATGCTCTCCCGAGGGATATTTCAAGATTGCCAAGACGCTTGACAGGGCGGCAAAGACGCTCGGTATCAACTTTATCGGCGGTTTTTCGGCTCTTGTTCAAAAGGGCATGACTAAGGGCGCCGAGAATATGATATCGATCATTCCCGAGGCGCTTGCCGAGACCGATTTCGTTTGCTCGTCGGTGAACGTTGCTTCTACCAAGGCGGGTATCAATATGGACGCTATCAAGCTGATGGGAAGCACGGTCAAAAGGGCGGCTTTTCTTACCAAGGACAGAGATTCTATCGGCTGTGCGAAGCTTGTTGTATTTGCTAACGTGCCCGAGGATAACCCCTTTATGGCGGGCGCATTCCACGGAATCGGAGAACCCGAGAACGTTATAAACGTCGGCGTTTCGGGTCCCGGTGTCGTTAGCTCGGCTATTGCACGCGCAGGCGACTGTGATCTTAGTGAGCTTGCTGATATTATAAAGAAGACCGCGTTCAAGATCACCCGTGTGGGTCAGCTTGTTGCGGGCGAGGCGGCAAGGGCGCTGAACGTTCCCTTTGGAATAGTAGACCTTTCGTTAGCGCCCACTCCCGCGGTCGGAGATTCGGTTGCTCACATACTTGAAAATATGGGGCTTGAGTCCTGCGGTGCCCACGGCACGACCGCTACTCTTGCGATGCTTAACGACGCGGTCAAGAAGGGCGGCGTTATGGCTTCGAGCCACGTTGGCGGTCTTTCGGGCGCGTTTATTCCCGTTTCCGAGGACGCGGGTATGATCGCGGCGGTCGAGAGAGGAGCGCTGACGCTCGAAAAGCTTGAGGCGATGACGGCGGTCTGTTCGGTCGGTCTCGATATGATAGCTATTCCCGGTGACGTCGACGAGGCGATCATCTGCGGAATCATAGCCGACGAGATATCTATCGGTGTTGTCAATACCAAGACGACTGCCGTTCGTGTTATCCCTGCTTACAACAAGGGAGTCGGCGATTATATAGACTACGGCGGATTGCTTGGAAAGGCGCCCGTTATGGAGGTCAACAGATATTCCCCTGCGAAATTTATTGATCGCGGCGGACGCATACCTGCACCTATACATAGTCTTAAAAACTAATAAACAAATGCGAGAGCATTAAAATAAAAAAACAGGAGGAACAAAAAATGGTAGACAATCATGACGTTCAGGAGCTCATCGTTGAGGAAAAGAAGAACCGCACACTTCTCTTCGTGCTTATCGGAGTAGGTGTAGCTATCGTTGCGGCTATCGCTGCGGCAGCTATATATCTTTCTTCCAAGAACGAAGACGGCGAAAGACGCGGCAAGGTTCTTGTTGAGAAGATCAAGAGCAAGCTTCCCGCAAAGAAGACCGCAGAGGTTGAAGAGCTTTTCGAGGAAGAGTGCGAGTGCGATTGCGCATGCGAGATTGCAGCTGACGATGCAGAATAATCTTGACTTTTGAGATTTTGGGGAGTGTCCGAGTGGATACTCCCCTTAATTTTTTGCCCCTTACTATTGACGGGAAAGCCGATACGGTGTATAATGTATATAATGACGTGTATATTTTGAGGTAGTATGAAAAAATATAAAATACCGAAGGAAAACGCCGATCTGCGTTTCTACGCTGTGGCAAGAAATTTCAAACGCATATTTTTTTACGTTCTGATATTGGTCGTTATGAATCTTGCTATGCTGTCATATCTTGACAAAAGAGTCGCGGGGCTGCCTCCGATCAAGTGGTGGGGATATTTTGTTTTTGAAATGATCGTTGTTGTGGTTGGTTGGATCGTGTGCAATATGTCACTTTTCGTCACTGACAGATACGCTGTGGGGCGGATAAAGTCTATGAGGACGGTTCGCAGCTACGGCAGATTTCTATCAAGAAATGCCAAGATCGACGTTGGTCCTTACAGCTATTTGAAGGTCGCGCTTGCTTGCAAGCGTGGGCGAAGAACAGTCAGAATACAGCTTTTTGAGGATGGTTACGACGGATATTATCGCGAGGGGGGGACTCTTGTGAAATTCCGAGGGCTTAACTATCCGCTTTGCCTTGAATCCGAGGCGGACGGAGTCCATATCTGCTCTGTTTGCGGCGTTAGAACGTACGACAAGGAAGAGAACACGACGAAAGAGCAGTTGATTTGCGAAACCTGCAGACATACCATTATAGACGTCAAGAATTTTGGGGAAAAAGCTTGAAAATAAAAAGGGAGAGACTTCATTCGAGAGTCTCTCCTTTTTTGTATTTGTTATATTTTCATCACGAACGCGGGGCAGGGCAGATTTGCGCCGTTACGCAGGGTGATATCGTCGGGGGTGATGTTGGTAGACATTGCGTAACCGACGTGGGTGGGCTCAACTCCCTCGGGGACTTCGACCTTGACGGTGTATCGCGTAGTAATAGTGGCGCGCGCCTTCTGTCTGCAATCGTATGCGCCGACGTAGAAGCCGTTTACTTCCATGTCGATGCTTTCGGCAGGGGCGTGTCCCGATGCGATAAGACCTGTGTGTATATTTTCAAATGCTATCTCTATCGATCTGCCTTCGTCTTCAAGTCTTGCATACGTGGGCATGGGGGAGTTTGCCTCGGATTCGTTGCCAATGCCGTACTCTCTGGCAAGTGCGAGGCTTGCTACTCGCTCGGCAAGCTCGAGCTTGCGGGGGCTGTGTGCCCAATCCTCGTAGTCGATGGGTGAGCCGAGGTCCATATCTACGGTCAGGGTCGAGTTGGGGATGAGCTTGAGCGCGTCGAACTGCTGTGTTCTCACTATGTCGTGGAAGGGGAAGAACTGTGCGCCCTCGGAGCGATAGTCGGAAAGCTGAATGTTGTAGAAGGGGAAGCTGAAGCCGAAGCGCTCACGCTCGTCTGCAACCAGCACGGCAAGATCATGGGCGTATCTTTCGGCAAAGCGGCGCTCGATGCCCTCACTTTCACCCTGAAAATATATCATCGCCTTGAAGGGAAGCTTTAAGAAGGGATTGACGAGGGTGTTGAAGTATCCCGCCTCCTTGACGTTTGCGCCAAATGTATATCCCTCCGAGTGTGCGAGATCTTCGGGTAGATATTCGCGGATGCAGGCTCCGCCTGCGGCGAGCACGATGAGTCCGAGGGGGATATCGGTCATGCTTGTGATCTTTTTCGCGAAATACCAGCCGAGAGCCGAAAATTCACGCGATGCCGCTTCGTCGGGGCGCTTCCAGCACCACTCGGGGCGGATGACGTCGCGTTGGGGCTCGTTGCAGAGCTCCTGATTTTCGTAAACTATATGCTGAAACTGCGTGAATACGCGGAAATTATCGTTCTCGGAGAAGTCGACGCTTGGGGTCAGAGCCAAGCAGGGAGCCAAAGGGAGCGCCGCGTTGGACTGACCGTGTATCATCCAGATGTCACCGATGAGGATATCTTCAAAGGTGACCGTGTGTCCGCGGTCGTCGTTTATCGTCATCGTCTGACCCTCCCACTCGTATCTGCGGGGAGAGAAGCGAAGTGTCCAATTATTATCGTCATCTACCGTTGCTTTGGCGTATTCGCCCATAAAGCTTGCACTGACGGTGCTTCCGGGGGTATCCGAAAAGCCCCATACGACGATTTCTTTGTCTCTCTGTAGCACCATGTGAGAGGAGAATGCGCCCGAGGCCTTGAATTCGGGGCATTTCCACGTGCTTTTTGATATATTTTCGACCACTTTCTTTTCTTTTGTGGGCAGTGCAACTGTTGTTTCCATAATAAATCTCCATTGGGTTATTTTCACCTATTATTTTAGCACGGGCATGGCTTTTTGTCAATAATTTTCGTCAAACTATTGAAATGGCGGCGATTTTGTATTATAATTTATTTATCAGCTTTGAGAGGTTTTTTATGGATAAAACTATAAGATTATTTGATCAGCTTCCGTCCGAGAGCGAGTTTGAGGCAAGAGTGATTTCCTGCCTTCCCGACGGGCAGGGAAAATATACCGTTGTGCTCGACAAAACCCTCTTTTTCCCTGAGGAGGGCGGTCAGTCGTGTGACACGGGTCTTCTTGGCAGTGTGGAGGTCATTCACGTTTGTGAGAAGGAGAGGGTCATTTATCACACGGTAGCCGAGCCGCTGGCTGAGGGCAGCCTTGTGAGTGGCAAGATCGACTTCTGCGAGCGCTTTCGCAAAATGCAGAATCACACAGGCGAGCACATCGTCTCGGGGCTTATATTCAAAAATTTTGGCTTTAGCAACGTCGGTTTTCATCTCGGCAAGGATATAATGACCGCGGATTTTGACGGAGTGCTGGACGGCGAGCAGCTTTTACTGATAGAAACGCTTGCTAACCGCGCGGTGTTTGAATGTCACTCTATTCGCGGCTATTATCCGTCGCCCGAGGAGCTTGAGACTCTTGAGTACAGAAGCAAGCTTGAGCTTACCGAGGACGTGAGAATAGTTGAGATAGAGGGCGTTGACAAGTGCGCTTGCTGTGCGCCGCACGTTTCAAATACGGGTCAGGTCGGACTTATCAAGATACTTGAATGTGAAAAATACAAGGGTGGCATACGGCTTTATATGAAGTGCGGATTTGACGCGCTTGACGGCTATCGCGCCGAATACGAGCAGAGCCGTCGCATCTCGGTCGCTATATCGGCAAGGCACGATGAGGTCGCGGACGGCGTTGACCGCTTGCTTGAGGATATTTCGTCACTCAAGGGTGAGATCGCAGCGCTTAAACGCTCGTTGATGGCTTATAAGCTTGAGAAGATCGAGGCGACCGACGGAAATATTTGCATTTTTGAGGACGCGGGACTTGATGCGGTCTCTCTGCGCAATATGGCCAATGAGATCAAGAAGCGTTGCGGCGGCATTTGCGCCGTGTTTGCAGGTGACGACGAGGGCGGCTACAAATACATAATTGCGAGCGCCACGGTCGATCTGCGCGACCATGCGAAGGAGATAAACGCTGCTATCTCGGGTCGCGGCGGCGGCTCGTCCGAGATGATACAGGGAAGCTGCACTGCGAAACGCACGGAGATTGAAGAATATTTCGCTTGAGATTTGTAAACATAAAAACACCCCCGACAGAGCTTCTGTCGGGGGCATCCTTTTACTAAGGAAAGTTTTTGCCGGAGGGGAGTGCAGAGGGGAACCTGCTTTTTTCAAAAAGCGGGTTCCCCTCTGCATTTATCATCAATAATTATTTCTCTTACGCTTTCTGATGCCGAAGAAGGTGACGAAGCCGACGAGCGAGCCGACGATCGCTATACAGATGATATAGATCGTGGGGCTTACGTCGATATCCGATTTCAGCTCCTCCCAGAGCTCGT
>SVRA01000022.1 GCA_015065075.1 Oscillospiraceae bacterium
AAGAAAGAGATGGCATAAAGCCATCTCTTTCTTTTTGGCAGGGGCAGAAGGACTTGAACCCACGACCCTTGGTTTTGGAGACCAGTACTCTACCAACTGAGCTATACCCCTGTATTTTGCTGTTTTTCATCACAGCCTTAGTATTATATCATAAACTCAAACAAATTTCAATAGGTTTTCAAAAAATAATTTAAAAATTTTCTTCGAGATATTTATTGACATAAATTTATCTTTATAGTACAATTAATTCAACAAAGCAAAACAGCTTTTATGTGTGGAGGATAACGGTGTGACAGTCATCAGAAAAACAGAGACAAAAGACCTTGAGAGCATTATGCCGATATTCTCCGAGGCGAGAAAAACGATCGCTTTGCTTGGAATCGACCAATGGCAGAACGGCTATCCGTCAAGGTCGGTTATCGAGGAGGACGTAAAAAGGGAACAGTCCTATTGCGTCCTGTCCGACGGCAAGATCATAGCCACCTTTGCCCTGATTTTGCACGGCGAGCCGACTTACGATGAAATTTTCGACGGAAAATGGCTGACGGGCGACGAAAAGGGACAGTATCTCGCGATCCACCGCGTTGCGATCGCGGTTGCGAGCCGAGGAAACGGAATTTCGGGAAAAATTATCTCTTACGCCTCCGAGCTTGCCACATCTCTCGGCAAAAGATCCTTGAGAATAGACACGCACGAGGGCAACGTTGTTATGAGGCGGATGCTTGAGAAAAACGGCTTCGTTCATTGCGGTACGATATTTCTTAAGGACGGCGATAAAAGAGTCGCTTATGAAAAACTGCTTTAGTAAGGAGACATGATATGAGAATAGGAATAGAATCCCCCGCATATCTGCAGTACGGAGTTACCGAAGGTGCAAGGCGGGCAAGGGAGCACGGATTCGATTGCTTCGATTATTCAAATTTCATCCACACGGACACAGATTTTTTCAATCTGTCCGAAACCGAATTTGAAAAAGAGCTGACAAGGCAGAGAACACTTATAGAGGCAGAGGGAATGCGTGTAAATCAATCGCACGCGCCCTGGGAAATGCCCGTCAAGTGCGGCACTCCCGAGGAGAGAGCAATAAAGCTCGAAAAGGCGTCGAAGGCGATGAGAGGAACGGCGTATATCGGCGCGACCGATCTCGTTATTCACGCGATCATGCCGTTTGGTGAGAATAGCCCCGAAAATCCCGCGCTTATGCGCGATCTCAACGCGGAGTTTATGGGTAAGCTTGCTGAGGTTGCCAAGGAATACGGCGTCAAGCATATAGATATTGAAAATCTGCCTTTCCCTCAGCTTCCTATCAATCATACGAGTCAGTGCCTTGATTTCGTCAAGAGAATGAACAAGGAAACGAACAGCGACATATTCCGCGTTTGTCTAGACACGGGACACAGCAATTTCTGCGGAGAAAATCCTGCGGATGCAGTAAGAATGCTTGGCTCTTATCTCGGAGCTCTGCACGTCCACGATAATGACGGCACGGCAGACTCTCACCGTATCCCCGGCATAGGAACGATAGATTGGAACGATTTTTCCAACGCGCTTGCCGAGATCGATTTTGACGGAGTGCTTAACTTTGAAACTATGGTTTCTTGGGATATTCCGCACGGCGACGAGAGAGACCGCCTTGAGCGAGAGCTGGCGCTTATCGGACATAAGCTCGCGAAAAACATCTGATCTTAATATAATGATATATCAACTCACAAAGGAGAAACCAAATGAAAGAATTACATTTGATCTGTAACGCACACCTCGATCCCGTCTGGCAGTGGGATTGGAACGAGGGAGCAACAGCGGCGCTGGCAACCTTCTATTCCGCGGCGCAGTTGGCAGACGAGTACGACTACATATTCTGTCACAACGAGGCGCTTCTGTACGAGTGGATCGAAGAGCACGACCCCGCGCTCTTTGAGCGCATCCGCGAGCTTGTAAAAGCGGGCAAATGGCACATTATGGGCGGATGGTACGTTCAGCCCGACTGCACAGTTCCCTCGGGCGAGGGCTTTGTTCGTCAGATCGAGTCCGGATTGACCTATTTCAAGGAAAAATTCGGAGTGAGACCGACAGTTTCCGTAAACTTCGACTCGTTTGGTCACACGCAGGGACTTGTGCAGATCCTCAAAAAGTGCGGATACGATGGATATATCTTCTGCCGTCCGCTTCCTATGATGGCAGACCTTCCCGACAAGCTTTTTAATTGGATAGGACTTGATGGTAGCACCGTTAAAGCTTGTCGCTTTGAAGACGACACTATCTATTGCTCCGGACTTGGAACCGCGGTAAACGATATTAAGAGAAAGCTCCGCCCTTGGCACGACGATGACGTAGCGTTTGTTCTTTGGGGAATCGGAAATCACGGCGGTGGCGCTTCCCGCAAGGATCTTAAGGATATAGAGGGATATATCGAGGATAGTAAGAAGGACGGGGTTGCGGTATTCCACAGCACTCCCGAGGCATTTTTCTCGAGAGTTGAGCCTGAGACCGAGATAAACAAGGCGCTCGAGCCCTGCTTCGTTAAGTGCTATTCCTCTGACAGCAGGATCAAGTTCAAGTATGCCGAGCTTGAAAACAAGCTTGTAGTAACCGAAAAGATCTGCGCTTACGCGGCAAGCGAGTGCGGTACGAAGTATGACCATAAGGCTTTTGCCGAAGCGCAGAAAAATATGAGCGCGATACAGTTCCACGACGTTTTGTCGGGAACCAGTATTCTCGACGGCGAGCAGAGCAGTCTGCGCAAGGCGGATTATGCGATGGAGATCCTTGATAAGCAGTTTACCAAGGCATTCTTCGATCTTTTTTCGGGATACGAAAAGGCGGCGCCCGGCGACTATCCCGTTTTCGCTTACAATCCGATGCCCTATAAGTTAGACGGTGTCTTTGAGTGTGAGATATTCCTGCTTGACGGTATAGTTTCCGATACCGAGGCATACGACTTCAAGATCATAAAGGACGGCAAGGAAGTCCCCTATCAGATCGTTAAAGAAGGCTCCACCATCAATATGGATAGAAGAAAGCGCTTTGCTATCAAGGCGGATCTCAATCCGATGTCGCTGACGAGATTTGACGTTGTCGTCAGCAAGAAGGAAAAGGCCTTCCTTGACAGAACGCCTCAGACCGAGTTCGATCTCGGACGCGGTGTCACCGCGAAGTTTGACAAGGAAAACGGCTGTCTTACATCTTTTGTGGTTGACGGCAAGGAATATCTCGCGGGTGGCGCGTTCGCTCCCGTAATGTTCGAGGACAACGCAGACCCGTGGGGCTGGCATATGAAGACCGTCGGCAAGAATTACAAGTATGCCGATGTCAAAACCTCTCTGCGCGTTGTCGAGCGCGGAGACCTTCTTACAACGATCGAGAGCATTTACGATACGGGCAAGAGCGAGATACGTGTAGCTTATAAGCTTTATAAGGACTACGATTACGTTGACGTTACCGTTAACGTATGCTGGAACGATGCGGGCAAGGGACTTAAGCTTGAGATCCCCGCAACCGACATTCACCGCTTCATCGGGCAGACTTCTTTCGGAACGCAGGAATACGAGCACGACCTTGAGCAGTGCTCACACAGATTCTGCGGGCTTGAGTCCGACGGAAAGGTTCTCGCGGTATTTAAAGACGGCACCTACGGTTGCGCCGTAGAGAACGGCAAGCTCTATCTGACGCTCCTTAACGGCTCGGTATATTGCGCTCACCCCGTGGGCACCCTGCCGATCATCGACGAGGAAAGATTTAATTATTATCTCGATACAGGCAGACACGAGTTCTCCTTCAGACTCGCCGTTTGTAAGGAAAAAGAGCTTGAGAGAATGGCAACGGAATTTATCCAGAAGCCCTACACTCTCAACGCATATCCTCACGGCAATGGAGAGAAGAAGGAGCACAGCCCCATCGAGCTTTCCGACAACAACGTCGCGCTCACCGCGTTCAGAATGGTTGCGGACGATTGCTATATGATCCGTCTTATCAACAACTATAAAGAGGGCGCAGAATGTGAGTGCAGAGTGTTTGATAAGACGCTGTCGCTTTCGTTCGGTCGATATGAGGTCAAGACTCTCATTTATAAGGGCGGAGAATTGAAGGAATCCGATTCGATGCTTGCGCTTTAATAAAGCAAAAAAGACACCGCCCGAGGCGGTGTCTTTTTTGCTTATACGGGGTTAAATAAGTAGAATTATCATCGTTGTGATGAAGGCAACAAGCTCAACGGCGCAGATAATAGCGGTTATTCTAAGCCCTCTGCGGTAGGGCTGCTTTGATCTGAACGAGAGTATCAGACAAACTATCAGCGCCGCGAGGGGAAGCGCTCCGAAAAACAGACAAAGGATAACTGCTGAAAATCCGATCATGATTTCGTTGCCGTTAAATTCGGGATAGAAGTTGATATTCTGTTCGAATATTGATTCGTCGAGCCGGCAGAGTGTGGCATATTCGCCGTCGTCCGAATTAAAATCGTAATAGTAGTAATTTCCGTCGTTGTCGAAAAGGATATCGCCTGAATAGGACCAAAAATATCCGTCGGCACTTATGGTGTGGACCGTAGAGTAATTTTCGTAGTAATAGATCTCGTATGATTTGACTTTTACGGGGTTTTTGAATATATCCGCACGCTTGATATAAACGTCCTCGTAGTTTTCGTAATCAAAGAAGGTGTATTCCGTGCCTCCCTCGGCTAAAAATTCCTCGTAGTCGTCGATATAGTCGACGTTGATGTAGCAGTCTTCCAGATATCCACCCTTTTCGAAGGAAATACTAATATACATGTAGACGTCCTCGCAGGCATATGCCGTGATCGAGGAGATCTCTTCTTGTTGCTCTTTTGTCAGAGCAAAATCAGAATCGGAGAGAAAGGTTTCGTTTGCACTGCCGCGGATATTTTCGGGGATATAAACGTAATCGTTTCTGTTGTAGGTCACGCTGTTGTAATCCTCGCTGATAACGATCTTGCCGCCGTCAGCCGACGGAACTATGACCAAAAGGGAAGAAATAAGCGTGAGTGCCAATACGAATAATAAAAATTTTCTTGTTTTCATTACATTCTACCTCCCTTATGCCAGATTGAGCTTCTTGTCGAGCAGATAGTACTCAAGAAGATACAGAGCAAGGCAGAGCGCCGCAACAAACGCGAGCACCATAAACACAATCAAAGCGGCGACCCCCATTATTGCCGACGAAGTAAACGAGGCAATAGCGTTTGAAACGAACATTATTCCGAAGATATATATCAATTCCACCGAGAAGGATACCACCGTGGATATGCCGTAATATATTCCTATTGCGGTTATAATCTTGGACTTCTTTGCTACAACGGAAGCCAACGTTATACATATGTAAAATATAAGCGTTGACGAAAGAGCAATGCAGAAGATGAGGGCAATCAGTTCAATGAGATATATGAAGGAATAAGCCCCCATATACTGTATGCAGTCTCTGAGCGAGCGGCCGATCAGCTGCCAGATCTCCGAGCGGAAGAAATCGGGAGAACCGATCGCCAATATAAGTAATATGTCGATGAATAGCACTATAAAGGTGGCGAGGTTTGCAATCAACGTGGTGATAAGCTTGGAGTTGAGCAGCTGACTGCGCTTTACGGGGAGGGTAAAGGTCAGATATCCCTCGTCGGTAAAGAAATTTTTGTAAAAACGAACGAATATCAATATTTCGGTGATTATCAGGAACGCCGACAGTCCGATAACGGTCGCAACGACGCCAAGAGCCGATATTATTACTATAATTGGACCTGTTTTTTCACTATCCGAGGCAACGAGGGTTCTTAGGCATATTCCTCCAATCATGGCGAGACCAACCGAAGACACCGCCAAAATCCACCAATATTTGAATATTGCGCGAAGATCGTATTTAAGTAACTTTTTAAGCATTTCTGAACACCTCCCTGAAAAGCTGGTCGAGGGACTTGCCCGTGTTTATTCTCGTTTCCTCTGCCGAGCCCGACGCGACGATGCGTCCGCCGTAAGCGAGGAAAACGAAGTCGTCGAGCACCTGCTCAACGTCGGTTATAAGGTGAGTGGTGATTATAATTGTCGCTTCGCTGTCGTAGTTGTTGACTATCGTGCTGAGAATATACTCTCTTGCCGCAGGGTCCACTCCCGCGATCGGCTCGTCGAGAAGATACAGCTTCGCTCTTCTCGACATTACGAGAACGAGCTGAACCTTTTCCTTGGTGCCCTTTGAAAGAGTTTTGAACTTTGCTCCCGAGTCTATGCCAAGATCTGCGAGAAGTCTGTGGGCACGCGTGACGTCAAAATCCGAGTAAAAGTCCTTGAAGTAGTCAATCAGCTCATTGACCGTCATAGATCCGTTGAAATAAGGTCTTTCGGGAAGATAGGATATCATCGCCTTGGTCTGCTCTCCGACGGGAATGCCGCCGACAGTGATCTCTCCCTCGTTTGGCTGCAAAAGCCCTGCGATGAGCTTGATAAGCGTGCTTTTTCCGCATCCGTTAGGGCCGAGCAGTCCGATTATTTTGCCCTCGGGTATGCGGATATTGAAGTTGTCGAGGACAAAGTTGCCTTTTTTGTAGGCCTTTTTCAGATTTTTACATTCAAGGACGTTCATTGATCTCCTCCTCTATCATTGATATAAGTTCTTTTGTCGGTATCGACATTTCCACGGCACTTGCGACGAAGCTGCGGACGAGTGATTTTGCCTGCTCACGTCGGCTGCGTTCGATGATCTCGCGATCCTCGGTGACGAATTTGCCGAGAGTGCCGCGCACCTCGAGCAAGCCCTCGCCCTCAAGCTCGGCGAGCGCGCGCTGGACGGTGTTGGGGTTTACTGCCGTTTCCGCGGCAAGCTGACGGACGCTTGGGATCTGCTCTCCTGCGCTATATTCGGAAGAAATGATCTTTTTTCGCAGTCTTTCGGCAAGCTGGACGTACACGGGGCGGTCGGATGCAAAGCTCCAAGCCATGTTTTTCTCCCTCCTTTTTGTTCGACGCTGTGTTACTGTGTTAATACAATAATACAACACAGCGAAGATTTTGTCAACCCCTTTTTTGAAATTTTTTATTTTTTCTCAAAATTACTATTAATTCCGCCGAGAATTGAACAAAAAACGATCTCTGCGAATATATCGCAAAGATCGTTTTTGTTATCTTATTATCATCATAACGGCGGTCAAAATCATCAAAAATCCGAAGTTGAACGCCGAGAAAAGACCGACGTATTGAAGTGTTTTTCCCTTGACGTGAGAAGTATATTCTCTGAATGTAATGAGACTTGCAAGCGAGGAGATCAGAGTTCCGACTCCGCCGATGTTTACGCCTATAAGCAGCTCTCTCCAGTTTTCAGTGAATTCCGAAAGCAATATTGCCGAGGGAACGTTACTCATGATCTGGCAGGACAGCACGCTGGTAAGCAGAGCGTTCTTTTGAAGAAGACTCGAGAAAAAGCTGTTGACCGCATCGATCCGCGATATGTTGCCTGCAAGCAAAAAGAAGGAAACGAAGGTCAGAAGCAGGGGGTAGTCAACCTTTTTGAGCGCGTCTCTGTCTGTGAAAAGAACGGAAAAGAGAACCACGGGCAGACAGATATAGTAGGGAACTATTCTGAACACCGTCAGTATCGCGACAACGAAAAGAACAAGATTGAAAATTGTTCGTTTCGTATTTATTTTATCGTCGTCAGAGCCGTTCAATTCAAGACTTTCTTTGGGAATAAACAGACAACATCCCGTGAAGAGAAGTATCGACAAAGCAAAGGGAATGAGCATAACGCTCATAAATTCTCCCGTGGGGATGTTGAACTTGGTGTATATGTAGAGATTTTGCGGATTGCCGAAGGGTGTCAGCATACCGCCGAGATTTGCGGCAATATTTTGCAGAATAAAGATCACTGCCATGTATTTTTCCTTGCCCGTTGCAGTCAGGGATATATAACCGAGAGGCAGGAACGTCAGAAGCGCCATATCGTTGGCAAGGAACATCGAGCCGATAAAGGTTATATATACCAAGGAAATTGCAAGAGTTCTTGTGTTACCCGCAGTTTTGACTATTTTGCGCGCGACAATTGTGAAAAATCTGAGATTTTTTAAAGCGCAAATAACTGCTAAAGTACAAAACAAGCAGGTCAATGTCTTGAAGTCGAAATATCCGATGTACTCGGCGTCGGGTGTGACGAAAAAGCAAGAAATTATCGCAAGAGTCGCGGCGATCACGAGCACGGTGTTTTTTGCTACGAAGGATCTTATCGAAGCCGCCGTGTGATGTAAAAGCGCGTGAAGGCGCGAAGCAGAGATATGATGGCGATGTGCCGCCGGAGATCTGTTCATAAAAGCTCCTTTATATATAAAACAGATAGTGTTTAAAGCCCAAACAATTAGACAGTATACCACCGAGGATTGCGTTTGTCAATAGCTTTTATGAACTTTTTTGATCCTTTTTAAATTTTTTCCAGTTTGACTATTGCGTCAAGGCAGGGCTCGCCGTTTTCGTTGAGGGTTCGCACCTCTATCTGACCGTCGTCCGACATGTCGCCTCGGGTGACCTTAAGCGTTGCACCGAGATGAGATTCCTTCGCGTAAGAAAGCGACATAGAGCATACTCTGTAGGCGGTATTTTCATCGGTCATTTCCGAAAGGAAATCGCAGATCATATCGGGATAATGAGTGTTATTCATGTGCATGTTGTAGTCTATATCCGAATATACGATCTTTCTTTGTCCAACCTCATATAGAGGAGCGTCCTTTGAGATCCTCGGCTTTGGAGCCAAGATCGAAGGATCGACGGGCTCGTCGTAGTAGAAGCAGCCCGACATAAATTCGTAGTTGCTCGCGCGAACCATGCTCTTTGTGTTCAGATCGATGAGCACCCAGGTCGTCGCCGCTTCGGCGATCTTCTCGTCTCCGCGGAATATCTCAAAATAACGGTTGAAAATAAAGCTTTTTGCTTCCTTGCACCAGGTGCGGACCTCGATCTCCTCGTATGCGTGAAGGGGAGAGTAGATGTTGACCGAAAGTGCACCGAGAATAAATGCAAGACCCTTTTCGTCGCGGAGCTTTTCAAGAGGAAGGTCCGAGGACTCGCACTGCGCGTTCGCGGTCTCCTGCATATATTCGATTATCTTGCTTGCGCGCACGTTGCGGTGTGCGTCCGTGTCGTGCCAGTTGGTTTTGATTTTATTTACAAATTTCATAATCATTCAAAAAGCCCGCCGATCATTCGGCGGGCTTGATTCTCCGATTTTTTTGAGATCAAAGGGTTCCAGCAGAGCCGAGAACGTTCTGTATCTTGTGAGCGACCATCTTCTTGACCTCTGCTCTCGCAACGGTGAGGTAGGTTCTGGGGTCGAATACGTCGGGCTTTTCGGTCAGCACGCGACGAATACCTGCGGTCATCGCAAGACGGATATCAGAGTCGATGTTGATCTTACATACGGCCATAGATGCGGCTTTTCTGAGCTGCTCCTCGGGGATACCTACAGCGTCGGGGAGCTTGCCGCCGATAGAGTTGATCTCCTGAACGTACTCCTGAGGAACGCTGGACGCGCCATGGAGAACGATGGGGAACTCGGGAAGTCTCTTTTCGATCTCCTCAAGGATGTCGAAGCGGAGAGGAGGAGGAACGAGAATGCCCTGCTCGTTTCTGGTGCACTGCTTGGGAGTGAACTTATATGCGCCGTGAGAGGTTCCGATCGAGATAGCGAGGGAGTCAACTCCGGTCTTGGTTACGAATTCCTCAACCTCTTCGGGACGAGTGTAGGAGGAATGCTCTGCGACTACGTCGTCCTCAACGCCTGCGAGAACTCCGAGCTCACCCTCAACGACAACACCGCGCTCGTGAGCGTACTCAACGACCTTTCTGGTCAGAGCGATGTTGTCCTCGAAGGAATGATGAGAGCCGTCGATCATAACCGAGGTAAATCCTCCGTCGATACATGCTTTGCAGATCTCGAAATCTGCGCCGTGGTCGAGGTGGAGAGCGAGATCAACGCCGCTGTCCTTGATAGCCGCGTTAGCGAGAGCCATAAGGTATTCCTGCTTTGCGTACTTGCGCGCGCCTGCGGAAACCTGAAGAATAACGGGAGAACGGAGCTCGCCTGCAGCCTCGGTGATCGCCTGAACGATCTCCATATTGTTGATGTTGAACGCACCGATAGCGTAACCGCCTTCGTATGCCTTTTTAAACATTTCCTTTGTGTTTACAAGAGCCATGTGTACTGCCTTTCTTATCCAAACTCGGTATAGGAGAACGGATATTTGAATTTTTTATAATACGGTAATATTTTACCACATAAAAGAGCCAAAATCAATAGCAAGAGCAAACTTTTTGCAATAATTTTGCAAAAAACTCAATCAGAATTGCCTTTTTGTCAAAAAAGAGGCGGCTCGTCGCCTTTTTAGCGAGAGCCGCCGAGAAAACAAGATTATCCGATCACTCCGGGGTCCTGTCCGCCATTTGAAGAAGTGGATTCCGTTGACGCTACGGCGGCAGATGGTCGGTTGTAGGGTGACGCCGCGTCGGCAGGCAGATCGGAAGCGATTCCAAGGCCGAAGCTTACGGCGATGGCGCTGTTTACCTGAGACATAACGGCGCTGTCAAGGTGGCCCATTTTTTCTTTCAGTCTGCGTTTATCAAGAGTTCTTATCTGCTCGAGAAGGATTACGGAATCCTTTGCCAGACCCACACGGTCGGCGTGAATGTCTATATGGGTCGGAAGTCGCGTCTTGCCCATGCGTGAGGTTATGGCCGCGGCGATTACCGTGGGACTGTAGCGGTTTCCGATATCGTTCTGAATTATAAGTACCGGACGCAGCCCCCCTTGTTCACTGCCCACCACGGGGCTTAGATCGGCGTAAAATATATCTCCTCGTTTTATATTCGATATCATTTTCAAACATTCCTTTCGCTTTGTTGCCGTCTGCGGCGAGCAATCCTTTAAGGATATTTTTGCCGCAGGGAAAGGTGATTTAAACATAAGAAAGAAAATATCTTTGCGGATTTTTTAATAGACGTCCTTAAAGGGCGACGAGCCCTTCGTTCATATTATATGCGGCTCGTGTGTCGATGGATAAGCGATAAGATCCGAGCGCATTATATTATTGTAAGAAAATTAACATAAATATCATTGACATATAAGGGACTTTGATGTATAATAAAACGGAATATGATCTCTTGTGTTTTTTAAAATAGTTTTTGATATATCTAATAAGGGAAATAATGATGAAATTTGTTTTTGATAAAAGGGTCGTCTCGGTACTGATATCGTTGGTGATGATGCTATCCCTTGTGTCTTGCGATGTTCCGGAGGGCATTGGGAGCGAGGAGTCGGCTTCTCTTGGTGAAGAATCGCTCGGCACGTCCGAGAGCATGTCAGACACCTCTGAAACCGAAGATCTGTCGACTCAAGATACACAGATATCCGACGGCACAGGGTCGGATGTGTCGGAGCATGAGAATGATACTACCGTCAAGGACGAGGACAGCACAACCGATGAAACCGATCCCTTGGAGGAAACTACCGAAGAAAAGATCGTGCTTGATGAGGAGATGGTCTTGACATACGAAAATCTTCACGAGCTTTCCTCGGGGAAAAACATAGTAATTTTCCTGGTCGATAGATTTGACGCAAAATATTATCGTAAAATGGAGAAGAAGCACCCCGATTTTTTTGAAGGGCTTGACGGTTTTACCTACTATAACGACTATACCAGCCTGCACTGCCGCACGTACCCGGGGGTTGCTTCGATCCTTACGAATCTTGAGCACGACTACACCAGCAAAAAAGCGAACGCCTTTGATTATTTCTATTCGAACGGCGGCACGATGAGAACGCTGCACGACCACGGATACACGCTTAACGTATATACCGAAACGAGCTACGTTTACAATGACGCAACTCTTATGTCGGAATACGTCAGCAATACGGGATATGTCAGCTTGTCCGAGGAGTTTTTGGTCGGCGCAGACGCAACGGTCGACCTGCTCGAGCGAATCAAGAGCAGAGATTTTTATACCGTTGACAGCAAGGGCCAGTTTACCTTCATTCATCTTTACGGTTGTCACAATACGGATAAAAATTCTTACGAAAATATTGAAGATACGTTTGAGATAATATACTATTACATAGAGCAGATGAAGACGTTGGGAGTATATGATGACGCCACGATCGTGATCACGGGCGATCACGCGGCGGCGCTCAGCGATAGTAAATACATCGGCAAGGCAAACGGCTCGGACGATGGCACGAGGGTTACCGCGATGCTTTTCAAAAGAAGCGGAGATAGCGGCAGTTCACTTCGGCGCTCCGAGGCGCAGGTCTCCCAAGATGAGCTTTGGGCTACCATCTTTGAGTCCGAGGGTATGCTTTCCGAAAAGAAGGGAGATTCCTTTTTCGACATTCCCGAGGGAGAAGATAGGGAGCGAAGATACCTGTTCTATATGTACAAGAATGCAAAAAATAACAATCTAAAATACAGTCAGGTCATAGAATACAAGATAACGGGAACTGCAAACGACCCTGCGAATTGGCAGATGATCACAACGCCCGTCACGACCGAGTGACAGAATGCGGCTGCTCCCGAAAGCAAGTGTTTTATAAGGAGAAATAAATGAGTACTAAAAAATCCAAAAAGAAGAATCACACGTTATCTAAGACGAAGGTTCAGCAAAAGGGCAAAAGAGAATATTCTTTGAAGAATAAGCTCCTTACCACGCTGCTGCTGTCGTTTGTGGCGCCTCTGACGGTCTGCTTTTTCGGCCCGTTTGAGACCTATTGCGGAAATATCAGCGAATTCACCTTTGCGCTCGGAGATTTTTTGCCCTACGTTGCGGCAATTTCGGTCGCGGTCGCGGTTGCTATCTTCGTTCTGCTTATGATACTTGATGGCAGAGCGTTTGATATCGCTTCTGCAGTCGTTTTGGCTCTGACCGTGCTGACGTTCGCGCAGAAATACTACCTGAATCTCGGTGTAAATGCGCTTGCGGGTGACGGCGTGGGAACGACCGAGGTCGGTCCGCTTGCAACCATTCTCAACGCACTTATCTGGGTCGTAGTTATTGCGGGCGCGGTTGCCGCCGCAATTATATTGAAGAAGCAGAACAAGGCGAGATTTTTCGTATCAACTGCGCTCGTGCTTATGGCGGTACTTGTGATGCAAGCGGTTGGATGCATCGCGATCGCATCCGATCTCGGCACACAGACCGAGCAGGGAGACGCCTCTGGCGGAGCAAGCTCCGATAGTGCCCCGAGAGAGAAGAATGTGCTGACCTACGAAAATCTCAATGAGCTTTCAGAGGGAAAAAACGTTGTGTTCTTCCTTATCGACCGCTTTGACGTAAGATATTTTGAAAAGCTCCAAGCGACCGAGCCCGAATTTTTTGAGGGTCTTGACGGATTTACCTTCTATAACGATTACACGAGTCTTTATTGCCGTACCTATCCCGCTGTTGCGTCGATACTGACGGGCAAGGAAAACGATTTTGAGAACACCAGACTTGAGTTTTTCAAGGAGATATACACCGACGGCGGACACATGCGAAATCTTCATAACGCGGGCTATGACGTTAACATATACACCGAAAAATATTATGCTTATGACGATGCCTACTATATGTCCGATTACGTCAATAATATTTCGGGCGTGAACGGATATGAGATAGATGACAATCTTGCGCTTTCGCGCGATATGATCCGTTTGTCGCTCAGCACTTGTTTGCCCTTTGTGGCGAAGGACTCTGTAGGACAGATGAGCACTCCCGATTTCAACGCGCATGCCGTTTACGAATCTGACGAAGACGTTTACGATGCCGATATGAAGAACGTTTACGACTATATAACCGAAAACGACTTTGTAAAGACCGAGAGCAAGGGTCAGTTCAGCTTTATCCATATCTACGGCTGTCACACCCCCATAAAGTATAATCTTAACTGGGAAGAAGCAAACGACAAGGAAAAGAACGACACCACGATGGCGCTCAAGCAGAGCATTACTATTATATACGAGTATATCAAGGAAATGAAGCGCCTTGGCGTATATGACGACGCTACGATAGTTATTACGGGCGACCACCCTGCCGCGCTCAGCGATACCAAGCTTATCGGTGAAGCAAGCAAGAGTGACAACGGCACGCGAGTTACCGCAATGCTCTTCAAGAGATCGGGCGAGAGTGGCACTGAACTGAAGACCAGCACCGCGCAGATCTCGCAGGATGAGCTTTGGGCAACGATATACGAGTCCGAGGGCCTTGCCTCGCTTAAGACAGGAGAATCCTTCTTTGATATCCCCGAGGGAGTGGACAGAGAGAGAAGATATCTCTTCGAGCTTTCGGTCAAGATAGATGACAAGACTCGTGCGGACGAGATAGTTACCTATAAGATCGTCGGAAGCGCAAGAAACAGAGATAACTGGTCGGTCGAGAGCCGTGTAGTTGTTGAAAAGATATACAAATAAAATTTGGAGAAAACGATGAATAACGTACTGTATTACATCTGCGTTCCGCTCGGGGTGCTGATGAAATGGTGTTGGCAGCTGCTTGGCAATTATGGACTTGCCGTCCTGCTTTTCACGCTTGCCACGAAGCTGGTTCTTTTGCCGATCTCGGTCTGGATACACAAAAACTCGATCCTGATGGTAAAGATACAGCCCGAGATGAATATGCTCAAGGTCAAGTATAACGGCGATAGTCAAACGCTTGCAACCGAGCAGTCAAAGCTTTTTAAAAGAGCAAAATACCGCCCGATGCTCACCCTCGTGCCGCTTGTTCTGCAGATAGTTCTTCTGCTTGGAGTGGTATATATCATCAATCGCCCCTTGACTTACCTTTTTGGTGTCGGAAATGCCGATATTATTGCTATGGCAGAGGCGGCACAGCTGAATCTCGAATCCTCCTCGTACGAGCTGTCTCTTATCGAGGCGATACGCGCGGGCAGCTACACGCTTCCCGAAAACTTTTCTTGGCTCGGCGACAAGATCGCGGCGTTTGACAGCAGATTTTTAGGCCTTGAGCTTGCCACGATACCGACAAAGGTATGGGGAGTATATACCTTGATTCCTCTTTTGGCGGCTGCGTCGTCTTGGGTTCTTTGCTTTGCACAGAATCAGGCAAACGTGCTTCAGCACGAGCAGGGAAACGGCAACAAATACGGAACTATGATCTTTTCGGTCTGTCTGTCTCTATATCTCGGTTGCTTCGTGCCGACAGGCATCGCGCTTTATTGGATGGCAGGAAATATTCTTTCGGTCGTTCAGCTGCTCATTCTTAACGTCGTTATAAATCCGAAAAAGCACGTCGATTACGAGGCGCTGGAGGAAAGCCGCAAGGCTCTTGCCGAGCTCAAGCTTGACGAAAACGCCGAGGAAAAGAAAAAGAAAGAAAAGGAAAACCGACGCCGCGAAAATGCGGATTATAAGAGATTTTTCTCTATAGTAAACAAGCACCTCGTTATCTACTCGGAAAAGAGTGGATTTTATAAGTACTTCAAGGGAATTATCAAAGAGCTGCTTGCACGCTCGGATATGGTGATACATTACGTTACGAATGACCCCGACGACGTAATTTTCGAGATCGCGAAAAAAGAGCGCCGCATCAAGCCCTACTATATCGGACTAAAAAAGACGATAAGCCTTATGCTCAAGCTTGAGTGCGATATCTGTCTTATGACCACCCCCGATCTTGATAAATATTACCTCAAAAAGTCCAAAATGAAGAAGGATGTTGAGTATATTTACGCCCCCCACGCGCTTATGAGCATGCATATGGGAATGAAAGAGGGCTCGCTTGACGCGTTTGACACTATCTTCTGCGCGGGTGAGCACATAAAGAGAGAGGTTCAAGCGACGGTGCAGGTCTACGGGCTTCCGCAGAAGGAGTACGTAGAGTTCGGTTATCCCCTCGTTGACGACCTCATTCCGCTTGGCGAGGCAGAGAGAAAAACGCACAAGCAGGGCGGCAGACGCGAGATCCTGATCGCTCCCACGTGGAACGAGGATAACATTCTTGACAGCTGCATTGACGAAATGCTTGAAAAGCTACTTTGCGACGAATATCACATCACCGTCCGTCCTCACCCCGAGTACGTAAAGAGATTTGGTCAGAAAATGAACGCGACCGTCGAGCGCTGGCGCGATAAGATCGGCGACGGACTTACCTTTGAGCTTGATTTTTCGAGCAACAAATCGATCTATTCGTCCGATCTGATGATCACCGACTGGTCGGGAATTTCGTTTGAGTTCAGCTTTGCGACCAAGCGCCCGACGCTCTTTGTCAACACAAAGATGAAGGTGCTCAATGAAAACTGGCAGAAGATCAACTGCACGCCTATCGAGATAACGTTGCGTGACGAGATAGGTATGTCGATCGAAAAGAGCGACGTCAAAAATATCGGCGAGATCGTCAAGGACACTTTCAAGAGATCTACAGAGTACGAAAAGAAGATAGACGCGGCGCTGCATAAGGCGGTATATAACGTCGGACATTCCGATCCCGTCGGCGCAAAGTATATCTTAAAGCGAATCGTTGAGAAACAGGAGGCGAGAAAATGATCTTTAATATGTTTAATGTGGTCGTAAATCTTGACCTCAAGGCGCTTTATATTGACCCGACCGCGATAACGACCTCGCTCGTTTCGGCAAGCGGAATAATAATCGCGCTCGGTGCGTCCGCGGGAGTTCTTCTTGCCAAAATGGCTACGATCAGTGCAAATCTTAGCGTGTTTTTGACCAAAATAACGCGCGGATTTGTAAACGCTTTCTGCGTGGTTGATCACGCAGGCAAAACGGTCGAGCCCGATATAACGCTTAAGAAAAAGCTTTAACGTACAAAGCCTCCTTCGAGCAAGGGGGCTTTTACAATACCATTTTGCATAAAAAAGCTATCACAAAACAAAATCTTTAGGTCAAATTTCTAAAATTGAAGAGTTTATCGCTTTAAGTTGCTAAAACCTATTGACGAATTTTTCAAATCGTAGTATAATATTAATAATTTATTTTATCTTTACTGTGGAGGCTAGCGTGAAAGCTGCTTCCGCCAAAACGTGAAATAAACTGTTTCACGCACGAATTTTGCCGATGGCAAATTTCATCGATTATTATTTGTGCCGTGTTGTGCGGCAAAAAGGAGGTTTTTATGAACAGAGTTTACAATTTTTCGGCAGGTCCTTCCATGCTCCCTCTGCCCGTGCTCGAGCAGGCGGCAAAGGAGCTTGTATGCTACGGCGAATCAGGCATGTCGGTAATGGAAATGAGCCATCGCTCTCCCGATTATGAGGCGATCATTAAGGCGGCAGAGGCAGATCTTCGCAGACTGATGAACATTCCCGATAACTATAAGGTCCTCTTCCTTCAGGGCGGCGCATCCACGCAGTTTGCGTCGGTTCCCATGAATCTGATCAACCTCAAGCCTGCAAAAAAGGCGCTCTACGCCGTTTCGGGACAGTTCTCGGGCAAGGCGTACAAGGAAGCGCAGAAGATGGGCTACAACGCAAAATGTATCGCTACCACGAAGGACGACAACTTCGACCACGTTCCCGTTATCACAAAGGATATGGTCGATCAGGACGCCTCCTATCTCCATATTTGCTTCAATAATACTATATACGGCACGAAGTATCCCTATATCCCCGAAACGGGAGACGTTCCGCTGGTTGCGGACCTCTCCTCCTGCATTATCTCCGAGCCCGTCGACGTGACCAAGTTCGGCGTTATCTACGCGGGCGCGCAGAAGAATATGGCTCCCGCAGGCGTTACCCTTGTAATCGTTCGCGAGGATCTTCTCGGATATGCCGACGAAAGCATACCTACTATGCTCGACTGGAAGACTATGGCAGACAATGATTCTATGTACAATACTCCCCCTTGCTACGCTATATACGTTGCAGGTCTTGTTTACAAGTGGATCGAGCAGCTCGGCGGTCTCGAAGTTATGAAAGAGATGAACGTAAAGAAGGCAAAGCTCCTCTACGATTACCTTGATAGCCAGAGCTATTACACAGCTCCCGTTAAGCCCGAGTCGCGCTCTTTAATGAACGTTACCTTCGTTACAGGCGACGCAGATCTCGACAAGAAATTTGCAAGCGAGGCGGCTAAAGCCGGACTTAAAAACCTCAAGGGACACAGAAGCGTCGGCGGCATGAGAGCCTCCATTTACAACGCTATGCCCTACGAGGGAGTTGAAGCGCTCGTTGCGTTTATGAAGAAATTTGCCGAGGAAAATCCTAAGGCGTAAAAGGGAAGCGAGGGTTGCGTGCCTTCGGCGACCTACTTTCTTTGGAAAAGAAAGTAGGCAAAGAAACTTCCAATAAGGCTTTTGTGGCCTTAAAAAATCACAAAAAAGCAATATCCTTTGAATTCTACACTGTAAGATGAGCTGTATCTCAGTAGGTTGAAATTTGACTCGTCAAATTTCAACGTTATTCCACTACAGTTAGAACCCAAGGTGGCAAGTTCTTTGCCAAGCTTTCTTTCAAGAAAGCGCCCTTTTCTCCACACAAACTAACTATTAAGGAGTTCGTTGTTATGATCAAAAATATAAAATTACTCAACAAAATAGCAAAGGTCGGCACGGACAAGCTTGATCGAGAGCTTTTCAACGTAGGCGAGGACGTAGAAGCACCCTATGGAATTATGGTGCGCTCTGCGAATATGCTTGATATGGAATTCAACCCCGAGCTTCGCGCTATAGCGAGAGCAGGTGCGGGAGTCAACAATATCCCGATAGACAGGTGTACGGAGCACGGCGTCGTCGTGTTCAACACCCCCGGCGCGAACGCGAACGCGGTTAAGGAGCTTGTTATTTGCGGACTTATGCTTGCATCGAGAGACGTAGTCGGCGGTGTAAAATGGGCAGGCACTCTGACCGAAGACGTAGCCAAGCAGGTAGAGAAGGGTAAGAGCAAGTTTGCCGGTGTTGAGGTAGCAGGCAAGACTCTTGGCGTTATCGGACTTGGCGCAATCGGCGGAATGGTAGCAAATACAGCGGTACATCTTCGCATGTCTGTCGTCGGATGTGACCCCTACCTGTCGGTAGAGGCGGCATGGAACCTCAATCACCACGTAACCAAGGCGGCAGCGTATGACGATATCTACGCTTGCGCGGATTATATTACCCTTCACGTGCCCTCCACACCTCAGACAAAGGGAATGATCAACAAAGAGACCATTGCGAAGATGAAGGACGGCGTCAGAATTTTGAATTTCTCTCGCGCAGACCTTGTGAACGCGGCGGACCTCAAGGAAGCACTTGAAAGTGGAAAGGTTGCCGCATACGTGACCGATTTCCCCACTGAAGAGGTAATAAACGTCAAGGGCGTGGTTGCTATCCCCCACCTTGGCGCATCGACCGAGGAGAGCGAGGACAACTGTGCAGTCATGGCGGCGCAGGAGCTTGCCGACTATCTTACCAACGGAAACGTCCGCAACAGCGTCAATTTCCCCGCGATCTCAATGGCTCGCAGCGGCGACGCGAGAATCTGTATGCTTCATAAGAACGTTCCCGCCGTGCTTTCGAGCATTACGACCTGCTTCTCGGAGCAGGGAATCAATATCGAGAATATGACCAACAAATCCCGCGGAGACGTGGCGTACACTATTCTTGATATCACGGGCGAGGCAAGTGAGGATTCTCTTGACAAGCTCAAGGCGATCGACGGCGTTATAAGAGTAAGAATTTTGAAGTAAATAAACGAAAAAAGGAGCTTTGCCAAAGCAAAGCTCCTTTTAAATTTTCACCCGAGCCCCGCCGAAGCGGGACTCGGGTTTTTGTGGGATCGTTTATTTACACATAGCCGATAAGCTTAGGGAACGACTACGTCAATTCTGATTACTTCTATTGCCTCTCGTGCACCAACCAGGCTGACCTCGTAAACCGCGGTTACCGTCTTTCCTGTGTAGGCGGAAAGGGAGATAATGTTTGAGTTGCCGTTTAGTCTGTAAGGAACTGTACCTTCCCCATAGTGCATATTGTTTGAAACGTGACTTACCACGCCTTCTTCCGCTGCGAACAGCTCGCATTCAATGGTATTAAGAAGTGTGCCGTCTGCGTTGTAGATCTTACAGGACAAGCCGGAGATGTCGTGTCCGTCAACGGCTATCCAGCCGTTCGCCCATTGTATGTAGTTGGCGGGACCAATGGACTTATACGTGTTGGTTCCGTTTGTAATGGAGTTTCCTTCCGTGTCGTTGGTGCGGTAGCCTGAAAGAGTATTTAAGTCGCTGTAATCGCTATTTTTGCAGGAATAGAACGTATCCACGGATGCATGCCATGTCGCATCAAACAAATCGATATACGCAATTTCTATGCTATCACCTGCGGGCAAAGCTGTCAAGAAATCAAATCTTACGAAGTTGATATAATATTTTCCGTCAGCAGCCTTTGCTACGTCGCTGATCTGCGAGAGATCGAAGTAAGCTACGTGCCATTCGTTATCGACTGTAAGCTTGTTATTGGCGAGGCACTGGTTGCCGTCCTTCGCGGCGTAAACGTTCGTGCTTGCGTAGAGGTTATACGTCTGTGAGTATGCGGTGCCCGACGTGTTACCTCTGTACTTGATCGCGAGATATTGTCCCGTTGCCACCTTGGTAGCATCCGTTTCCGCGTTGATCAACAAGGAGATGTAGGTCTCGCCCGATGCGTTCGGTTCCTTTGTGAGGATCAGATTTCCTTCGTTGGAAAAGCCGGCGGTGATATTGTTGGCACCTACGATATGTCCGATGCTGTTCGCATTCGTAACGGTGCTTTGAGGAGTAAACGTGGGAAGATCTACGTTAAATTCCCACAGAGTCTGCATAGATACTCCTCCGTTCACTGCGGAATCGTAAAATCCTGCCGCCAAGACAACGGTTATCTGTCCGCCGGAATTGCCAAGATTAAAGGAGCATTCTTTTATTCTCTTTACAGTAGGCGCGGTGTAAGTATTCATTCCGTCCGTTGGACTGGTGCCAACATGGTCTTCAAGTGACTTCTCGTCTTCAAGTAATATGCCGTCCGGAATCATCCAAGCGCTGTAATTGCCTTTTGCGTCAATTACCGTATAGTACAGTCCTGCAAGCGCGCTGGGATTGTCAAGCGCGATCCAACCACTAGGCATTGTTATCTTCCACTGATCATTAGTAGACGCAACGGGGATTGAAAGCGTCGTCGTTGAATTCACAAAGCCGTTGGTAACGTAGTTGGTCGTGCCGTTGGTAAGCGAATCTATCTGGAGATGATACCTATGGTTACTTTCGAGATATCCCAAATCGTTATCCGCGGAGATCTGCTTGAGCGCGTCTGCGTTGCAAAGACCTGCGTAGGCAATATCGATCGACTCTCCAACAGCCATAGCCTCGGTCATATCAAGTCTGAAATATTTGAGGTAATACTTTCCGTCGGCGGCAGGAGTTACGTAATTCTCCTGTGACAGATCGATATAGGTTATATGCCATTCTCCGTCGGAGATCAGATGCGAGTAGGGGAAGCAAGCATCTCCGTTAGCCGCGGCGTATTTCTCCGTGCTTGCAAAAATATTGAAATTCTTGAGGCTTGCACTGTTTGTTCTGTACTTGATAACGAGATACTGACCCGTTTCGTTGTTTGTTTCTATAGCGTCACCCGCAGCGGCACCGTAATTGGTGCGAACGGTAAAGTACGCGCCTGTTGCGTGAGATTTCGTAACGGTAACGTAGCTTGTGTTAACGACTGCGGAAAACGGGGAAGCGCCCGAGGTGTGATCTTCTCCGTATCCGTCGGCTATCTGAGCAGCAAGTGTAGAGGGATCAAAGCCTGAGTTGAGAATATAACAATTTGCTCGTCCGAGTTTTACGGATCTGATGTAGAATACGTCGCCCGGTCCTGCCTCGTGCAAGAAGTCGAGTCTCAGCTGATTGAGCTTGCCCGTCCAAGCGGCGCCGAGGTCGCTCGTATTGATCCTTGCGGTATGGAACTGACCGTCTGCGGTGAGATTGATGGGGAAATAATTGTAAGCACCGTCAACGGCAAGAACGCTGCCGACGCAGTAGAATAGCTGTGCCTGATAATTTCTGCCCGCAACGCCCGCAGGGATCATATACTCGAATTCTATATAATCATAGTTGTCTGCGGTATAGACCGTGTCGTACAACGAGTAGTTGAGATGGAAATACGGGTCTCCCGCGGTCACGTCGAGCCTGACGGCACCAACGGATGCGTCAAAGGAGGCGATCGAGTTGGTCATATCGCGGACGAACGACGCATTGGTTTCGTTCGAGAAATCAATATACTCAAGATTGATCTCGTCGGGGATCTTCTGAGAAATAGAGTTCTCGTTAAGAGAATAGTTGCTTGCAAAATTCTGATTTGCGGTGAAAACATTGCGGATAGTATCGATCGTACCCGCGCAGAGCAGATAACTGTATTCGACAGGCTCGTAGCAAACTATCTTTAAGGTTTTCAGGGGAGCGAAATAGCTGGTGTGTCCGTCGATAGCGGAAGCTGACATGCTGGATTCCGATCCGTCAAGTCTGCCGCCCTTTATGGTATCTATATTGGGCACGTACATGCCAAGACCGTATTTAGTAGTTCCGTTTACGAAAGCACCCCAGGTCTCAGTGTTGCTCTGCTGATAATTAAAGGTCGTGTCTATAAACTTTGCGGGATCGCCCCAGAACGGGAGATTATCCTCACACTTCAGTCCTGCGGCATCGTTGGTCCAAGGCTTCGTGCCGTTGTACCAATAATAGTCGTCAAGGTATGCGAGCGTGTAGAATGCGGGAAGCTCCTGCGTGGAGTAGGGATGAGTATATCCCGAAAAATCGACCATTCTGTTGTCGACCTGAATGTAACTTCCCTTGTCGGCGGTGGTCTTGAGTGTATAGCGGTTTTCTATATAGCAGAAGGTAAAGCGGGAATCGGTCTGGGTATAGGTTCCGTTTGCGTTGGCAACGTGATTTGCCCAGTCGAGGGGCTGAGCCTTTACGTAGATGTAGTCGCTGCCCACCTCAAAGTCGATGATTCGGCTTTGGTTGTTATTGGCGTCTCCGCCCTGAACGGGGTTGTAGGACCACTTTGCATAGGGCAGATCCTCTCTTGATTTCCACCAGTGCGGAGTGTAATTAGGATCGCTGTCTCCGTTAGTTCCGTAATAGGACTGCTGGATAAGACGGCCCGTATCGCTCGCGTTGATAAGATTTGTGCCCGAGTTGATGCTTCCGCTGTTTGCAGTCCGATCGTAAAGCTCGGATATGGCGCCTCCCCAGGTGAGATTGATGCCAAGCTTGTAGTGTGCGTCCTGCACGTACGATAAATAACAGGTCTTGTTGTTGTACGTAACTTGAGTAAGAGAGGGGTTTACCGTTTCCGCGCTATAATTAAACAGTGCAAAATCAAAATCTCCGCTTATGAGAGGTTCAACGGTCATCTTGCTGAGGGTAAAGTACTCGTTTCGTCCGTATTTTGTGATCTTATCCTGCACCGATCCGCCGCCA
>SVRA01000110.1 GCA_015065075.1 Oscillospiraceae bacterium
CTTCTTGTCGAGTATGTAGAACTGACCCTTACGGGGAGTTACAACGTAGTCGTTCTTGCCGACGTAGGATGCGATCTCGTCGCAGTAAAGTCCTGCGGCGTTGATGATGTATTTGCACTCGATGTCACCCTTGTCGGTCTTGACGGTGGTGACTGCGCCGTCCTTCTGCTCGATGCCGATAACCTTTGTTGCGAGCTCGAAATGCACGCCGTTGTCGGCTGCGTTTTCTGCAAGCGCGATGCAGAGGAGGAAGGGATCGATGATGCTCTCGCGGGGAATGTAAAGTCCGCCCTTTACGCAAGGATTGAGCTCGGGCTCCATTTCGAGAAGCTCTGCGGGAGTCTTGTACTCGACGTCATAAACGCGGTTTTCGACAGCCTTGTGCTTGATCGCGGGAAGCTGCTCAAGCTGCTCGTCGTTGAATGCGGGAAGGATCGCGCCGATGCGCTTGAAGGGGACGTCAAGATCCTTGCAGATCTCGTCGTACATGGGGTTTGCGGCAACGACAAGGCGGCTCTCGAGTGTGCCTGGCTTTGCGTCGTAGCCGGTGTGGATGATGGCGCTGTTTGATTTGGAAGCGTCACCGCCGACGTCCGAGTTCTTTTCAACAACAGTGACGTCGAGCTTGTACTTGGAAAGTTCACGTGCGAGCGCAGAACCTACGGCACCTGCGCCAATGATGACAATGTCTGTCTTTTTCATCGTGGTCTCCTTTATGTTATTATAATAATTTACTTTACGATCGCTACGGGAGTGAACTCGCCGTCCGAGAAGGGATAGAAGCTTTCGGGGATCTTTTCAAAGGGAAGCGAAAGCAGATCGGCAGTTGCCGCACCCTTGGTCGATGCGGGATAAATGAGATCGGTCAGCGGGCCGTAGAACGCGCGGAAGGATGTGCACGCCTTGACGACTACCATCCGGAAATCAACGGGATCGTAGCCGAACGCACGGTAGAGCGCGGGGTCGCCGTTGTAGCGGTGCTGGGTGGTGACTACAACGATGGTGTTGCGGATCTTGACAACTGCCGATGGTCCGAAATCAACGTACTGTCCGTGGAAGTGGATCACTCCGTCAAAGATCGCCTTGACCTCTGCCTCTACGTGTACGGGACGATAAAGCTTTTTGCTGATCGATCCGCCGAGCTCGGCACTTACCTTGTTGCCCACGCCCGCCTCGCGGCACGCGCTGACGAAGGGAGCGTCATTGATATACATAAGGCCCTTGACGTCACTTTCGAGGGCGAGAATGCGCTCGATGACCTCGGGGCTGTCGCCGGCAGAGCCCGCGTTCGAGGAATCGGCAAAGTCATTCATAATTACGGGCTTGCCGCTCGTGTTCTTTTCCGCGATCTTAATGATCTCGTCAACGCTTGTAAGGTCGGTCCTGAACTCGTGACGCATATTCCAAAGACCATCTGCGAGCTCCTTTGCGATCTCTGCGGCAGCTTCGCCGTCCTCGCCGATGGTAACGACGGAGGAATAGCCGTCCTTGACGTCAAGCCAGGGCTGCATCTGCGAGATCGAGAAATCGAGGATCTTGCCTGCCTTCACATATTCGTGACCCTTTGCCATAAGGCTTCGGAATGGCTCGGTCTCTGTGGTATAGGAGCTTGCGGGCACGATCATGGGGATCTGCACGTAAGCCATCTTGGGCGTGATCTCGCCCTTTACGATGCCAAGGCAGAGTCGCGCCGCGCGCTCGCCTGTCTCCCACACGTCAACGTGGGGGTATCTCTGAAATATCGAAACGGTATTCGCATTCTTAACCATTCGTTCGCTGATATTGGCGTGCAGGTCGAGGGCAACCGTGATCGGTACGTTGGCACCGACTATCTCACGGACCGCAATAACAATATCACCCTCGGGGTCATCGCTCTCCTCGCTCTGTGCCGCGCCGTGCATAACGAGAACAACGCCGTCGAGAGGAAGATTCTCGCGCGTAACTCTTTTGAGCTGTTCTATATAATCGTCAACAAAAGACTGTTCGATTATCGCGCCGGGCTGCGCGCTGACAAAGCCGCCGGGAATGACCTCGGCACCCGCTTCGCGAAGAACGCCGTAAGCACCCGCAAGCTCATCAGTACCCTCGTTACAGCGATTGAAATTCGCCGCAAGATCGATCATACTCTGACCAAGATGGAACTGTTTTCTCTTATACTCCTCAGCCGTAGTTTTTCCGGGAGCGAAAGAATTGATCTCCTGATGGAGACCGCCAAGTAATATTCTCATAATAACACCTCTTTGAAAGGTAAGTAGGAAAATAGTTTCCCTTTTATATTATCTCACATTTTTTGAAAAAAGTCAATAGTCAAAAATAATATTTATCCCCTTCGTTTTTCGCTTTTTATGTTTGATTGAGAGATTTTTCGTTCGGGCTAAAATTTCTTACCATATTATTATTGACTTTCAATAAAAAATGCTGTATAATAGATATAATAACAATTTTTTGACTGAATAAAAAATGGGTCGGGTAGCTTTTTACGGCTTGCCTGACCCAAAGTTTTTTACGGACAATATAACACAAAACAAGCTCCGCTTTCCGAAGATCCTCGGTTTATATTTGTACTATTGTCGTATATGCAGTACAGACTTCGCCACCCCTCATCCGTCAGCCCCAAGGGCTGACACCTTCTCCCAAGATCCGGGAGAAGGCATATATAGTAACTGCAAACATCAGCTACAGTGATATAATTTAAATTCGAAAAACTTATAGAATAATAATTGGTTTGTTTTTTGAAAAAAGTTATGGTTGTTTTGAATTGTTTCTTCTGCTTTTTAGTTTGACAATTTGACGATGTTAAGAAATAACGAGCGAAATTATAAATCAGCCTTCTCCCGGATCTTGGGAGAAGGTGTCACGAAGTGACGGATGAGGGGTGGCGGAGTCTGTACTACACTATCGCGATGATTTATCTCCGACCCGCTTGAAATGCTATGTGATTTATGATATAATAAAGAAAAATCTACCGCAATGGGGGATAATTCCATGAACAGTACGGAACGTGTACGCGCGGCGATACTCGGCAAGGAATATGACCGCCAACCGTTCTACGGTTGGGTCTACGCCAATCTGACCGACCGGATCACCGAGCGATTCGGCTCTGTTGCCGCCTTTGAGGATAAATACGAATTCGACGCCGCGCACATCTTCGGCGCGCCGCGTCCCTGGGACAAAAAGCTTGTCGAAAGGCTTGCCGCGGAGAATGATGAGCTGACGCCCGATCTTCTGCTTTGCGACGGTCTTTTCACCGATCCCGCGCGCGCATCATACGAAAAAATAAAGGCTTCCCTTGCCCACCACAAGGAAAGAGGCCGATTCTGCTATATGCAGACGCCCGGATTCTTCGAGAATTTCAACAGCGTCTTCGGGATCGAGAATCAGCTTATGTGGCTCGTTCTCTACCCCGATGAGCTTGACGAGCTTTACCGCCGTCAGGCAGAATGGACCTGTGCCTTTGCCGACCGCGCCATCGAGCTTGGCATTGATATGATACACATTTCGGACGACTGGGGCTCGCAGAAGGATATGATGTTCAGCCCCGAGATCTGGCGCGAGATCATCCGCCCGCATCTCGGAAGGGTGATCGACCACGTCCACTCGCGCGGTGCGCTTTGCAGTCTGCATTCCGACGGATGCATCTCGAAGGTCACCGACGATCTTGCCGAGCTCGGCATCGATCTTCTCCACCCCTGGCAGGAGAGCGCGGGGATGTCCTACGATCTCTATCTCGACAAATACGCCGACTCCTTTGCCATTATGGGCGGTGTCTGCGTGCAGACCGCGATCGGTATTCTGCCCCGTGATCAGCTCGAAGCCGAGATCCGCAGAGTTTTCAAAACGCTACGGGGCAAGAGATGG
>SVRA01000023.1 GCA_015065075.1 Oscillospiraceae bacterium
GTTGAGGCGCTTTGCGGACTCATCAAGCGAATGGCTGTGGATTGTCTTCACGTTGTCGGAGATATATACGACAGAGGTCCTCGTGCCGATGAGATACTCGATATGCTGATGGAACACCATAATATCGATATCCAATGGGGAAACCACGACATCGTATGGATGGGAGCTGCGGCAGGAAGCCCCGCTTGTATCGCTACGGTGCTCAACTCCGCGATACAGTATAATACCTTGTCATTGATAGAAAACACGTACGGTATCAGTCTGCGTGATCTTATAGGATACGCGCAGGAGACTTATAAGAACTGTACGTGGTTTATGCCGAGAAATCCCGACGACAAGTACTATATTAAGAATAGTATGGATAATTTGTCGAAGGCACACAAGGCTATCGCTATAATTCTGTTCAAGCTTGAGGGACAGTTGATAATGAGACATCCCGAATACGAGATGAACGATAGACTTCTGCTTGATAAGATCGACCACGAAAAGCATACGGTAAATATAGAAGGGATAGATTACCCCCTGAACGATTACCATTTCCCGACGATAGATCCTCGTGACCCGTATGCGCTCTCCCCCGAAGAAGAGAGTTTGATGGCGTCACTCGTAAATTCATTCAAGCATAGCAAAGCGCTCAATAAGCATATAGAATTTATGTATCGTGTGGGCGGAATCTACAAAATACATAACAATAATCTTCTTTATCACGGCTGTATTCCTATGACCGAGGACGGTCAGCTTGAGAAGATCTCGATCTTTGGAAAAGAAGATATGTCGGGCAAGACGTATATGGATGCTTGCGACCGTATGGCGCGCAAGGCATATTATAACGGCGATGAAAGATCTCTTGATTTTATGTACTATTTGTGGTGCGGAAGAAAGAGTCCCTTGTTTGGCAAAGAGAAGATAACTACATTCGAGCGCTATTTTGTGTCCGACGAGCATGTGTGGAAAGAAAAGCGCAATCCCTATTATAGTTACATCGATAATTTTGATGCGGTCTGCAGGATACTCGACGAATTCGGACTCGACAGAAACGAGTCGCATTTGATAAACGGTCACATTCCCGTTAGAAGTGGTGAAAATCCCATAAAGGCAAACGGAAGGTATATCCTTATAGACGGTGGCTTCTGCAAGGCGTACCATAAGACTACGGGAATTGCAGGCTATACGCTCATATATTCGTCCAGAGGGCTCAGACTCGTGTCTCACGGTCAGTTTGACGGCAAGACGAAGGCTCTTAAGGAAAATAAGGATATTATTGCCGCGCAGGACGTAGTTTTCGAGATGATGAAGGTGAGAAAGCTCGTAAGAGATACCGACGAGGGCAAAAAGATACTTAGTCGAATGGACGATATGAAAATGCTCTTGAATGCATATCTTGAGGGCGCGGTTCAACAACGCGGAAGAAACTGAAAACGATAAAAAAGCACTTGCTCGCAAGTGCTTTTTTGTTGCTCCGAAAAGTGTTTTTAATGTCGATTTTCCAAATCTTATTGATTTTGACCAAATAATGTGATATCATATTATAAAGTCAAGGCTACAAAAGGAGTTTAAAAAAATGAAACAGTCCGCCTGGCAAAGACCGAAAACCACAAAAGCATATCTGCATAGACCGCTATCCGAGAGAATAGCTCTGCTTTGTCCCGATTTCAAGATACTCGATCTTCCGCTTCAGGACAACGGTGTTCACGTCGGCCAGCTTGGCGTTGGCTTGCTCGTTCTGCACGGCGACGAGATGGTCGGATTTGATCTCGACGAAACCAAGTATCGCCCCGTCGAGTGCGGTCTGCCGATATACGAGGTCATAAATCGCGGCGAATGCTTGACCAAGGTCGAGGCTTTCGCAGGCAGTGAGCGAAATCCTACGATATATTTCAAGGTCACGCTTGTCAATGATACGATGGAAACTGTGCAGAGCAGTATCGGACTGATGGCGCGCTCGGGTCAGGAAAAATATATGGTCAATCAGCATCAGGAGGGCTATTCTCCCTACCGCCCCAACGAAAAGAATTGGTATATGCTCAAGCGCACGTGGAAAAAGGTCACGGACAACGTCGCGGCAAGCGATATGGGATATCTTTGTGTCAAGTGCGATGCCGAGTGGATAGATCACTCCAAAAATGGACATAGCTTTGCCGCCGCAGACTATTTCCGTGTCAATTATAGCCTTGAGGCAGGCGAGAGTATGTCGTTCACGGGCGCTCTGCGCGCAAAAGAGGAGATATCCGATTTCGATTACGATATAAAACGTGCCGAGGCGGTCGAATTTTGGCGTCAGACGGCCGAAAAGATAACCAATCTCCCGAATACCGACGACGAAAGATATCTCGGCGTATACAAGCATTGTGCCGTTCAGTGTATGCAGATGATCTCGCGCTACGAGGGTCAGGAGACTATCACGGTACGTCAGGGAGACATCGCACGCTTCGTTTGGCCCTACGAGGGCGCGCAGGTGCTTGTAAATCTCGAGCGCGCGGGCATAACCGAATATAGCGCCGATGCTTACCGTGGATATTTTGACCGTTGGATCGTCAAGGACGGCGAGGATAAGGGCAAGATTGGAAGTACTGCGGGCTGGGATAACTTTACGGGCTCGGTAATATGGGGACTCTCGGAGCACCTCAAAAACGTAAACAGCAGAGAAGAATTTGAAGAATTTTTGCCGTATCTTATCGATATGCGCGATTGGATAGAAAGAAAGAGAATGTCGCCAAGAGAGAACGGCTATGAGCGTTTGTTCCCTGCAGGAGTAGGTAGTGACTGGGCGGAAAGAGGACAGTTCTGGACGTTTACTGATAGCCATAACTGTATGGCTCTGCGCTCGATGTGCGAGGCGCTTAAGATGTACGGCTCTGAAGAATATGAGCGAACCAAGGCAATATACGACGATTATAGCGAGGTCATCTGCGACATCCGAGACCTACTTTTCCGTGGTCACGAGAACGACGAAATATATATCCTGCCTCATATGCTCGGAGTACCCTTTGAGGACAGCGAAAACTACAGCTATTACACAGACGGCGCTCCGTATCTGCTCTATACGGGCTTTATCGAGCCGGGAAGCGATATCCACGAAAAGATGGAAGCCTTCTTCCGCAAGCGCGGTCAGTTTGAAAAGGGACTCACGGGCAGAATGACGAGCTGTGCAAGTATGTGGGATGAAGCCTACTTCGGCGGCTACGGTGACGTGTGGTACACCATGCAGAGTGAGACCTATTGGATAAAGGCTTGGGTCGCATGCGGCGAATATGAAAAAGCCAGGGAGTCGCTTGATGCGATGCTTTATTACGGAATGACCGAGGAGAATATCGTTGCAGAGCGTTATTGCTCGATAAACCCTTGGTATAACCCTTGGCAGCCCAACGGAAGCGGCTCGTCACGAGTGATCGAGATTATGCTTACGTTTTTCGGCAAAAAAGCTGAATTTTAGGAGATTTTTATGAAACCAAGCGATAAAATAAAGCAAGAATTTATCTCGCCGTCGGCAGAATACCGTGGCAAGCCGTTCTGGTCGTGGAATGGGGAATTGCGTGGCGAGGAGCTTGTCCGTCAGGCACATATTATGAAGGAAATGGGACTCGGCGGATACTTTATGCACTCACGCGCAGGACTTATAACCGAGTATCTCGGTGACGAATGGTTTGAGCTGATAAATCAGGTCGCTGACGCCGCGGAGGCGGACGGGATGGAGGCTTGGCTCTACGACGAGGACAGATGGCCGTCAGGCTCTGCGGGAGGAAAGGTCACCGTCGACCCGCAGTACCGTATGAAGTCGCTTTACGTCTACGAGTCGGATATCGATAAAGTAGAATGGAACGATGAGTCGATAGCCTTGTTTATTGCAAAGATAGACGGAATTGATCTTTGGACTTACGAACGGCTCGACAATATCTCCTCGACGGAGGGTGCCGCAGAGGTACTTGCCGAAGCTATCGGAAGATTGTCGGATTCTTGCGAGAGCTTTCCTGGAAAATGGCGCGCGCTACGCTTTGCCATCGTGCCCGATCCGTGTAACTCGAACTATAACGGAACGACCTACATAGACACGATGAACCGCAAGGCAACCGATAAATTCATCGAAATGACCCACGAGGAGTATAAAAAGCGTTGCGGCGACCGTCTCGGCAGAAGCATCAAGGGCATTTTCACCGACGAGCCACACCGCGGTCACTGTCTCGATAATTTTACCGACACGGACGGAGTCATCTCCTGCGCGATGTGTTGGACAGACGATATTTTTGAGGAGTTCCGCCGCCGCTACGGATATGATCCCGAACCGATGATCCCCGAGCTTTTCTATCGCCCGAGGGCAGAGAAGGTCGCTCCGATAAAGCTTCATTATATCGACCTTGCCGACTCTCTCTTTCTTGAGCGTTTTGCCAAGCCGATCAACGAATGGTGCGAGAAAAACGGCATTATTTTCACAGGTCACGTGCTCCACGAGGACAGCCTTATGAATCAGACCGTCCCCGAGGGCTCTCTTATGCGCTTTTACGAATATATGGGGTACCCGGGAATAGATTGTCTTTCCGAGCACAACCGTTGCTATTGGATAGTCAAGCAGCTTGCGTCGGCGGCGCGTCAGCTCGGCAAAAAATGGATGCTTTCCGAGCTTTACGGATGCACGGGTTGGCAGTTTAACTTCAAGTCACATAAGGCAGTCGGAGATTGGCAGGCTTTGTTCGGAATAAATCTCCGTTGTCAACATCTGTCGTGGTACACTATGGAGGGCGAATCCAAGAGAGATTACCCCGCGTCGATATTGCATCAGTCGCCGTGGTATAAGGATTATTCCAAGGTCGAGGACTATTTCGCACGCTTTGGACTCGTTATGTCCGAGGGAGAAGCTGACTGCGACGTTTTGCTTCTCAATCCTATAGAGTCGGTCTGGTGTCAGGCATATATGGGCTGGGCAAGATGGATATTCAGCGCATCCGAGGATATCGACGCCTACGAAAAGAGATATGCCGAGACCTTCCATATTCTTGCCGAAAATCAGATCGATTTCGACTACGGCGAGGAGGAGATGATGTCGCGTATGGCATCTGTTGAGACCGACACTGACGGCAAACCGATCCTGAAGGTCGGCAAAGCGAAATATCACGTTGTCATCGTAACTAATATGTTGACCGTCAGACCCACCACCCTTGCGCTGCTTAAAAGCTTTATGGAGCAGGGAGGAACGGTCATTTTCGCGGGTGACGTGCCCACGTACGTTAATGCCGTGGCATCCGATGAGCCCGAAAGACTTGCGAGCGCGCAGGGAGCGATCAGAGTCGCATTCGATGAGGACGAAATTGTCGCGGCGATCCGAAAGACAAGCAGATCCTTTGTGCACGTGGTCAGAGCAGACGGAGAGACCGAAAAAGCGGTCTTCACGCAGGTGCGCAAGAGCTTCGGCGAGAACGGATACGCGGTCGCGGTGCTTAATACAGACAGAGAAAATGCGAAAAAAGACCTTGTTTTGAAAATTGCCGTTCCCGAGGGCTATTTCGTTGAAGAATGGGATCTTGAAAGCGGCGCACGCTACGACGCGTCGGCAATTTCAGTCTTCGACGGCAAAACGGCAAGCATTTCCTTTGATCTTGAGGCCGCGGGAACAAAATGCTTTGTTTTTACTAAAGAAAAAGAGGCGCTTGCTAAGGTCTCAAGCTGGAGTACGGTTGCTGAGGCTACCGTTTCGGGCGACTTTGATTACACAACCGACGAGCAGAATGTCTGCGTGCTCGACTGGGTAAGATGGCGTTGGAAGGACGGAGAGTGGCACGACGAGACCGAGGTCTTGCGAGCCGACCGCGAGATAAGAACCGACGTTGGCATCGAATGGCGCGGCGGCGAGATGCTTCAACCTTGGTATGCCAAGCTCAACGATACGAGGAAATACGGCGAGCTTCAGCTTGAATACGAATTTTATATTGACACTTTACCTGACGGAGAGATATTTCTCGCGGGAGAGCGCCCCGAATTCAATTCCTACAAGATCAACGGAGTCAGCGTCAAAAACGAGAATATAAACGACTTTTGGATAGACGATTGCTTCAAGCGTATGATGATCCCCCAAGGAGCGTTAAAGATCGGCAAAAATACAGTGACCGTTGACGTGACGTTTATGCGCACGACCAATGTCGAGGCACTGTATCTTGTTGGAGGCTTTGGTGTGAAGATCGAGGGAAGGAAGAGAAGTCTTGCTGCGCCTCCCGAGCTTATCGGGTGTGAAAGCTACACAAGCTATGATATGCCGTTTTACACGGGTAGCATCACCTACCACCTGACCGCCGACCACTATGCAGATGTCTTGGGTGCAGACGGAGATGCTGCAGACCGCATCGTTATCTCTCCCGAACGCTTCACGGGCGGTTGTGTCAAGGTCACAGCACTCGGCAAAACCACAGTTCTCGGTTGGGATCCCTACGAGGCAGACGTGACCGAAGCATATCGCACAGGAGCGCCTATCGACGTCACCGTAGTCGGCACGCGACGAAACTTGTTCGGCCCGTTGCATCAGTATCCCGCTATCGTGGGGGCATACGGACCTGGCAACTTTGTGACCGACGGTGACGCTTGGACGGATGATTACAGCTTCATCGACAGCGGACTCACAGGCATTGTATTTAAAGCACAGAGTAAAAAATAAATACGTTTTTATGATCAGGAGCAAGGACGCACGTCCTTGCTCCATTTTGCTTTTTTGGAATAAAAATGTTCAATTTTTATATTTTATAATAATCTTTTGTTGTCGTATGTTGAATTTTTCAGCATTTGATGATATAATTATTATCGAACGTATAAAATAAGCTCTTTTGGCTATAGAATACGACTAAAAACAACGCAAAAAATTAGAATGACGTTTCCGGAGGATCGTTTTTATGAATGATACTAAAAATTTTGGCTTTAAGCATAAGGCGGGAGTGATCATGCCCGTGAGCAGTCTGCCCTCCAAGTATGGAATCGGCAGCTTTGGCAAGGCGGCGCATGATTTTATTGACTTTCTCGACGCGACGGGACAAAAATGCTGGCAGGTCTTGCCGCTTAACCCCACGTCTTACGGTGACAGTCCGTATCAGTCGCCCTCGTCGGTCGCGGGAAATCCTTACTTTATAGACCTCGATATCCTTGCGAAAAAAGGACTTTTGTTCAAGGAAGAGCTTGAAGCGCAGAAAAACGATTCCGAAAAGATAGATTACGGTCGGCTTTTCAACGTAAGATATTTCGCTCTCCGAATGGCGCATTTTCGCTTCAAGCCCGACGCAGATTATAAAAGATTTGTAAGCAAGAACGCGTCTTGGCTTGAAAATTATGCGCTCTTTATGGCTTTGAAGAACCGATATAATTACTGTCAGTGGACCTATTGGGATGAAGAGCACAGAAACTATCAAAAAGCAATCACGCACAAAGCGGAATTTGAGGAAGAAATGTCGTTCTGGCGATGGGTGCAGTACGAATTTACAACTCAGTGGAAGGAACTCGTCCGTCACGCTCACGAAAAGGGAATACTGATCATCGGAGATATGCCGATATACGTAGCTCACGATAGTATGGACGTCTGGGCGGCTCCCGAGCAGTTCTTGCTTGACGAAAACTATAATCCCACGGTGGTTGCAGGTTGTCCTCCCGACGGATTTTCTCCCGACGGTCAGCTTTGGGGTAACCCGATATATAACTGGGAGCTTATGGAGAAAGACGGATTTGCATGGTGGATCGACAGAGTCGGTTCAGCGTTCAAGCTCTATGATATTCTCCGAATAGACCACTTCCGCGGCTTTGCGGGATATTACAACGTGCCCTACGGCGAATCGACCGCCAAAAACGGAAAGTGGGATTCCGCACCTGGAATTGCGCTTTTCCGAGCTATTGCCGAAAAATATCCAAAGGCAAAGATCATCGCCGAGGACCTTGGATTTATTACCGAGGATGTGCGTGAGCTTCTTACCGACACGGGCTTTCCCGGAATGAAAATGCTCCACTTCGCGTTCTATGATGAGGACAGTGAGTATCTGCCGAGAATGTTCGAGACCAAGAATTGCGTCGTATATGCCTCGTCTCACGATTCCGATTGTACTTATACATGGATAAGAAATCTTTCGGACGATGCCAAGAAGCGATTTGATGAGGAGTGTCCGCACACCAAGGGACAGAGCCGCACGTACGACCTTATCGAGTTTGCGTTCAATAGCATAGCGAACCTTGCTATAGTTCCCATGCAGGATTACCTGGAGCTTTCAAACGAGGAGGGCAGAATGAACACTCCTTCAACGGCAACGGGAAACTGGGCGTGGAGAATAAGCTCACGATATAATACGGCAAAGCTCAGAGACAGAATGCTTGACCTTGTTACCAAGACCAAACGTAACAAATAAAATTTATGCCGCAGTGTGCGGTGGAAAGAAAATCATTATTAAAAAAATCATTTCGTTACGTATCAAAACTTCCAAAGATGACAGATTTGCCGATATTGAGGGCATAATTTATTTTAAGTTGGCGTACAAGACCAATTCAAAACAATTATGGAGGAATGCTACGTAATGATAAATGAAATAAATTTTGCAGGAATGGCAGACGAGCGAAAGATCAGATATAGCATAACGCCCGCCGCAACCATTTCAAGCTATGATCAGGTAAAGGTGTTTTTGGGAGATCGCGAGATCAAAATAACGGACGTTTCTACCGTGGGAATACAGGCAACGACGGGATATATTGAGGTTGAGGAGTGCCTTGATCTCTCGAAAATATATACCGTCAAGATCGAAGAATACGGTGAGGCAACAGTCATACCTATGGACATCTTTGACAGTCAATATTTTGCCGATAATTATCACTATAACGGAACAGACCTAGGCGCGATTATAAATGGCGAGTCAACGACATTCAAGGTCTGGGCTCCTACGGCTTCCAAGGTAGTTCTTAACCTGTTTGAATCGGGCAACGGCGTTGATGCCTATAGGAACGTTGAGATGGTCAAGGGAGATAAGGGCGTCTGGTCGCATACCGAGGAGTGCGGTCACGGTACCTACTATACCTATACCGTAACGACCGCTGTGGGAGTTCAAGAAGCAGTTGACCCGTACGCGAAGGCGACAGGCGTCAACGGCAATCGCGGAATGGTTGTGGATCCCTCCCTTACAAACCCTGAAGGCTGGGAAAGATCAAAAACACTTACAGATCCTATAAAAAGCTATTCCGAGGCAATAATCTGGGAAGTCCACGTAAGAGATTTTTCAAATAAGATAGAGTCCTCTCAGTACAAGGGCAAATACCTCGCATTCATCGAAACGGGATTTGTCAACGAATACGGTGTGCCTGTAGGTGTTGACTACCTCAAGGAGCTTGGCATAACTCACGTCCATCTCCTACCCGTATGTGACTATGCAACGGTAGACGAAAGCGATCCGAATGCTCCGTTCAATTGGGGATACGACCCCAAGAATTATAACGTTCCCGAGGGAAGCTATTCCACGGATGCGTACAATGGAGAGGTCAGAATAAAAGAATTCAAGAAAATGGTAACGGCGCTTCATAAAGCAGGGATCGGCGTTATTATGGACGTAGTATATAACCACACCTACGACGCGAACAGCTCCTTTAATCGAATAGTTCCGTACTATTACTACAGATACACCGAAACGGGCGCAAACTCCTCCGCAAGCGGCTGCGGTAACGACACCGCCTCGGAAAGATATATGTTCGGCAAGTTTATGGTGGAGTCCACGTCATATTGGGTAGAGGAATACGGACTTGACGGACTTAGATTTGACCTTATGGGTCTTCACGACGTTGAGACTATGCAAAAGATCGAAAGCGCAGTTCACACTATCAATCCGAATGCTATAATTTACGGGGAGGGCTGGATGATGGGCTCGACGATCGATTCAAGCCCCCAGGCAAATCAGTTCAATATAAGCCAAATAATCCCCACGGGCGACGCTATCGGGGCGGTTGCGATCTTTAACGACGTTATGCGTGACGGCTTGAAGGGAAGCGTGTTTGATAAAACGGCGCAGGGATATATCAACGGAGATGCAAGTAGCCACAATCTCAATAAGGTCATCTTCAGTATGTGCGGCGCAGCTACGGATGGCTTCGGCTGGCAGGTTGAGAATTCCATGGTCATAAACTATATGAGCGCTCATGATAACAATACGCTTTGGGATAAGCTTCTGATTTCCAATCCCGACGCAACGGATGATGCAAGAAATAAGATGAATAATCTCGGTGCTTCAATAATCATTATGTCAAAGGGAACACCATTTTGGCAGGCGGGCGAGGAAATGCTTCGAACCAAGTACGGTGATGAAAACAGCTATAATTCGAGCGACGAGATAAATAATATTGATTGGTCAGTCCTTCGTGAAGGAAATCGCGAGTATGAAACCATGCTCTACTATAAGGGCTTGATCGAAATGCGCAAGACCTACGGTATCTTTACGAATAATGACACAGTAATAAGTAGCCAGGAGCTTGATAGCGGTGTGGCAGTAGTCACCTTTGACGACGGAAATGGCGGCAAGGCGCTTGCGCTCATCAATCCTCATTCACAGAATTTTCCTTGCTCCCTTGAGGGCGAGTGGAATCTGGTAGCTGATTCTAAAAACGCGGGATCTGCGGTGCTTGCCCGTGAGAGTGGCTCGGTCACAGTTGACGGAATAAGCGTCAGAATTTACGTGAACGATACCCTCATTAAATAATAACTAATTTTTACAGTCCCCATCTTATGTTAAATAAGGTGGGGACTGTCTATATGAAAACTTTATATTTTGCGCGCTTTTTATATAAAAGCGCTTTTTTTGTACAACGGCACACCTTGCCGCTTGTAACGATAAAGCGTCAATAAAAAACAAACTATACGTTTACCTATCTGTGCGAATATATCGGAATAGTTAAGGCAAAACTTGATGGTGCAGTCTATGACGAAGCGAGTCGTTGATTTTGATGAAGATAATGAGAATGTGAGGTTTGAAGAGCATATTGGAGGGGAACAATGATAATAGGTGCCAAGAGGCACATAAATAAAAACATTTCTAGGAGGATTACTTATGAAAATAAGTAAAATATTATCTGCTTTTTTGGCTGCAATTATACTTGTTGCATGCTTAACTTCATGTAATATGGGCGGTAATAATGACAACGACGATATCACGGATCTGACAGGTACCTACAACGTTACCATGTGGGTTTCCGAAAAGGAGGGCGTTGTCGCACAGTTCAAGCAGCAGATCGCGGCTTTTATGAAAGCTAACCCGGGTATCGTTATAAAAGCTTCTATTGAAGGTGTTACCGAGGCAGACGCCGGATCTAAGGTAGTTGCAGACGTTGCAACAGCCCCCGACATTTACTGCTTCGCACAGGACCAGCTCGCCCGTCTTGTTCAGGCAGGCGCGCTTGCCAAGCTTGGCGCAAAGGCGGCTGAGACCATTAAAGCAAATAACGATGCGGGGGCCGTAGCAGCAGCAACCGTGGTAGGCACTCTCTATGCGTATCCTATGACCAGCGATAACGGTTACTACCTCTACTATGATAAGAGCATCATATCTGAGGAAGACGCAGACAGTCTTGAGGCAATCATCGCGGCTTGTGAGAAAAACGGTAAGAAATTCCGTTACGCGCTTGAGAACGCCTGGTACACCGCATCCTTCTTCTTCGCAACAGGATGTCACTCCACATGGACGATGAACGATAGTGGTGAATTCATAGGAATTGACGACGATTTCAACTCCGCGGCAGGCATTATCGCAATGAAGGGCATGCAGAAGCTCGCACAGTCTACTTGCTATGACTCTAATGCAGACGATTTTTTGGATACAGGAGCTATCGTTACGGGTATCTGGAACTCTGGTGCGGCTGCAGATTATTTTGGAGAAAAGCTCGGTGCAACCGATCTTCCTTCCTTCAGCATTGACGGCAAGTCCTACCACCTCGGCTCATACACAGGAAATAAGCTTATGGGCGTTAAGCCCCAGCCCGATCCTAAGAAGGCGGCAGTTCTTTCTCTTCTCGCTCAGTACCTCACAGGTGAAGAGTGCCAGAAACAGAGATTTGAAAGCTTCGAGTGGGGGCCCTCCAACAAGGCGGTTCAAGCTTCTGAAGCAGTTCAGGCTAATGAATCCCTCGCGGCTCTTGCTAAGCAGGGTGAGCACGGTATGCCTCAGGGTCAGATAGGCGGCGCCTGGTGGGATATAGCAAGGGTTCTTGGTGCAAAAGCTAAGACAGCTACCTCCGAGGCAGATCTACAGGCAGCCCTTGATAACTATGATGCAGCCATCTACTCTTGGCTGAATATTCCACCGGAGAAGAGATAAACACGAACAGTTATCGCTACCGTTGCAACACCAATTATGACCCCGACTATACTATGACCGAGGAGCGCGCAGGCACCTAGATCTCCGTTCCGATCGTATAGCTATTTAATGAAGGTAAAGGGGCGCAAGCCCCCACCTTCTGAAAAAGGCATTTTTAGCCGATGCATAGGACGGGCAGTTGTCTTGTGTGTCGGCTAATAATGTCTTCTCGTTATAAATACTCTGCTTGGGAAAGGAGCAATATAAACTCGGTTTATATTTGTATTATGAAAAGATTAAGCAATCTGGATTATTTAAAGCTGAACAAGTGGCAGGCATTTTGGTATAATTTAGGCCTCTTTTTCTGCGCTATCCCGCTTTTTTTCAAAAAATTAGGTCTGGGGATATTAAAATTTTTCAAAAACTGCTTTTTTGCGCTCAGAGATGAATTCGTCGATATCGGCAGCACTTTTAAGAGAGGAAATTGGGCGGTAAAGCTCTCATTCTTTATTTTCGGATTTGGAAATTTATTCTATGGACAGATACTGAGGGGAATATTGTTTCTCTTGTTCGAGATCGTCTTTGTAGGATATATGCTTCTGCCAAATGGAGGAATTTATTGGCTCACCAAGGGTAACTGGTTTAAGGTCGGTGCTACCGTTGGTACCGTTCAGACCCAGCATAACGTATATGATGAGGTTCTCGATTCCTATACGACTATATGGGGTGACGACTCGGTCAAGGTAATGCTGTACGGACTTTTGACCTTTATATTTATCTTTGCGTTCATTTACACATGGAGACTTCAGGTCAAGCAGTGTCGCATCTGTATGGATATCACCGCCAAGGGAAAAAAGATAAAAAGCGGCAGAGAGGATATGAGGTCACTTTTGGACGACCAGTTCCACAAAACGCTTCTCGCGCTTCCGCTGACAGGAATTTTGGCGTTTACCGTGCTTCCCATCATCTATATGGTGCTTGTTGCTTTCACCAGCTACGACGCGGCGCACGACGGGTCTTCCAATCTTTTCAGTTGGGTGGGTCTCAAGCACTTTAATGAGCTCTTTAATTTCGGGCATGGAGGACTTGGACTTACCTTTGGAGAGATCCTTTCATGGACTCTTATGTGGGCGTTTTTTGCGACCTTTACTAACTATTTCCTTGGTATGTTCGTCGCAATTATGATAAATAAAAAGGGAATAAAGATCAAGAAATTCTGGAGAACGGTGCTCGTTATGACGATCGCGATCCCGCAGTTCGTTTCGCTCCTTTACGTATCGAAGCTTTTTACTACCTCGGGACTTATAGGACGAATTCTCGATCGGATCCCATTTATCTATAATTACCGAACGTCGAATTTCTACGTCTCTCTTTGGGATTCTCCCACACTTGCAAGGATACTTCTCATAGTTATAAACATCTGGATAGGCATTCCTCACATCATGCTCATAGCAACGGGAATTTTAATGAACATTCCTCAGGATCTTTACGAGTCCGCAAAGATAGACGGAGCAAGCTCGGTACAGCAGTTTTCTAAGATCACCCTTCCTTATATGCTTTTCGTAACGGGCCCCTATCTGCTTACAAGCTTCGTAGGAAATCTAAATAACTTTAACGTTATCTATCTTCTCTCGGGCGGCAATCCGATAAAGGGAACAGCGGGCGGCGCGTCGGTAGGTCACACAGACCTTCTGATCACATGGCTATTTAAGATGACGGTCGGAAGTCCCGAAAGTAAATACTATATCGCTTCGATCATAGGTATTCTTGTATTCCTCGTCGTAGCGATACTCTCGCTTATCATCTATAACGTAATTCCGTCTACAAGAAACGAGGAGGATTACAAGTGATGAAAAAACAGAACGATAAAAAAATCAGAAAAACAGGACTTGGCGCGCGCGCAAGCAGAAGAATAAGCAATACGATAATCTATGTGATACTCATTCTAATAACTGTCGTCTGGCTTTTCCCCTTCGTAGGTATTCTTCTTGAATCATTTAAGAGCGAAACCAATATGCAGACGCCTTATCTTTTACCAAGAGAGTTCGGATTTGACCATTATATAAGATTATTTAAAGAGACCGATTTCCTTATATGGTTTGGGAACACCGCAATTATGGGAGTTGCTACCGCAGTGCTTCAAACGGTCTTTATTCTCTCGATGAGCTACGTTCTCTCCCGTCTTCGCTTTAAGGGAAGAAAATGGCTTATGAATATGATGCTTATTCTTGGAATGTTCCCGGGATTTCTTACATTGATCCTTATTTACAAGGTGTTTGCGGACGTAGGTCTTACCGAAAGAATGGCACCTCTTGGACTTATCATAGTCTACTGCGCAAGTAGTGCAATGGGGTATTACGTGTCGAAGGGATTTTTCGATACTATCCCGAAGAGTCTTGACGAGGCGGCAAGAGTTGACGGTGCAACACGTTTCCAGGTGTTCTATAAGGTCATAATGCCGCTTTCCAAGCCGATCGTCATCTATACTATCCTTATGGGCTTTATGGCTCCTTGGGGAGACTTTATACTTGCAAGCTACCTTATTCACGAGAACAGTCAAGGTATGAACGTTGCGGTCGGTATGTACGAGTGGCTCTCAAGAACTAATATTAACACCCATTACACGATGTTCTGTGCCGCAGGGGTTATCGTGGCAATACCCGTAGTTGCGGTTTTCCTTGGATTGCAGAAGTATTACGTTGAAGGCGTTACGGGCGGAGCAGTAAAAGGATAATTGGAGGGAAATATGGCAAGTATTAAATTAACTAACGTAAAAAAGATATACGGAAAGGACACGGTTGCGGTTCAGGATTTCAACCTTGACGTTGCGGACAAGGAATTCATAGTTTTCGTAGGACCTTCGGGCTGTGGAAAATCCACCACGCTCCGAATGATAGCGGGACTTGAAGACATTTCCGAGGGAACTATCGAGATCGATGACGTCGTAGTAAACGATCTGCAGCCCCGAGACAGAGATATCGCCATGGTATTCCAAAACTACGCGCTTTATCCTCACCTGACTGTATTTGAGAATATGGCGTTCAGTCTCCGTCTCAAAAATGTTCCCAACGATATAGTTTATGAGAAGGTAACTCAGGCGGCAGAGATACTCGGTATTACCGAATATCTCACGAGAAAGCCCAGAGCATTGTCGGGCGGACAAAGACAGAGAGTTGCTATCGGTCGTGCTATGGTAAGAGACAGTAAGGTATTCCTTATGGATGAGCCTCTTTCCAACCTCGATGCGAAGCTTCGAAATCAGATGAGAGCAGAGATAATCCTTCTCCGTCAGAAGATCGATACCACGTTTGTATACGTAACTCACGATCAAACCGAGGCAATGACCCTGGGTGACCGTATCGTTATTATGAAGGACGGATTTATTCAGCAGGTCGGAACACCTACCGAGGTATTCGATATGCCTCTGAATCTCTTCGTTGCGGAATTTATCGGCGCGCCCAAGATGAATACCTTTAAAACGGATCTTATTATGGAGAGGGGCAGATATTACGTCACTCCGTACGGTGCTAAGATCGAGGTAACGGGTGCTAAGGCAGATATGCTCAGAGAGAAGGGAATCAAATCGAGAGAGATCATTCTCGGCGTCCGTCCCGAGCATATTACCCGTTCTGACGTAAGCGATCCTGCAGCTATTCCTTGCAAGATCAAGGTTAACGAGATGATGGGAAGTGAGCTTCATCTCCACGTCGAAGAGGACAACGGTGATAAGCTGATCGTACGTATTCCAACCGTTTCTCTTGACGATCATGAGCGCAGATCCATGGTTTACGGAAGCACGATCTACGTAACGTTTGAGAGCAAGGTAATGCATTTCTTTAATCCCGAAACGGAAATGAATCTTCTTGTTTAATAACTGATAATAGGGTCAAGGATTAATGCCTCGACCCTAATTGCTATCCGTATAGGGAATCAACAATCAACGAAAAAGGGCTGACCGAAGTCAGCCCTTTAATTTTAATTATTTTTTGATAGGTTTCTTGATTCTATTGAGCTTCTTATTCAGCTTGAGGAGTTCTTCCTTAGTGAAGGAAACGTTCATCATACCCATCATGCTAGTGAGTCTGAGAACGGTGAAGCCGCCCATCATCTGCATAAGTCCACCGTCAGCTGAGCTGAGATCAACGTCAAATCCGCCGGATTTCTTTTCTCCGCCGCCCTTCTTGTTGGCGTTCATCTTCTTCTTGATCTTGAGGCCAACACCGATGAACCACATCTTGCCGCGCTTGGACTCCATAATGTCGGAGATCTTGTCGTTAAGAGAGAAGCGTCCCTCGGGAGCGGTGATATCAAACCAGTTGAGAACCGCGCCCTTTTCAACGAGAACGTAGTCCATATTCATCGTGTCGACCTTGCGGATCGTACCCTCGTCGGTAAGCTCGCCAGCCTTGGCAACGATCTTGCTCTCGCCAACGTTCTTGACGTCGAAGTAGAAGAAATGATCTTCGGCAGTCTTCTTGCCGATGCTCTCGCCGTTAACGAAGAGCTCGACCTCGGGAAGATTGGAGTAAACCGTAACCTTGGTTACGTCCTCAACTCTGTCAACATATCTCTTGCCGCAAAGGTGAACGAAGGGGTCGACCTCGGGAGATACGAGCCAAGCCTTGTAAGCGTAGAAGGAATCCTTCTTGTACTTGCGGTCCATAGTGACCAGACCCTTGTGGTTCTGTCCGTTTTCGCCGCCCTCTGCTCTCGCGTCCGCGCCGAAGTCAAACATATTCCATACGTGAGTTGCCCAGATATACTTACGGGTAAAGAGCTGCTTGATAAGCTCCTCGTGATAGAACGCCTGATATTCCTCGGTGTAGTCGCCTTGCTTGGGATCGCTTGTGTGCCAGTTGAGAGCCTCACAGCCGTACTCGGAGCATCCGATCGGAATAGTAGGATGAGTTTCGTGGAATTTATCGAACCAAGGGCCGTTCATCGAGGTGTCACCGCCGTACCAACCGAAATAGTGGTTGTAGGAAACAACGTCGGGGATGAGCAGGTAAGGATCGTCCATCTTGCACATCGAAACCGCCGCAATTGTGGTCAGACGGGTCTTGTCCATCTCGTGAACGAGATCGTTGAGGATGCGGTGATTTTCAAGCAGATCCTCATCAGAGCCGCCGATCGAGATCTCGTTGGAAAGACCCCAGACCACGATAGAGGGGTGGTTGTAATTCTGTGCAACAAGCTCCTTCATCTGCGTGATCGTGTTCTCGCGACCTGTGGGCATGTGCTTGGAAATATAGGGGATCTCCGCCCAGATAACGAGACCGCGCTCGTCGCAGAGATCGTAGAAATACTGATCGTGCTGGTAGTGAGCAAGACGAATAGTTGTAGCACCGACCTCACAGATGAGATCTATATCCTCAACGTGATGCTCGGGGAGCAGAGCGTTACCAACGCCCCATCTGTCCTGATGGCGTGATACGCCGCGGAGGGGATATTCCTCACCGTTAAGAATAAATCCGTTCTCGGGATCGATCTTGAAGGTGCGGCAGCCGAAGCGGTTGCATACGTTGTCGATTACGGTCTCACCCTCAACTATCTCTGCCTCACAGCAGTAGAGGTAGGGATCCTTACGCCCGTGCCAGAGGTGAACGTCCTTAATTTCAAATACGACCTTCTTGTCAGTAGATTCGATTTTCTGAAGCTCGTTTTCGTCCTTGTCGTAAATGGTGTAAACGATCTTCTGTCCGTCTGCAAGCTCGGTGGTGTAAACCTCAACCTCAACCTTCGCGTCCTTACCCTCAACCGCGGGAGTAATAGCCAGTCCGGGCGCGCCGTAGTAATCGAGATCGAAGTGAGTCTTGTTTACACAGATAAGGTTGACGTCACGGTAAATGCCGCCGTAGAAGGTGAAATCGGCCATCTGGGGATATACTGTCTCGTTTGCGCTGTTGTCAACGACGATAGCAACGTCGGTGGTGTCTGCGAGCTTGTCCGTGAGATCAACTCTCCAGGTCGAGTAGCCGCCGTCGTGATGCGCGAGCTTTTCGCCGCCAACGTATACGTCTGCGGATGAGTTTGCGCCTCTGATCTCAAGATAGTAGCAGTCTGCCTCGGGCAGATCTGCCTTGTTAAGTGTTTTTACGTAAAGACACGAGCCGCGGAAATAATCGTTTCCGCCGTCCTGACCGTCGATCGCGTTCCATGAGTGGGGAAGGTTGATATTCTCACCCTCGCGAAGCGAGATGTCGGTGGTGTCCTTGATAAACAACCAATTTTCATTGATATTGATAATGCTTCTCATTAAGTATCTCCTTAGAAATTGTGCGCAGGCTCAATGACCTGCATAGGTTATTATACTACTTAAAATAAACCGAATATTAACTTTATAAACGGCGCCCGACGGTTATCGGTCGGACGCCGTTGGGGTTAGTCAGGATTATTTGGTGTAAGCCTTGTAACGAACGCTGACAATAGAGCCTTCAACTACGACTGTAGCAACCTCGCCGTCCTTGACCTTGGAAGCGATGCCGTCAAGAGCGCCGTTGCCCTTGATGAAGTTTCTTACGATCTTCGCGACGCTTACCGCGATGGTATCGTTGTCCGCGATAACGGTTCCGCTGATTCTACCGCTGTCGATCACGTTGATGGTGGTATATATCATCTCGTCAAGCTCGGATTCGTTAACGTAGGTAAGATCAACGAGATATACGTTCTTCTCGTAGTATTCCTTGAGCTCTGCGATCTTCTTGATATCCTTATTCTTCTGCTTGATCACCTTGTCGCTGTCGCCGTCCTTGATGATAAGGTCAGAGGGGATCTCGGGTCTGCCCGCAAGCACGTAAGCCTTGTAGTCAGCCTCCTCGCCAACGGTGAAGATCGGGATGAAGTGAGTGTTAAGCTTGTTGGTGTTGTAATCCTTGTCCTGCAGAGCGCAAAGCACGTCGAGTGCCACGAGATCGCTCTCTGTAACGATAAGCTCGATAGCCTTTTCGTCCTTCTCCATGATCTCTGCCTGAGCCTTGCCGGCAGCTATTGGAGCAAGAGTGCTAAAGATATTTGTGCTGTCGTAGAACACTATAGAGGTGTTGATCTTTTTCTTGTCCGCGGTCTGAACGGTGTAGTCCTCGGTTGCGAGAAGCTCGTTAGCCCTCTTTACAGCCGCGGTGGAAATAACGCCCGTGCCGTATGCAACGTAATTGATCTTTCCGTCGGTATTCGCGTCAAGCTTTTTAAAGTTGGCCTTTACGTAGTCGGCGATGATCTGGCCCTGAACGGCTGCAACGGTGTCGATCGCGGAGGAAACGAATACACACTTGTCGTAGCTTTCAACGACTGCCTTGTCAACAAGGGTGTTGAAGAAAACAACCGGAATGTCCTTTTCCTTTGCCGCATTTACGATTTCGAGTGCGCTCATAGGAGAAACAAGCTCAACGAGAAGCGCGGAGCAGCCCTTGTCGATAGCAGCCTTAGCCTGCTTTATCTGCTCGGCTGCATCACCGTTTGCGCCGTAGTGAACGTAGGAAATATTCTCAATGTACATAGCTCTGTCCATCGAGTTGATAAGACTGTTGGGAACCTTTACCTCGCCGTCACCGCTCCAGAGTATAGAAACCTCGGACTTGTTGATAGCTCCGCATCCGGTAAAAATAAATACGGAGAGTGTTAAGAGAGCGATAAGTATTAATGATACGATTCTTTTCATTTTTTCATTACCCCCTTACTGTGCATCTGCTTCGCCGTTCTCGGCGGATTCGGTAGCGTTAGCGCCGTGCAAAGCATTGAGATCTGCGGTCATTCTCGCAAGAGTCTTCTTGTCGAGGTTATAGATGAGAGCAAGACCGATAAACTGCATAACTGCCGCGAAGAGATAGAGCGCGGCAACGAGATAGCGCATGTTAAGAGCAACGGAGAAGAGCTGGTTGCCTGCGTTGATCTCGGAGTAGCCGAGCGCAACCATTATAACGAGAGCGAGCGAGGGACCGATGCCCTGAGCAAGCTTTCTGAAGAAGGAGTGAAGCGAATAAACGGTTCCTTCCTCGCGAGTGCCGAACTTCCACTCGTTGTAGTCGATAGCGTCACCCATCATAGACCAGGAAACGGTGCTATAAACGCCCATTCCGAGAGAGTTGATAAGCTGACACAAAATATAGATCACAAGACCCTTACCGTCGGGAGTAATGGGAGCGAGAAGCATGATAGCGCAGGCTACAACAGAGCAGATAGCGCCAACAACGGAAAGCTCCTTCTTACCGTACTTAACGACGAACTTACGCGCAAGGGGAGTAAACGCAACGATCGGGATCATAGCGAACATAGTAACGATACCGGAAATAGCCACGTTCTTGAAGTAGGACTGGAACATAACGGTAACAGCCGTGGTAGCCGCCTGCATACCGATGAACATACCCATAGCGGCAACAGTCGCGCCGACTGCGGGGCGGTTCTTCATGAAGTTGCCCATAGCCTTGATTACGTTGAACTTCTGGGGAGCTTCACTTACGGTTACGTTTTCTTCAACACGGATAACAGTGTTGCGGATCATAAACTGGAATGCGATAAAGCCCGCAACACCCATAATAAGAGCCGCGATGAATACGCGCTCACCGATGATATTGTTGTTGCTATCGTAAATGATCATAGGCAGAATGACCATGGGAACCATGTTACCGATCATAGAGCCGATCGAACGCCAAGCAGAGAGCGAAGCTCTGTCTGCGGGGTCATTGGAAATAACCGAAAGAAGCGAGCCGTAGGGAACGTTTGCGATCGTGTAGAAAGCATCCCAAAGGATATATCCTGCAACGAATACGATTGCCTTGACGAGGGGCTCGGAGTTCTTTACCCAAGGGATAAAGCAGAGCGCGCCGGCAACGAGGAGACCGAGAGATCCAAGCCAGATGTAAGCGAGGAATTTGCCTCTCTTGTACTTTCTCTTCTTGTCATTATCAATAATAGTACCGATAAGCGGGTCGTTTATAGCGTCCCAGATCTGAACGAGGATGAGAAGTCCAGCGTACAGAATAGAGTCCATCCTCATGAACTGAGTCCAGAAGATAGCCATTGTGCCTTTCAACGCAAAGCTCATGTTACAGCCGAAGTCGCCGGCTGCGTAAGCCAAGCTGTCAACTATGCCAAACTTGCGCTTACCGTTCGCGTCGAGAATTTTTTTCTTTTTCATTTTGCCTTCCTCTTTCTGAAAATTTTGGGATCGTACAAATAGGTATGGTACCTATACATTAAGTATAAAGCATTTTGTAAAATGTCGTGAGTAATTTTTGTGATATTTTTTGTATTTTTTTAATGTTATCGCGAAAAAAACTGTTGCAATTACACAAATTACATGCTATAATAATTACGATAATATACATATTCGAACAAAAGGAGGGAAAACACAGATGTTTTATGAAAAAGAACTGGAATTTTTGTGTGAAACCCTCAGTAAATGCCGCGTACAAGCTTCCATTGTCTCTCCGAATGAGATGACGAACGAGGATATCGACCGCAAGCTCAACGGCGAATTGAACGATCACTTCGGCGTGAATCGCGCATGGCATCGCCTCATTGAAACGGTCGAGCCAAATACTCTGTATAAGACCGCAGACGAATTCAAGCTTCGATATATATATTTAATGCTGCCGGAGGTGAGAGATCAGCAAAGGATACTTTTCATCGGGCCGTATCTTTCGTCGCCGCTTTCCTCAAGAGATCTGCTTGAGCTTGGCGAAAAGCTGAAAATATCGCCTAAGTCGCAGAGATACCTTGAGGAGTATTATCTCACTATTCCTGTGATCACGGACGGAGACCGATTAATAATAATGATAGATACCCTCTGCGAGCGTATTTGGGGAAGCACGTCGTTTACGGTGTTTGATTCAAGCAGAACCTATAAGCACCCCGAGTCACCGATAAACGAGTCTGCCCACACCGAAAGCTATGACGACGTGTTGGTAAATATGAAAGCGATGGAAAAGCGCTACGAGTTTGAAAACGAGATGATAAAAGCGGTCACGCTCGGACAGATCCACAAGGAATCGATGTTCAACGTGAGTATGTCCGACAATATGTTTGAAAAACGAGTGTCAGATCCCGTCCGCAACGCAAAAAACTACGGAATTATAATGAATACACTCTTACGTAAGGCGGCAGAGAACGGTGGAGTCCATCCAATCTATCTTGACAGAGTTTCTTCGGATTTTGCCTTTAAAATAGAGCGTATAGAGTCGCTTTCGGACAATGCCGCGCTTATGAAGGACATGTTCCGCACGTATTGTCGACTCGTCCGCAAGCATTCGATCAAAAAATATTCCCCCGTGGTGCAAAAAACCATCCTGATGATCGATACCGACCTTTCAGCCGACCTCTCGCTCAGCGCATTGGCGGCTCATCAGGGAATAAGCCTCGGATATCTGTCCACGGTCTTTAAAAAGGAGACGGGAAAAACGGTTTCGGAGTACGTCAGGGAAAAGCGCATCAAGCACGCGATCCATCTGCTCAGCACAACGCATCTTCAGGTGCAAACGGTCGCTCTGCATTGCGGAATAATGGACGTGCAGTATTTCTCCAAGATATTTAAAAAGCAAACGGGAAAGACACCCAAGGAATACAGAGAATCTATGCGTATTTGATTACGTTGAATAATTATTAACGTCAAGGAGGTATTTTATGCCAATGAAAATGTGCTTCCGTTGGTACGGAGAGGGAAATGATAACATAAAGCTCTCCGATATCAAGCAGATCCCCGGAGTTGAGGGCATAGTATGGGCGTTGCACCACAAAATGCCGGGTGAGATATGGGAGATCGAAGAGATCGCCGAGGTCAAGAGACAGCTTGACGAATACGGCTTCAATATGGACGTTGTCGAATCGGTAAACGTCCACGACGACATCAAGATAGGACTTCCCACAAGAGATAAGTATATCGAAAACTACAAAACGACTATCAAAAATCTCTCGCAATTCGGTGTAAAGGTCATCTGCTATAACTTTATGCCGATATTCGACTGGACGAGAAGTAATTTGTTCCATCCCGTAGGAGACGGCTCGACCGCGCTCTTTTACGAGAAGAATATGATCCAGGACGACTACAAC
>SVRA01000024.1 GCA_015065075.1 Oscillospiraceae bacterium
AGATTTACAGTCTGCCCCCTTTGGCCGCTCGGGAAATCCCCCATATGGAGCTGGTGAACGGAGTCGAACCATCAACCTGCTGATTACAAATCAGCTGCTCTGCCATTGAGCCACACCAGCGAGTTTTTAGTCGAGCCGTACCGCCGACCCTGATATTATATCACAAGCAAATGCTTTTGTCAACACTTTTTTGAAAAAATTTTTACTTTTTTTATTATTGTATTTTTTTCACAAAAAAACGTTGCTTCAGTTTACTCGCCGTAGATCAAATCACGATAATTCGGACTTAACTGTAAGAGCAAAACACTACAAACAAGAGGGCCGATATTGTTAGCCCCCTTGTTTGTACGATCCTAAAGCTAAACCATCTTCTCCTGCTTGACCTTGTGATCAATAACGTGCCTTGAAGCAAGCTCGCCCATAATATCCTCGATCGAAATGCCCATCTCGACCATAAGCACGAGAACGTGATACACAAGATCCGAGATCTCATAGACCGTCTCTGCCTTGTCGTCCGCCTTGCCTGCAATGATGACCTCTGTGCACTCCTCACCCACCTTTTTGAGAATCTTGTCAATTCCCTTTTCAAACAAGTAGGTCGTGTACGAGCCCTCCTTCTTCTCGAGCTTTCTGCCCTCGATAAGCTTCATAAGCGACGTCAGCGAAAACTGACTTTCGGCAAGCTCACCCTCAAACACCTTATCGTTAAAGCAAGAAAAGCTTCCCGTGTGGCAGGCGGGACCGTCGGGCTCGACGATAACCTCAAGCGCGTCCTTGTCGCAGTCGGCGGTGATCGAAACGATGTGCTGATAATTTCCGCTCGTCTCGCCCTTGAGCCAAAGCTCCTGCCTTGAGCGACTGTAAAAGCAGGTCAACCCCTTCTCAATCGAAATTTCAAGGCTCTCGCGGCTCATATAAGCGAGCGTGAGCAGCTTTTTGGTCTTGTTATCTATAACGACCGCGGGGATAAGTCCCTTTTCGTCAAATTTCAACTCGTTAATATCTAACATCTATCTGTCCTCCTATGATCTGACTTATAATCTCACCGAAATTCCGTTGTCGGCAAGCTCGCGCTTAAGAGAGGGTATCGTGACCTCGCCAAAATGGAAGATCGACGCGGCAAGTCCTGCCGAAACCGCCGGTATAGTCTTAAACAGCTCGACGAAATCCTCAGCCGAGCCCGCACCACCCGACGCGACCACAGGCACGTTGACCGCCGCACAGACCGCGCCGAGCATCTCGAGATCAAACCCCGCCTTTACACCGTCGGTGTCGATCGAATTGAGAACGACCTCGCCCGCGCCGCGCTCGACGCATTCCTTTATCCACGAGATTGCCTCCTTACCCGTGTTTTCTCTGCCGCCCTTGGCGTAAATGCGGAAAACCCCGTCCACTCGCTTGACGTCGGCAGATATCACCACGCACTGATCTCCATAGCGCTTCGCCGCCTCGTCAATAAGAGACGGATTTTTTATAGCTCCCGAATTGACGCTGACCTTGTCCGCGCCGCACTTGAGCACGCGGTCAAAATCCTCAAGCGTGTTGATGCCGCCGCCAACCGTCAGCGGAATAAATATCGTGCTCGCAACGTCGCGTAGAATGTCGGTAAAAAGCGTCCTGCCCTCGCTCGACGCGGTGATATCGTAAAACACCAGCTCGTCAGCGCCGCACTCACTGTAATATTTTGCAAGAGCGACGGGCGAATTGACGTCGGCAAGCCCTCTAAAATTAACGCCCTTGACCACTCTGCCGTCGCGCACGTCAAGGCACGGAATTATTCTTTTAGTAATCATCTGAAACCTCCGAAATCATTGCGCCGCAAGGGAAATTGCCTTGAATAGATCAATATCTCCCGTGTAATACGCCTTTCCGATTATTGCGCCGTACAAGCCGAGATCGGCAAGCGCTCTCACGTCCTCCATCGACGAAACACCGCCCGATGCGACTATGTTCATATCAAATTTCTCCGAAAGCGCCTTATAGAGCGCGTGATTTGCGCCCTTCATCGCGCCGTCCTTGGAAATGTCTGTGCAAATGACCGTCTTGACGCCGATCTTTTGCAGTCTTTCGCAAAAATCGAATGCCTCAAGCCGACTTTTCTCGACCCAGCCCTTGATCGCCACCATACCGTCCTTGATATCGACTCCAACGGCGATCCTGTCGCCAAATTTCTCGACCGCCGCGCGCAAAAACGACTCGTCGGTAACCGCCGCCGTGCCGAGAATGACTCGGTCAACACCCGCCTCAAAGTACCTCTCGACCGTCTCCATACTGCGAATACCGCCGCCTATCTCGCAAAGCAGACCCGTGCCCTCGGCAATCGCTCTGACGACCTCGATATTCGGCGTCGTGCCAAGCTTCGCGCCCTCAAGATCGACCAAATGCACCCATTTTGCACCCTTGTCTTCAAAATCGCGCGCCACGGATAGCGGCTGATCACTATAGACCGTCATTTTTTCATAATCGCCCTTATATAGACGGACCGCCTTGCCGCCGTACAGATCGATCGCAGGAAAAATCAACATAAATTCACCTTTTCCCGTGGTAAGACCACGAAATCACTTTTTCAAACCAACGCTTGCCCAGATCCTTTAACACCCAAGTCAAGCGCTTTGCGTTAAAACACTTTGCACAAAAACCATGCGTTAAAGCTCACAAAACGCCTTCAATATCGCAAGCCCCACCTTGCCACTCTTCTCGGGGTGGAACTGACAACCGCAAACTCTGCCGCAAGCCACCGCCGCCGTCAGATACGCGCCGTATTCTGTGTCGGCAATAACGCTTTCGTCGCAGTTAGCTCCATAATAAGAATGGACGAAATAGACGCAGTCGCCCTCGTTTATATACTTGAATATCGGGTGTTTATTTTCCTTGAATCGCAAGGCATTCCACCCGATCTGCGGTATCGGCAGCTCGCTCGGAATGACCTCTGAGATCGCCCTGACCTCGCCTTTTATCAGTCCAAGTCCCTCGTGCTCGCCGTACTCCAAGCCGCGCTCGAAAAGCAGCTGCATGCCAAGGCAGATGCCCATGACCGCCTTGCCCTTTTTCACCTCGTCGATCAGCACCTTGTCAAGTCCCGTTGCGCGAAGCTTCGCCGCCGCATCTCCAAACGCGCCGACACCTGGGAGGATCAATCGATCGGCTGACCTCAGGACCTCCGCATCCGAGGTAACGACCGCCTCGACTCCGATCGCCGCAAACGAGCTCCGAAGCGAAAACAGGTTTCCAACTCCGTAATCAATGATCGCGACCATCAAAGAACTCCTTTCGTCGAGGGGATCTCGTCGATTCTCTCGGGGTCGATCTTGACCGCCGCGCGAAGCGCTCTTGCCGCCGCCTTGAAGCAACCCTCGATTATGTGGTGCGAGTTCTTGCCCGCAAGCTTTTTAAAATGAAGCGAGCATTCGGCGCGGCGCACAAACGCAAGCCAGAACTCCTCAACGAGCTCGGTGTCAAAGTCACCGACCTTAACGGACGGGATCTCAACGCCAAATCCGAGATGATCCCTGCCCGAGAGATCGACCGCACAAAGTATCAGCGCCTCGTCCATCGGAATGACAGCCGAGCCGTAGCGCTCTATTCCTTTTTTGTCGCCGACCGCCTTGGCAAACGCTTCTCCAAGACAGATGCCAACATCCTCGACCGTGTGGTGATAGTCTACCTGCACGTCGCCCACGCACTTGACCGTCAGATCAAAGCGACCGTGCGATGCAAGCAAGGTGAGCATGTGGTCAAGAAATCCGCAGCCCGTGTCGATCTCGCTCTTGCCGCGGCCGTCAAGCTCAAGCACCAAATTTATATCCGTCTCCGCAGTCTTGCGGCTTATAGTGTAGTTTCTCATTTTATGCCTCCAAAGCGTTCAATATTTCACGAAGTGCGCAAACGAGCGCCTCCATCTGCTCGCGTGAGCCGACGGTTATGCGGTTGTACTGTGCGATCCTATCTGCGCTAAAATGCCTTACGAGTATTCCCTTTTCGCGAAGCCGCGAATATAACTCACCGCCATCTATCTTCGGGTGGCGGACGAACAAAAAGTTCGCTGCCGAGTCAGTCATCTCAAAGCCGAGTGCTTTAAGCTCATCTGCCGCAAATTCACGGCTTTCGATGACCTTACGGCAATTTGAGCGCGTGTAGTCCTCGTCCGAGAGCGCGCCAAGCCCCGCCGCCATCGTCATTGAGTTGACGTTGTAGGGGTTGGTCGAATATTTGATCATATTCAAATCGGAGATCAGCTCGGGACAAGCCACACCGAAGCCAAGTCTTGCTCCCGCCATCGACCTCGATTTTGAAAAGGTCTGCGTCACGAGCAGATTTTTGTATTTCTTTGTAAGCGGAATGGCGCTCTCGCCGCCAAAATCGACGTATGCCTCGTCGATGACGACCACGCTCTCCTGATTTGACGCGACTATTCGTTCGATCTCGTCAAGTCCGAGCGCAATTCCCGTCGGCGCGTTCGGGTTGGCAATAAAGACCGTCTTTCCCACGTTGCAAAAGGCGTCGACGTCGATCGAAAAGTCCTCACGCAGAGCGACCGTTTCGTACGGTACGCCGTTCAGCTCGGCAAAGACAGGGTAAAACCCATAAGTGACGTCGGGGAAGATCGCTCCCCTCTCGCTGTCGCAAAACGCCATAAAAGCAAAGTTCAAGATCTCGTCAGATCCGTTCGTCGCCAGCACACACTCAGGCTCGACCGCACAGACCTCCGCTATCTTTTCATTCAATAGCTTTGCCTCGGGATCACTGTACAGTTCAAGTCCCAAAGCCGCTCTCGCTGCCGCTTCGGTCGCCCTCACCGACGGTGGATACGGCGACTCGTTCGTATTCAATTTGATATATTTTCTCTCTTTCGGCTGCTCTCCCGGTGTGTACGGTGTCAGCCCACTGTATTTTTTACTTATATATTTACTCATTTTTTCTCGCATTTAATAGGAGTAACAGATGCAACGGCGCCTTCGGCGAGTCGCTTTTTTGAAAAAAAGCTCCGCAAAAAACTTCCCGTATATTTTTGGGTGCTCTTGTGGTGTCGGAGGATTTTTTCATCGGCAAGCCTTGAAAAAATCCCTCACTGACCTTTTTGTTTTGATAGGGTTTAGAACCCAACCGATATAATGCAACTTGTTTTAAAGTTTCTTTAAGTTAAAGTTAGATGATGCGTCTTGGATTCAACACTGTAAGGCGTATTCCACCGAGGCAGGCTGACTTTTTCGGCTTGCCGAAAAATCAGCGTCATTCCACCTTAGTAGAACCCCAAATACAGGAAGTTTTCGCGGGGTTTGGGGCGCTGATGTTTGCGAAGCAAACTCACGTAGTAAACCGCTTGCGGTTTACGTAAGCTTTCCAAAAGGCACCCCAAGTTTCGTCTCCTTCGCTAACTTCCCTCTCTAACTACTCTTCCTCAAACCTCACCATAGCACTCTTAGCGTGGGCACCGAGACCTTCATTAGTCGCAAAGAAAGCGACATTATCGGCGACCTTTTCGAGCGCGTCCTTGGTATAGTAGGTGAACTGAGTCTTTTTAACGAAATCGTCGACCGAAAGCGGACTTGAGAACTTTGCCGTGCCGCTTGTGGGCAGTGTATGATTAGGCCCCGCGAGATAGTCGCCGAGCGCCTCGGGACAATAGCGCCCCATAAAGATCGAGCCCGCGTGGCGAATTTTATCGAGATAATCAAAGGGATTATCAACGCAAAGCTCGAGGTGCTCGGGCGCGAGCTCGTTGGCGATATCAATAGCGCACGAGAGCGAGGGCGCGACGATTATCTTACCGTTTTTGTCGATCGACTCACGCGCGATCGTCTGTCTTGAAAGGAGAGCAAGCTGCCGTTCGATCTCACATTGAACCGCGAGCGCAAGGTCGCTTGAATCGGTCACGAGCACCGCGCTTGCCATTTTGTCGTGCTCGGCTTGGGAAAGCAGATCGGCGGCGACACATTTGGGGTCGCTCTTGCCGTCGGCAAGCACGAGGATCTCGCTCGGGCCCGCGATCATATCTATCGAAACCGTGCCGAATACCTGCCGCTTCGCCTCTGCAACGTAAGCGTTTCCGGGACCAACTATCTTGTCAACCTTCGGCACGCTCTCACTTCCGTAAGCCAAAGCCGCGATCGCCTGCGCGCCGCCAAGCTTGAAGATGCGGTCGATCCCCGCGATCCTCGCCGCCGCGAGAATAACGGGATTGACCTTTCCCTCCTTGTTCGGAGGCGTGACCATTACGACCTCTCTGACCCCCGCTATCTTGGCAGGGATCGAGTCCATAAGCACCGTCGACGGATAAGCCGCCGTGCCACCCGGAACGTAAAGTCCCGCGCGGTCGACCGGAATCACCTTCTGACCAATAACTATGCCGTCCTCGTCGTTTATTATAAAGCTGTTTCTTTTCTGACGCGAGTGAAATTTGCGGATATTTGCCGCCGCCTTCTCAAGCACCTCGAGAAACCGCGGCTCAACCGACGCCATAGCCTCGTCTATCTCTGCCTCGCTGACCGCAAGGCACTCAAGTCTCGCGCCGTCAAATCGCTCGCAGTATTCGTAGAGCGCCGAGTCACCTCTCGCTCTCACCTCACCGATTATCTCGGCAACCGTGTCCGCCACGCTTACCGTTGGCTCGGTTCTCGCAAATATTTCGTCGTTTTCGACTTCTCCGTATTTTAGTATCTTTATCATTTGTTTTATTCCTTTTTTTGTAGTTAGCGAATGAAAGGAGCGCCCTCGGTGGAAGTTAGCGAATGAGAGAAGTGCCTTCGGCGAGTCGCTTTTTTGGAAAAAGAGCTCCGCAAAAAACTTCCGATATTTTGGGTCTTTTTAGGGTGTCGTAGGATTTTTTCTACGGCACGTATAAAGCGGCTACCAAAGTGCTTCACTACTCGCTTTGCGTAGATCCCTCACTGTCGTTTATACGCTGCAAGGGTTTAGAACCCAAAATACAGGAAGTTTTTGAGGGTTTTAGGGAACTTTTTTCTAAAAAGTTCCCTAAGAAATCCCTGCATCAGCAACTTCCCAACTTTCCCAATATCTCATCAATAACGTCACCCTTAAACTTGTAGCTCGATTTGTTAGCAACAAGACGGGCACTGATGGGCACGATCTCCTCGACGACCTCGAGATTATTTTCGTAAAGCGTCCTGCCCGTTTCGACTATATCGACGATCACGTCGGATAGCTTGAGAATAGGAGCGAGCTCGATCGAGCCGTTGAGGTGGATTATGTCGATCTCCCTGCCGAGAGAATCGTAGTAATTTTTAGCGATATTTGAAAATTTGGTAGCGACCTTTAGGGTTTTCGCGGGGTTATCACGGAAGCCGACGGGTGCGGCGACAGCCATACGGCACTTGCCGATCCCGAGATCGAGGAGCTCGTAGACGTCGGGCTTGTATTCAAGCAAAATATCCTTGCCCGCAACGCCGATATCAGCCGCGCCGCGCTCGACGTAGATTGCAACGTCACTCGGCTTGACCCAAAAGTACCTGACACCCGCTTCAAAATTTTCAAAGGTCAGCTTTCGGTTGTTTTCCTTGATAGACGGGCACTCAAATCCCGCCGCGGCAAACATATCGTAAACCTTCTCGCCAAGGCGCCCCTTGGGGAGCGCAATATTCAGCATTTCCATTATCTGCCCTCCCTTTTGTCAACGATCCGTCTGTATTTGATCCCGCTCGGCAGCTCGCGCACGGCTCTGACACTCGATCCGTCGGAGCGAAGAGAGTCGGCAAGAGCCATAATAGAGTCAATCGGGAGCGAGTCGTCGTAGATCAGAACCGTGTCAACGTCGTATTCGTCGGCGACCGTGTCAAGATCACCGATCAGATCGAGGTAGACCGCAAACCCGATCGCCCCCGACTGCTTGCCCATTTTCTTCATAAGATTGTCGTATCTGCCGCCCGACAAAACGCTTGACGGAATACCCTTTATAAAGCCCTTGAAAACGATGCCGTTGTAATATTTCATATCGTCGGTCACCGAAAAATCGACCTTTACGCAGTCGCTTCGTGCGCTCACCGCCGAAACGATCCGCGCCATAGCGCTCGCCTCGGCAAAGCAAACGTCCCCGCGCAAGATCTCAAGCATCTCGTCGCAGCCGCCCCGAAGTGAGATCAGCTTTATAAGCTTTTCTGCCGCATCGGGATCTCTGCCCTCGGCAGCGCAAAGCACCTTGAGCTCGTGAATGTTCTTTTCCGCGACGAGCGAAAGCAATCTTGCCTTAAAGGCGACCGTGGGAGAGATGCGCTCGGTGAGCGAGGCAACTATACCCATGTCCGAAACGTCAAGCACGCAATCGTGGGAAATACTCTCAAGACTTTTCACCGCAAGCGTGAGCACCTCGGAGATAGCGTATTCATCAAGCTCCCCGATGCATTCGAGCCCCGCCTGTCTTATCTCCTTGAAGGACATAGCGCCGCGCGGCACCCTGTAAACGTTCTCGTCGTAATACACGCGGCGGAGCCCCGTTTGGCACTCGTCACAGCCCTTGACTATCGAGAGCGTTACGTCGGGCTTGAGCGCCATCAGCTTGCCGTCGGTATCGGTAAACGCGATTATGTGATCGGATACGAGAAAGCTCTTGTTGCGAAGATATAGCTCGTATTCCTCAAATCTGCTCATTTTATATTGAGAATATCCGTAGCTCTCGTAAAGCTTTTTAAGAGAGTACGAGGCATCTGAGCGTAAAATCATAATTTTGTGCCTCCCTAATCCTTATTTCCTTATTTTCTCGAGATCCTCAAGCACCTTTTTGTAGCCGCCGCAGCCGTAATTGAGACAGCGGTTGACTCGGCTGATCGTCGCGGTGCTCGCGCCCGTCTCGGTGCCGATATCCTGATACCTTTTGCCGTCCTTGAGCATCTCGGCAACACGGAGGCGAAGCGAGAGATCCTGCAGCTCCTTGATAGTGCAAAGATCCTCGAAAAAAGCGGCGCATTCCTCCTCGCTCGTAAGCGTAAGTATCGCTTGGAACAAAGCTTTTATATCTTCCGTAAAGTGAGGACTCATGATCGTTCTCCTTATCGTTTTAAATTCAACGCTTGAGCTCCGTCGTCCAAAGCCGATCGACCACCCCGACCGTTGAAAAAATTACTTTATCATTTTACCACACTAAAGCGATAAAGTCAATATGATTTTGAAATTTTTTCAAATTTTTTTGATTTTTCAAGGCATCTGAACTCCCAGTGCCCAATCCTACAAAAATCTCGACGAAAGCTCACTTAAGACCGTCGACAAGTGCCTTCCCGCATACCTCTTATCTGTTAGCTCTCCAGCAACGACGAGGCGAGAAATATCGATCCTTGCGAAAGCGAAAAAGCATCCCCTTTATAATCGAAAGGACTCCGCGCTATATGAGCGACCCTATCCACCCGAAGCTTGTCGTCTACAAGCAGGACCCGAAATTCATCGAATTTTGCGAGCAGTTACCTTGATCTTATCTAGTAAAAAAGATGGATCGATTCTTTCTACGTTGTTATCGTAAAAACAGATGGCAAAAAAACCGAGGCAAATCAACGCCTCGGTTTTTTGGGGGGATTATATTCCCTTTTATAATACTTTATTGATCATTTATTGATGATCGATTCGCTGAGCTTAATAATTTCAGCGCCGTACTTCTTCTTGCGCGAGTTAAGTATTCCCTTATACATGGGATAAGTGAGGAGCGCCATTCCGAGGCCCACAACACCAATTGCGATTCCGGGAATCATTGCGCTTGCGATGCCGACAATAGCACCGATATCAGTCATAACAAGGCTCATACCTGCGCCCATAACAACTGCAGAAATGCTTCCGAATGTGTAGGCGAATACGTTTGCGGGGCGTTTTACCCTTGAATCAAGCTCACGAAGATCATCGAGCTTTGTAGATTGCTTTTCCATATACTGTGTGCGGATCTTCTGTGCCATAAACTGCTGATCATTTCTATTCATTATGCTATATCTCCTATAATAAATTACTTGTTTTCGCTATCGGTCTTATCGCCCGAAAGTCTTTTCTTTGCATCTTCTACGCTCTCGCCTTCCTTGGCAAAAAGAACCTCTACGCACTTGTCGGATACCTTTTCGAAGCCTTCAACAACTCCGTTTTCGATCTTCTTATATCCCTCAACGACACCGTTCTCTATCTTCTTGTATCCCTCGACCACCTTTTCTGCGATCTTTTCGTTGGTTTCTGCAATTTTTGACATATCAATTATCTCCTTTTCGATTTTGTAGCTATATTATAATAGCCGTTTGTTTTTGATTGTTTTGTGAAATGTTTGTCTTTTGTTAATCCTTAATTATTTGCGGATTTCATGATTTCTTCGGACAAGCGAAGAATTTCTGGTGTAAGCTCCGCTTTGGTTTTAAGGGCAATTCGTCTGTATATCGGGTAGGCAGGAATCATGATAAGAGTACCTATGATCATAAAGAGTGCTGAGAGCCACGCCGCGCCTGCGAACACGTCGAGAAAGAAGCACATTCCGACACCAAATACGAGTGCGCCTATTATTCCAATGCTCAGGCTTTCGATCATCCCCGCACACTGAACACGTGAATCAAGCTTTTTCAGTATATCAAGCTTGCTTTCCTCTTGCGGCATATATTTTTTTCTGATATTTTCGACTTCCCTGTTCCTTGCTGCCGAATAATTGTAGCTAAAAGTGGTGTTTTCCATACTTCTCCTGTTTTTGTCATTCATTGTGATTATATTATACGATGCTGATTTTTGCATTTTGCTTCTGAAATGTTTACGAAATGTTATAAAACAAATTTTTACAGCATTGGAGCAAAAATTCTTACTACCGAGCGAATCAACCGTGTGATAGGCCCTGTTTTCAGCATGTCGGGCGTTATCTCTATCGATTTTGCCATAGTTTCCTCGATATCTTGCTTCAAATCCGTGATAGAATCGCACCGATACATCCATACTCCGTTTTCAAAGTGATGCACAAGGCTTCGGTAGTCAAGATTGATCGTGCCTATCATCGCATACTCGTCATCTGCAATATAGCTTTTGGCGTGAATAAAGCCGGGCTTGTATTCATAGATTTTGACACCCGACTTTATCAAACGGTGATAAAAGCTTCTCGTCATACCGAAAACAATTTTTTTGTCGGGAATATGCGGGACGATGATGCGCACGTCTACACCGCGCAAAGCGGCGTTTTCAATGCTTCCGCACAACTCATTATCTATAATAAGATATGGCGTGGTCATGTACACATATTTTGTTGCGGATGAAAGCATATTCTGAATAACGCTTTTGCCCACTCTGCGATCATACAGCGGAGACGGACCGTCACCAAACGGGATCACATATCCGTCTGCGCGCATATTGCTTTGCTTTGGGTAAAGCTCAACCTTCGTTTCAGGAAGTCTTTTTGTGTTTATGCCGTAATCGGTGAGGAACAGTCTTGTCATCTCCCATACAGCCTCTCCCTCAAGACGAAGGGCGGTATCCTTCCAATGACCAAAGCGTTCAATTTCATTGATATATTCGTCAGCAATGTTTACGCCGCCTGTATATCCCACCTTGCCGTCAATGACGCAGATCTTGCGGTGGCTGCGGTTGTTAAACTCGCTATCGGCTTGTCCGCGCAAGCGTGAAAAGGGTCTTGCTTCAATTCCGAGCTTTGTAAGTTGCTTGTAATAATTGCCCGGAAGTGTACTCATACAGCCGATGTCATCATAAAGAATTCTCACCGTAACACCCACGGATGCTTTTCTCTTCAGAACGTCGAGTATAGAGTTCCAAAACCTTCCTTCCTCTATAATAAAGTATTCCATAAAGATGAACTTTTCGGCTTTTTCTAGGTCGGATATCATTTCCTGCCACATATCTTCGCCTAGCGGATAATAGGTCTGGTTCGTATTTGTAAATACACTCGCCCCCGAAACAGCGCAGAGCATTTTTGCCTGCTCAGAGGCGTGAGCACTCTCACACTCCAGTTTGTCAAGAATTTTCTCTTGATCCTTCTCATATCGATATTTTTTCAACTCCTCAAGACGGCGAATGAATTTCTTTTGAAGCTTTCTAGAGTAAAAAAGAAAGTAGAACATAAATCCCGCAATCGGCAAGATCAGAACGAACAAAAGCCACGGCACCTTATAATCGGGGTTGTCGTCAGACGCAATAATTTTGATAACGCAAAAGATCTCGGTTATCCAAGCAGCAATATAAAAATACGGGATGTAATAGCAGCATGCAACCACAATACCGATGATGGCGAGTATCTCAAAAAGTGTAATTAAACCCGCAATGATATAGCGAACGGGAATGTAATTATATTCGCGTTCGATCGTTTTCGTTGCGGTTTTGACCTTGTACTTTCTTTTCATGGCTCCACCTCCAAAGCACAGTTTGCCAATTTTACAACCGCATTATATCAAGGGCTTATTTTTAAAAGATTTAAATTTTGTTTGCGTTTTGTTAAAGTGTTTTTTATAAAAAAGATATCTTCCGCCGTTTTTTGTTGCCGTTCAAAAAATATGCCCCTAAAACAGACAAAATATCCCCAATCCCTTGACAAAGCGAAAAAAATGTGATATACTGACAAAAAAGATGATAGAGGCGCATCAGAACAAGAGTATTTGCCGCGAAAAAGCCCGCGCAGGCGTTGCGGCGAAGAAAGGGTTCGGTGCCGAAGATCTCCCACGGCGCACGGGAGTTCTGGCAACTCGGATAATATCCATTTTGCTGTCGCAAATATGCGGAGTGCTATCTGTTCGATGTCAATTCGATGAGGATAGCCGTGTAAACGGCTGTTTTTTGTTGAAACGCGCACGGGCGGAGGCACTGTCCTCTGCTTTTTTATTGCAAATACGTATAACAATCGGAGGTAGATATAAAATGAAAAAAACTGTATTCACGGGCGCGGCAACTGCCATAATTACACCCTTCAAGGACGGTAAGATCGACTACGAAAGCTTTGAAAAGCTCATAAATTGGCAGATCGACGAGGGCATCGACGCTATCGTCGTCTGCGGAACCACGGGCGAGGCGAGCACGCTGACCGACGACGAGCACAGAGATGCGATCAAATTCGCCGTCGATACCGTCGCAGGCAGAGTTCCCGTCATCGCGGGCACAGGCTCGAACGATACCGCTTACGCGATCGAGCTGACACAGCATGCATGTGACGCGGGCGCGGACGCAGTCCTCGTAGTCACCCCCTACTACAACAAGGCTACTCAAAAGGGTCTTATAAAAATGTTCACCGAGATCGCCGACGCTTCGACCAAGCCCGTTATTCTCTATAATGTGCCCTCGCGTACGGGCTGTAATATTCTGCCCGCAACCGCGGCGAAGCTCGCAGACCATCCCAATATCGTTGCGATCAAGGAGGCAAGCGGCAATATCTCGCAGATCGCGGAACTTGCGCACCTCGTCGGCGATAAAATGGACATATATTCGGGCAACGACGATCAGATCGTTCCGATCCTCTCTCTCGGCGGCAAGGGTGTTATATCTGTGCTCTCCAATCCTATGCCCCGCGCGACAAGTAAGCTCTGCCACGACTTCTTCGACGGTAATCACGCCGAAAGCCTCAAGGCTCAGCTTGATCTCCTCCCCCTCATCAATGCCCTTTTCTGTGAGGTCAATCCTATTCCCGTTAAGGCGGCTATGTCCCTGATGGGATTCTGCGAAAATTCCCTCCGCTCCCCCCTCTGCGAAATGGAGCCCGAGCACGAAGCTAAATTGTCAGGAATTATGAAGGATTTAGGGTTGATTTGAGAAAGTTACTGATGTAGGGATTTCTTAGGGAACTTTTTGGGAAAAAGTTCCCTAAAACCCTCAAAAACTTTCGATATTTTGGGTTCTAACAAGGGTGAATTGACGCTGATTTTGCGGCAAGCCGAAAAATCAGCCTACTGAGATAAAATACGCCCTGCCGTATTGAACCCAAGACACATCATCTAACTTAAACTTAAAGAGACTCTAAAATAAGTTGCACAACATCGGCTGGGTTCTAAACCTTTGCAATACAATAGCGTCGGTGAGGGATTTTTTCAAGGCTTGCCGCAGAAAAAATTCTCCGACACCCTAAAAGGACCCAAACTATCGGGGAAGTTTTTTGGCTCCACCTTTTTTCAAAAAAGGTGGAAAAATCGCTTCCTTCGCTAACTAAAAATAAGGAAAAACAAACAATGAAAATACTAATAAACGGCATAGGCGGCAGAATGGGCGCCGAGGTCAAGAAAATAGTAAAAGAAGGCTACCGCGGCGCAGAGCTGTGCGCAGGAGTAGACGTGATCGTGCCCGAGGGCGCGGACTGTCCCGTATACACGAGCTGGAGCGAGGTCAAGGAGAAACCCGACTGCATAGTCGATTTTTCGCACCACAGCGCAACGAAGGCACTGCTCGAATATGCTTGCGAGAAGAATATCCCCGTCGTACTGGCGACAACGGGTCACGATGATGTTGAAAAGGGCTATATAAAAGAGGCGGCGAAAAAAATTCCGCTTTTCCACTCGGCAAATATGTCGCTTGGTGTGGCTCTGCTTTGCGAGCTTGCAAAAACGGCGGTCAAGACCTTCCCCGACGCAGATGTTGAAATAATCGAAAAGCACCATAACAGAAAAATAGACGCACCCAGCGGCACGGCGCTCCTGCTTGCACAGTCGATACAGAAAATACGCGAAAAAGCGGTCTTCACTTTTGGCAGACAGGGTCAGGCAAAGCGAATGAAGGACGAGATCGGCATTCACGCGATCCGAATGGGCAATATCGTCGGCGAGCACGAGGTCATAATCGGCACGGACACGCAGACCATCACGCTCAAGCACGAGGCGCATAGCCGTTCTCTTTTCGCCGAGGGCGCGATAGCTGCCGCGGACTTTATCAAGGACAAGAGCGCAGGACTGTACGATATGTACAGCATGATCGACGATGAGTAACGGCGAGTAATGTCAAAAGGAAAAAACAAAATGATCTGTAAGAACTTATCAGTAAACGAAAATAACCACCTCACGCTCGGCGGTGTCGATACCGTTGAAATGGCAAAAAAATACGGCACCCCCCTCTATCTTTTCGACGAGGACCGCATCCGTGAGCGTTGCCGCACCTATGTCTGCGCAATGAAGGAGGCATTCGGCGACGACGCGCTTCCCCTCTACGCGAGCAAGGCGGCATCCTTTAAGCAGATGTACCGCATCGTTATGGAGGAAGGCATGGGCACGGATCTCGTATCGTCGGGGGAGCTTTATACTGCGGCGAGCGTTGGATTTCCGCTTGAGAAGGCTTATTTTCACAGCAATAACAAGACCGATTTCGACATCGCCTACGCGATCGATGAAAAGGTCGGGTACTTCGTGGTCGATAACGTCGAGGAGCTTGATGCGATAGACAAAATCGCGCGCGACAAGGGCGTAAATCAGAAGATTTTGCTCCGTCTCACCCCCGGCATCGACCCTCATACCTACGCGGCGGTCGCCACGGGCAAGGTCGACTCAAAATTCGGCTCCGCGATCGAAACGGGTCAAGCCGAGCAGATAACAAAGTACGCAAGCGAGCTTGCAAACATTACCCTTTCAGGATTTCACTGCCACGTCGGCTCACAGGTCTTCGACTCCGAGGTTTATCTCCAAGCCTCCGAGATAATGCTCAATTTCATAGCTGAAATGAAGCAAAAATACGGCTTTGAGACCGAGATCCTCGACCTTGGCGGCGGCTACGGAGTTCGCTACCTCGAGGAGCACCCCGAGATCGACATCGCGGCTAATATTCATAAGGTCGCCGATTTTATAAAGAAGCATTGCCAAAAGCTCGGCATCAAAATGCCCTCGATCCGAATGGAGCCGGGCAGAAGCATCGTTGCCGATGCAGGTCTGACGGTCTACACCGCAGGCACGGTCAAGCGCATACCGGGATACAAAAATTACGTGTCGGTCGACGGCGGCATGGCGGATAACCCCCGCTTCGCGCTCTACGGCTCACCTTACACCGTATGTCTTGCAAGCCGAATGACCTCAAGCGCGCCTACCTTCACCTGCTCGCTCGTAGGACGTTGCTGTGAAAGCGGCGACATATTGCAGGAAAACGTCACCCTGCCTGCAGATATTAAGCGCGGCGACGTGATTGCGGTACTGACAACGGGCGCGTACAACTACTCTATGTCCTCTAATTATAACCGTCTCGGCAAGCCCCCCGTGGTAATGCTGCACGGAGGCAAGGACTATATCGCGGTCAAGCGCGAAACCTTAGATGATATTTGCAGGAATGATGTATAATCAAAAAAGGAACGGCAGTAGCCGTTCCTTTTTTATTAAAACTTAAACCTATCAAGCCTTTTAACAAGCATTCCGCCGATAAGACCAATAACCACACCTGCAACCGTTCCCGAAATAAGAAGCACGGGAAGATAGGTCGCAATTCCTGCAGTCTGTGTTATCAGACACGCCATAATTATCTGTCCGACGTTGTGCAAAACGCCACCCACAACGCTGATCGCAATGCAGGAAAAAATGTTCAGCTTTTTAAGAAGTATCATTCCCGTCAGGCTCAGCACCGCTCCCGCGATACTGAACGCCATAGTCTGCACGTTGCCGAAAAGCATCGACACAAGCACGACGCGTATGATGCTGACGATGACAGTCTCCTTCCAGCCGACCTTATAAAGCAAAAACACCATAACGAGATTGGGGAGACCGACCTTTATGCCGGGTATCGCCACGAGCGCAGGTATCTGACTTTCCACAAAGGAAAGTATCATTGCCAGAGCAATAGAAAGCCCCAGAAACGCGACCTTTTTGGTTTTCATGCTGATCTCCCTTCATCAAATAATAATCAACGAATTTTGCCATCGGCAAAATTCATGCGTGAAGCAGTTAATTTACCTGCAAGTGTAACGAGATCTTCGCTCTGATCTCTCTGCATCAAATAATAATCAACGAATTTTGCCGTCGGCAAAATTCATGCGTGAAGCAGTTAATTTGCCTGCAAGTGTAACGAGACCTTCACGCTGATCTCCCTGCATTAAGTAATAATCAACGAATTTTGCCGTCGGCAAAATTCACGCGTGAAGCAGTTAAATTACCTGCAAGTGTAACGAGACCTTCACGCTGTCCTCATTATTTTTTTGACCGCGGGCATTTTGCCCGCGGTCTTTTTTGATTTAAGTTAACCTACAAGCTCAACGTCATCTTCGGCACCGTAGACCGTGACCGTCAGCTTGTTCGGCAGACAGGTTATGACCTCACCCGAGCTGTGCACCCTACCCTGCTTTACGCAAAGGTGATCGGGACAGTCGGCATAGGTCAGATAAGCCTGCCCCCCCTCAATTCGAAGGATATTTGTTCCTCCGTTGAGCGAATATTCGCCATCCTCGGCAAGACTGTATCTTGCCACCTCCTCGCCGTCCACACGAACGACGACATACGCTCCGTCCTTACGGGTAAGCGCCCAGATGCCCAGCAGCAAAAGCGCCACGGCAAGAATAGCGACTATGAGAATTAAATCTCCCTTTTTCATCAGAAGCTGATGGAGCTGAGCGCAACGAGTGCGAGAGCGATCATTCCTGCGGTAAGAAGCGCGATAGGCAGACCGCGGAAGGATGCGGGGATTGCATCCTCGTCAACTGCAAGGTCCTTGAGCTTGCCGTAAAGAGTCATAGTGAGCATAAATCCGATACCTACGGCTGCTGCGGTAACGAGAGCTTCAACCAAGCCAAGCTCGGTGTTATGAACACAAAGACCGAGAACCGCGCCGTTGATAGCAAACTTTACGAAATCGGAACGGCAGTAATTATCGAGCAGATTCTTTGCGATAAGGTGGAGCACCTCAACTACGACCAGAACTACGAGCACGAACACCATAGTCTGAATATAAGGAACCTTTACGAGCAGATATTTGTCAAGAGGCCAGGTTATAAGAGTCGAGAGCACCATTACAAGAGTAGTGCCGAGACCGAGAACCATAGATCTCTTGGTTGAGCGCTCGTTTTCAATTACCGCGCCCGTGCCGAGAAAATGAAGCAGAGCGTAGTTGTTAGAAAGAATTCCTGCAAGAAGGATTCCAAGAATAACGTTGATAGTCATTAGCAATTATCCTCCTTTTCTTTCGATTCGTCAAGGTGGTGGTGAAGACCCGTAACCTTGTTAATGATCGCCATAACGATAGCAAGAACGATATAGCCGCCTACAGCACCGACAAGAGCCGATACCTTGTAGTCCTGAAGGAACGCAATGGGCTTGCCCCAGATAGTAGCGTTTCCGAGAACCTCACGGATAAGGGCACAAACTACCATAACGACTGTAAAGAATACGCCTGTAACAAGAGCAACCTCGATAGACTTGACCTCGCCGTTGTGGTCCGCAATCTCCTCAGCGTCGCGATAAATGACCGCGCTGACCGAGAGAGCCGCGAGATGAACTCCGAGCATCTGAACGACCTCGGGGAACCAAGCCTGCATAAACATCGAGATGATCGAAACAAAGCCTGTGATTATCATAAGATAAACGGGAGTCTTTGCGTATGCGGGAATGATCTTGTGAATAGCCGAAACTACGATAGAGGTAAGGAGCATCGACAGAAGAACTGCCGCGCCCATACCGAGAGCCGCGCGAATATCCGCGCTGGAAGCCATAACGAAGCCTGCTCCGATAAAGAGGAGCACGGAGGGCGTGCCTCTGAGGAGATAAGATGTTTTAGTCTTTTTCATTACTTTGCTCCTCCCTTGATAGAATTAAACGATGCAAACGCATCCGTGGTGGACTCCTTCATTGCGTTGGAGGTCATAGTAGCGGTTGCGATAATAGCCGCATCACCGTTCCAGGTCTCGCCAGTGATTCCAACGAATCCGTTCTTGTATTCGCCGACATTCATACCGCCGAATGACATAAAGTATTCTTCATCAAAGATAAACTGCTTTGCATCGATCTTTGCGATAGCTCCGTTTTCATCGATAACGATGTAAACGTCCATCTGGTGGAAGCCGATGCTTCTGGAGTAGAAGCCGTAGTAGTTCACGCCGTCGATCTTGAAGCTGACTGCTGCAACAACTGTGTTGAAGGTGTCTATCTCAAGCGCGGTAATGTCAGACGCGCCGTCCATCATATTACCAATCTTGGTAATAAGTGCGTCGGAGTAGCTTATCTGAGCAGCACTTGCAGCCTTTGCCTCATCAGCAAGAGCCGCGTGGTCTGCGGTAACGTCAGCACCCTCTACGTTGTATACCTTGCATACACCGGTAGCGTTCACAACCGCAAGATAGGTTGCATCGCCCTCGATCATAATGTAAGCAAATCCGGTGTCGTTCTCTGCCTTGAGAGCCTTCTGGATATTGCCCGATGCGGCACCCTCAACGAGCTTGGTGAAGCCGGGTGCAACGGTGGGAATGAGCTCCTCAAGGATCTGCGCATCGGACTTAACGCCTGCCGCGATAAGATCATTCTCGATGAGCATGCCCATAGCCTCAGAAACCGCGTTCTTGAATGCGGTTGAGGAGAAGGTGCTTCCTGCAACTATTCCAATATCTGCAAGAGCGGAGTCCTTTCCAATATAGGAGGGGAGATAGTTAGGATCTTTTTCACGGAAGTCAAAGCTTGCAGTGTCGTTGTAGGAATCGATCTGGATTCCACAAATCTTGCCTTCCATATCCACACCGATAGTTATTTCCATGGGAGCGGAGCTGTAATCGCTTTCTGCTTGACAACGGAGGACATATCCAAGGCCGGAGGTTTCCCTATAAACTGCGATAATTCTTTTAGAAATACCATCAAGAGTTGCTGTGATTTCCTTATACGCAGATCCGTTAGGCATAACTGCGTTAAGAATCTCGAGCTTGCTGCTTTCCATATGGGCAACAGCTTCTCCTACAAGTGCGGTATTTGCCTCGGTAACGTCCTTACCGTCTACGTCGTATACCGTACATGTGTTTTTAGGAGTAATAATTACAAGATAGCTTTCACTTTCACCAACAAAAATGTATGCATATCCAGTGTTATTTGTTGATTTGTATGCAGTGGTAATGGTTCCGCTTACGGTCATCTTCTCTGCGTTGAGGGTACCCTCGGGAGCCATTTCGGGATAGACTGTAGCAATAAGCTCGGTAAGAATTTGCTCAGGAGTCTTTTCTCCTGCCTTAATAAGATCGTTCTCGATGAGCACGCCCATAGCAGCCTCAACCGAGCCCTTGAAGGCGGAGGAGGAGAACGTAGCGCCCGATACAGTGCCAACGTCTGCAAGAGCAGAGTCTTTACCAATGTAGGAATTCAGATAATTTGCATCATTGTCGCGGAAGTCGACCGAATCGGTGTAGGAGTCGAGCTGGATTCCACAAATCTTACCATCCGCAGCAACTCCAAGGGTAATATCCATGGGGGATGCGGAATATTGGGATTCAGCTGTGCACAGAACAACGTATCCCTTTCCCGTTGTTTCTTCATATACTGCAGTTACGTTTTCAGGAATATTATTCAGCTGATCGGTAATTTCTTCATAAGAAGCTGCATCAGGCATAACCTTATTCAATCTATCCTTTATAGCACCTAATTTATTATTCTCGATAATGGGTCCGGTGTACATGTCGATACCGAACATAGCAGCTCCGAAAATAGTGCAAATAACGAGAAGTATCAGTATTGTCTTAATAAGCTTCATTATTTAACACCTCCCAGAGTTCTCTTCTTGGTCCAGTCGTAAATGAAGGGAGTAAGAAGGTTCATAGTAAGTATAGCGATCGAAACGCCCTCGGGATAGCTTGCGAACTGTCTGATAACGAAGGTCAGAAGACCTGCGCCAACACAGAATACGATTCTACCGAGATTGGTGGTGGGAGTCGTAACGTAGTCGGTCGCCATAAAGATAGCACCGAGGAGCAGACCGCCCGCGAGAACGTGCTGGAGAGCAAAGGTAACGTCAAATCCGCCGAAGATGAGGTAGCAGACGAAAACGGTCGCTACGAAGGACGCGGGAACGTACCACTTGATGACCTTTCTCGCTACGAGATAAACGAAGCCGAGAAGAAGCGCGATAGCGCAGGTCTCACCGATAGTACCGCCGTGTGCACCAACGAGAAGCTGGAGAACGGTGGGAGCGTTGGCAGCACCCTCAACGCCTGCGTTAAGAGAAGCGAGAGGAGTTGCACCTGCAACGATCTCGGGAACAGCGTTTCCGAGGAATCCGAGATCAAACAAAGGAGCGATCTTGGAAACGGCTGCAACCGAGCCGAAGGCAAGAAGCATGAATACACGAGCCGCGATAGCAGGGTTAACGATGTTCTTACCGATGCCTCCGAAGAAGCACTTAACTACTAAGATAGCGAAAACGCTACCGACAGCACACTGCCAGAGCTTGACCTCAGTGCTCAGGTTGAGCGCGAGGAGAAGACCCGTAACAACGGCGGAAAGGTCTCCGATAGTCTGCTTTTTGTGAGCGCAAAGATTGAAAATGAACTCGGAAAGGACTGCACTTGCAACGCAGGTGAGAATGATCCAAAGAGCCTTGAGTCCGAAGAAGATGATTCCAACGAGAGCCGCGGGGATCATCGCGATGATAACGTCGAGCATTACTCGATTTACCGACGCACCCTTTTGATGAATGTGAGGTGCGGGAGAGATATGAAGTTTACTCATGCCTTTGCACCTCCCTCTTTTTCTTTCTGTGCGGCAAGGTATTTTTTAATATAGGATCTTGCCTGCTTGTTGATCTCAAGCAAGGGACGGTTTGCGGGGCAAACGTAAGTACAGCAGCCGCAGTCAACACACTGACGAACGCCGGTGTCGATGAGGAGCTTTACGCGTCTTTCTTCCTTTTCAACCGACATTACCTTGTCGACCATAGGCACGCTGATGCCAACGGGGCACTTTTCCATGCAACGACCGCAGTTGATGCAGGGAGAAGCCTCGGGAAGAACCGAGTTCTTTTCGTCGAAGATAAGAACCGAGTTAGAGATCTTAACGATAGGATCGTCGACCGAGCAGATAGCGGTACCGTTCATAGGACCGCCCATAACGACCTTGCCGGGCTCGCTCTTAAGACCGGTGTACTTGAGAAGCTCACTTACTCTCGTTCCGATAGGAGCAATAAGGTTCATGGGCGTTTCAACTGCAGGACCGTCAACGGTAACGATTCTCTCAACGAGAGGCATACCCGTGTTGAGATATTCAGCCATCTTTGCAAGAGAGGAAACGTTTACGATAAGCGCTCCGAACGAGGGGAAACGTCTGCCCGCAACCGCAACTCTGCCCGTAGCGTTGTAAAGCATTACCTGCTTTGCGCCCTGAGGATAGATGGTCTTGAGCTCGTGAACAACAACGTAGTCCTTGCCCTCAAAGGTCTTCTTGAGAACCTCGATAGCGTCTGCCTTGTTCTTCTCGATGCAGATCATAAACTTGGCATTGCCAAGATATTCGTTCATGTATTTGCGAAGATACTCGATACCGTCCGCGATAAGCTCGGGATGCGCGAGCATCATTCTGTGGTCACTGGTGATGTAAGGCTCGCACTCTGCCGCGTTAACGAGCACGGTGTCTACCTTGTAATCGGGGTTTTTAGCCTCGTTGAACTTTGCCCAAGTGGGGAAAGCCGCGCCGCCGAGACCGACGATACCGCCGTCTCTGACTGCCTGCAAGAAACCGTCACAATCGGTGAACTCGGGAGCCTTTACAGAGGGATCAACCTCCATAAGTCCGTCGCTCTCAATGTGAATAGCGAGAGTCTCGCCGCCCGCAACCTCCATAGGAGAGATCTCGGTAACAGTACCCGAAACGGTTGCGTGTACGGGAGAAGAGAATCTGCCCTCTTCCCTTGCGATAAGCTGACCAACACGAACGTGATCGCCAACCTGTACGATGGGCTCAGCATCGTGACCCGAATGCATATTCATAGGCAGGATGATTTCCTTAGGCGTTTCAATGCGCACGGGAACGCAAGCTGCAGTATGCTTATTGTGGGGCACGTGCAAAGATGAAATATTTCTTCCCAAAATAATTTCTCCTTTTCCGTGTTTTTTATTTAGATTAATTGTTTTAAATATGAATATTCAAACAAATTGCTTTCAAA
>SVRA01000025.1 GCA_015065075.1 Oscillospiraceae bacterium
GACCACGGGTACGGACGAGACCACGGGCACGAACGAGACCACGGGCACGGACGAGACCACGGCAGAGGAGACCACCGAGGAGCCCTTTGTGCTCACCGAGGGCGAATATGCCTCTTTGGTTCAGAACGCTCACGAGCTCAAAAACGGCGTGAACGTGTATTACACCGATCCGAACAGAAAGCATTACGTTATAAAAAATAACAATATGCAGCTCGAATATTCGCTTGACAGCGGCTCGGATCAGCTCGTCACCGCCCTTAAGAGCGCTTCGGGCAAGACCTACCTTGGTAACACGATGGACGTTTACGTCAAAATGAACGACGGCAAGGTCTATTACGCATCCGAAACCACGTCGCAGGCGAGAACCAACGTGCTCAAGCTCGGCTACTATTACTACGACATCCGCATACTCGACCAGAACTTCTTTAGCGATTTTGAGGTCATCGACGAGATGAAGGTCAATCTTGCGAGCTACGACTACCACGTCGATATGAAGGAACCGAAGGTCAGAAACGGTGTGCTCAGAAGTGAGGTCACCTCCAATCTCGACACCTGCATCGCGTATACCGTCGACTACAATGCGGCGGACTACAACTACGTTGCGGTCACGCTCAAGGTATCGGGTACGATCTCCAATGCAAATATTTATATGCTCGTGGGCGGAAGGACCGAGCTCGACGAGAAGCACAAGCTTTCGTTTGAGATTCTTTCCGACGGCGAGAGCCACACCTACTATATTCCTATGAGCACTATGCCCGACTACACGGACAAGGTTACGCAGCTCCGTCTCGACATTTACGGTCAGCCCGGTGATGAATTCGAGATAGGTGAGATCAAGGCGGTCAACGCAAAGGTTGCCGAGGGTGCTCCCGCGCTCTATCTCGACCGAAATCTTAACGTTTATTCCGACAAGCTCCACCAGACTCTGCACTTCGTTGCGGGTGAGAAGGTCACGAATATTGCCGAGCTCGGTATGATCACCGATATCGCGGCTGATACAGTCGAGAAGCTGATAGTCAAGGACAAAAACGGCACGCACGAAACCCTCGACGGAGTCGATTGGGCAAGCGCCGAATACGTCGGCTTTGATATCAAGGACGTTGGTATCTTCGGTTACATTATGCCCGTCCACGCGGCAAGCGGAAGCATCACTGTCACGCTTGAGGGTGACAGCTACCGCATCGTGCAGTCAAGCACCCCCGAAAATAACACGATCGATCCCCCCGTCGACGATAAGAGCAACGACTTTTATATGGGTCACCGACTCTACACCGACGAGAGCCACGATTTCGCCGCGTTCTTGGGCGAGGCAGAGTGCGAAAGACACCCTCTGACGAGCGAGAATATCGTCGTTGACACCGAAAACTCCGACAACGGAGCGTTTGCGGGCTACGACGCTCTGCGCGGCTACTACCGCTTCACGCTCGACGGAACCGTATCCTTTAACTATTCTTATTTCGGACACCAGAACGAGCATTTCAACGTCCGCTTCACGATCAAGGGCGACGACCTTGACCGCAAAATGTATATAAACACCTTCGCGGACTCGACCAACATCGAGTGCGGTGCGGTGCTCTCCGAGAAGGATATGCTCCTGCCGATTCCGATCGAGGTCAGCAAGAACTTCATTCACGAAAAGGAAGAGCCGCTTTACGACCGCGGCGACAAGGCGTTCAGCGAGACCTTTATTCCCGTCGTCGTCAAGGCAGACGAGGAGCTGACGCTCAATATCCTCAATCTCTATCAGAATTGGGGTAAATTCCCCTTAAAGCAGGTGTCCTCGATACAGGCAAATATGCCTTACTACCATCTCTCGACGGGTGTTACCGAGTCCAACTGTATCTGTCCCTACTACGTACACGGCAGAGACCTTCAGATCCTGCCCGACCACAGAGCAGCGAGCGGCATTATGTGGAGCGACGTGCCTAATCACCCCAACGGCAATCAGCCGCAGTTCACCAACGGCGGTTACCATTATCTGCTCAGATATACCGATGCAAACGGCAAGGTCTCGGCAGCCGAGACTCTTTCGTCGACCGTGCTCTCCGCAGGTCCCACCTATGCCGAGGTCGAGATGAAGTATCTCTCGGACGACGGCAAGATCAAGGCGACCTACACGCATATGGAGATGCCGCAGCTTGACGAAAACAGAACCTACTACACGATGAAGCTCGAGGTTCTCGAGGACGTAAGCTTTGATAATTTCGCGACCGACTTCTCGTTCTACAAGATGGTCGGATTTGGTGAGTACAGTAAGGTCGGTTATCTCGACGAGCAGGGAAGCGCGGCAGTCAAGAACGCTAATGTAAAATCCTCGGCAGAGGTCGTCAAGCTCGGTAGTGAGTGCCCCTACTTCTCCTACTTCGGACTTATCAAGGGTGACACGAACGACTACGTAAATCTTGCTTGTCTTGTCTACAGTTCGAGCATGACCATCGGCGGTGAGAAGTCTGACGCAGGATTTGTAGTCACCGACGTCGACAATTCGCTCTCGCTTTCGCTTGATCTTGAAGCGGTCACGCTCAAGGCGGGCGACGTCATCGAGATCAATATGATCCTTCTGCCTTGGGGCTCGCCCAAGAGCACCGACGACGTAAACGTCCAGAACGTAAGAAACGATACCTTGCTCGATCCCCTGACCGTTACCGCAGGCAACGGAACCGAGGTCATCGAAAGCGTATATCTGCCCCGTGTTCTGTCTACCGACGGCAAGAACGCAGAGTTTACTCTTTCGGGCGGCGAGAACAACGTTACCGTCAGAGCGTATGGATTTAATAAGCTCACCGCACCGAAGATCTACGAAAAGGTAGGCGGTGAATGGGTCGAATACAAGGTCAGCTCGGCGGATTCGCCCGACGATTACGGAAATTATGAGTATTACGACGGCTATGCGGTCACTTACGACGGTGACGGCACTTATTCCTACTCCTTCGTCGTTGATATGACGGGAGAGGTCGAGCGCACCTTCCGCATCGTTGCCGACGAGGACTTTGAGGGCTGGCCCGAGAAGGAAGACGTGATCGAGCAGACCCGCTACAATCTGACTCTTGACGCGAATACTCTCTTTACAAATGCGTCGAATCCCAACAGCAGTATCGGGGAGGTCGTTCTCTCAAGTGACGAAACCTATACCAGCTTTTTCGGCAACGGTCTTGGCGAGACCTACGCGCATTTCGCGCTGAGCGGCGTCACGGGACAGTATATGGTGGTCAAATACCGCCTGCCCGAGAGCAATCCCGAGTCTGCGGGACACTTCGGCGTGTTTGCCAGCACTGTAAATCCGAGCGCTACGGGTAGCGGCGACTATATGGTGACCTATGCCGTTGTCAAGGACGGAGAGTGGCAGGTAATGGTCATCGACCTTGCGGCGTTTGATCTTTCGACCTTCGCGCCCGACGCTAACGGCAACTATTCGATAAAGTTTATAAGATTTGATATGTTCAATCAGACCACGGCTCTGACCTCGTATATCGACGTCGAGTATATCGCTTTCTGCGACGAGCTTGACGATGCGATCGCTTCTAACGGCGACAGAGAGTCGATCACCTTCGTTAACAGCGCAAGCGGTAGCGAGGAGATCCCGACTGCTTCGGCGGAGTGACGTGCATTAACTGAATAATCCAAGGGCTTGAGCGACTCGTTTTTCGAGAACGCTCAAGCCCTTTTACTATTGACAAGCAGGGGAAAATGAATTATAATATGATTGGAAGTAAAAAACGGAGGGTTTCTGATTATGAACACTCGCTACGATTCGTTCCGTCCGGGTCAGGTTTGGCTTGACACCGAAGGAAAGCGCATACACGCCCACGGCGGCTCTCTTATGTATCTCGACGGCTACTATTATTGGTACGGCGAGAACAAGGAGTTTACAGACGAGGCAAAGAAGATCTGGCATTGGGGAGTGAGATGCTACAGGTCAACCGACCTCTATAACTGGGAGGATCTTGGATTGATCATTCCGCCAAATACCGAAGATCCGAGCTCACCCCTCCACCCCTCGTCACTTATGGACAGACCTCATATCATATACAATAAAAGGACTAAAAAGTTCGTCTGCTGGCTCAAGATCATGGACTACGACGGCACGCAGAGCGAGACCGTTCTGACTGCCGACGCGCTGGCAGGGCCATACACCATCGTCCGCGAAAAGCTCTATCCTCTTGGTATGAGCGCAGGCGACTTTGACCTTGTGGTCGCGCCTGACGGCAAGGCGTATTACTACTTCGAGAGGGTACACTCCGAGACGATCTGCGCCGACCTGACCGACGATTATACCGACGTCACGGGATATTATTCCACCCATTTTCCGCGCCCCTATCCGCCATTCGTAAGAGAGGCGACCGCACATTTTCAGCGCGGCGGCAAGCATTATCTCGTCACCTCGGGAACGACGAGCTATCTGCCAAATCCCTCCGAGGTAGCGATCGCGGACACCTGGCACGGCCCTTACAGAGTGTTGGGAGATCCCCACCCGAGCGATGAAAGTCGCACGTCATTTCACAGTCAGATCTCGAGCGTTTTCAAGGTGCCTGGGAAGAAGGATCTCTACATAGCCTGCGCCGACCGTTGGCTGCCGCACCGTATGGACGTGCCCTACGAGCTCTACGCCAAGGCGTACGAGGACGCCTTCCGCCCCGACGCGACCGACGAGGAGCGCGCCGAGGCGACGCACATTATGTCGACGGTAGAGCAGCGCAATATCAGCAAAGCGGACTACGTCTGGTTGCCCTTCCGCTTCGACGGGGAGCAGCCCTATATCGAGTGGCTCGACGAGTGGCGAGTTGAGGATTTTGAGTGATTCTATAAGATTTTTAGAAGCATTTTCCAAAAAGGTCTTGACTATTCCATCATTTTGTAGTATAATACTTTTGTTGCGCCGGAATGATGGAATTGGCAGACGTGCTGGACTCAAAATCCAGTGGTAGCGATACCGTGCGGGTTCGACCCCCGCTTCCGGCACCAAAAAGGGTACGAGGACACTTGTCCTCGTACCCTTTTTGTCGTCGGAAGCGGGATTGGTCAAATTCGCCACCGAGCGTAGCGAGTGTAAAGGTTCTCTGTTTCGCAAGCGAAACCCTGCCCCCGTTTTGCGCGCAAAACGCCCCCGCTCCGGCGACCTGCCGCAGAGCAAGTGCGCGTCGATATAAATCCGCCGGCGCGGATTTTCGATATACGCTAACGCGTTCGATATGTGCTATCGCACTCGATATGCTCACTGCGTGAGCGCGGATTTATATCATATCGAGTTTGAACGAAGTGAAAACATATCGAATTTGCCGCAAGGCAAATATATCGAGACGAGCGAAGCGAGGCATATCGACAAACTCACCCAACAATCTCCGCGCCGAAGAGCTCTCCGAGCTTTACGATCGCGTCGGAATCGTAATGATACGTGTCGGGTTCTTCCTCGGGCTCGTTTTTGGTCGTCAGCCCCGCGGCAATCGTGTCGATGTATCTGTGACCCGACCTCTCGGCATATTCACGCTTGTTTGCATTCATTTCCTTGTGAAATTCCCAGATCTCCGAAACTCCCGCCTCAATATAGCGGCAATTTTCAAAATAGGGAGCAAATCTCGTGCTAAGATCGCAGAGCAAACGCTCGTAGCGACCGATATACGCGTCGGTGTTCTCGCGCGTCATTGCGTCGTTCTCGCCCTGCATCCAACAAAAAGCGCAGACTGTCGGGTCAAATCCGTCGCGCTTGAGCAGCTCGATGCTCTCGTCAAGCAGTCTGACCAGCTCGTTGTAGCACCAGCCCGCAGGGGTCGGCTCGATGAACTGGATCGCCTTGTTAAAGTCGACCTCAACGCCCGAAATATGCGCGGGATCGGACTGAGAGAGCCAATCGTGGCAGAGACCCGTGCCGCCAAAGGCGCATTTTACAATGAAATATTGCTCGCCGTGGCACTTTTTATCGAGCATTCGCGCAATTCCGACCTCGGGGCCGAGCGTGTCCTTCGCCGCCTCGGTGCAGTTCGTCCTCGTCTTGACAAAGCCGTTGCTCTTGATCGCGTGCGAGGAATAGTTGATGAGAATATTGTCGTAGCCCTCGCGGAATTTCGCCTCGGTCGCCGCGTCAAAGTGCTTTGAGAGATATTTTGTGTGTCCGACGCCCACGGCGTTCGACTGTCCCGCGAGAATAATTATCTTTGCTTTTTTCATATCTTTTCCTTTAGGAGAATTCAATTAGTCTTCCTTTTTTCTGAAAATGAGCGATCCCGCAACCGAAACGATCGCAACAAGCACGGCGCTGACTCCAAACGAGCTCTGGCAACCGCCGACCTCTTCAAGCTTGGGCGCAATGGTGGATACCGAGTGTCCGCAATCGCGGCAGACCGTTACGATATATCCGTTTACCTCGGTGGGCTCACCGAAATTGTGCTTGCCCGTTGCGGGTATGGTTTCTGATTCGTAGCTATATCCGCATTCTACGCAGACGTCGCGTATATATCCTTGCTCTGTGCAGGTCGGCTCAACCACGTGCGCATCGAATACGTGTCCGATGGGGTCGGCTTGCTCCTCGACCAATACGGCACTGCAACGGAGACATTCCTTATATCTGTCCACGCCCACGGTGCAAGAAGGCTCGATTCGGTTGATCCAATCGCTCTCAAGGTGACCGAGCGCCTCCTTGATATCGTCTTCATAAGAGTATCCGCATTTTACGCAGCCGTAGTACGTATAGCCGTAGGTCTCGCAGGTCGGCGCTACGCCGTAAACGTTATCGAATACGTGTCCGACACCTTCAACGTGATCCTCGTCCAAAACGGTGTGGCAACGGATACATTCCTTATATCTGTCAACGCCATCGGTGCAGGAAACCTCGCCCTTATTGATCCAATCGCTCTCAAGGTGACCGAGCGCGGAGATCGGCTCGCTTTGCTCAAAAACCACCTCGCAGACCCTGCAATATACGTGCTTGGTGTAGCCCTCCTCGGTGCAGGTTGCTTCTTTTCCGTCAACGGTTACTATTTTGTGCTCGGCGGGGAGCTCCTCGGTCTTTTCCTCGGAGCAGATCGTGCATTTGTAGAGCTTTTCGCCTGTATCCGTGCAGGTGGGATGATCTGTCACCGTGCCCGAATTCCAATCGTGAGCGAGATAAGCGGTCTCGCCGCAAAGCGTACATTCTTGGATATGCTGGGTGGAGGAATATTGAGTTCCGACCGCGGAATAGTTGTGCGCGTGATCGTCGCTTATCGCTATGCTGTAGACCTCCGAGCTGTGATAGAGATTTGCCATGACCTTTACGTAATAAGTTCCCGCGGTCAGCTCTCCAAGGTCAAGCTCGAGATCGGAGCCTCCCTTTACGTTTGCACTGGTGAGCCTTGTCGTTCCGTCTGCCTTATAGAGCGCAACGCTCCAGACGTTGTCACTCGCTCCGCCCACCTGAGCATGAGAGAAGGTGAGCTTGTAGCTTGCGGTATAGGTCACGTTGATCTTGAACCAGTCGGTCTCGTCCGAGTTGTAGGAGCTTGTCGCCGTAGTTCCGTACCAAAGCTTGCTCGTTCCCATATCGTTCGCCAAGAGATAGGTGTGGTTGCTCTCCTTTTCCCAGTTGTCCGCCTCGGTGAAGTTGACTGTGAAGGTGTAGGTAGTATCGCTGTGTTCTGTGTTATTTACGATCTTGATATAATACTTTCCCGCGCTGACGCCGAACTTGGGAGTCTGAACCGATGCCTCGTTGTCGGTGACTGACCAATAATTAGTCTCGTCGCAAATATACGAGGTGCCGTCTTCGTGATATACGTATATGCGCCAGGTTTTTTCCTTTGAGGTGGTTATATCGTGGTCGAAGGTTATCGAAAAATAGCCGTCGGTATCTGTGGTAAAGCAGAACCAGTCCTCGTCGGTCGATGCCGTGAGAGAACCTCTGTATGCTTCGTTCAAAACCAACTCGTCTGCGGTGGCATACGACGAATTGTACTCGGTCTCGGTGCGGTTGTCGTGTGTGTAGGAAAGAGAGAGCGTGTAGGTGGCGTCAGAGTACTTTTTGCCACTCGTTACTCTTATGTAGTAGGTTCCTGCCTCGAGAAAAATGCCGTCCACAACAGTCTTTGACTCGTTGCCAGCGCTCTTCCAATAGGGAACCGAGCTCGATGCGCCCGTAAGATAGGTGGTTGCGTCCGCCTGATAGCAAACGAAGTTCCAATAGCTATCAGTGGAGGTGATTATCTCGTGCTCGAGCTTGATGGTCAATTCTCCCGCCGCTTCAACGGTGAATTTGTACCAATAGTCTCGTCCGCTGACCGCGACCGAGCCGCTCTCGGAATAGACCGAGCCGCTTTGCAGCGTGCCGAAGTCGTGCGCGGTGCTGCTCGACGTGTTGGCGGCAGAAATGCCGATCGCGCCGACCGAAATGATCATCAGCAGTGACAGTGTGAAGATTAAATACAGAAAACTTTTTTTCATTTGTTCCTCCGAAAATAATGTGTTGACTATAATGCATTTATTGTACCACAGTTTAAGAAAATTTGCAATAGAAAATGGAAAATAATACACTAAAAGAATTATTATGTGGCGTTTGCCACTTGACATCGGCGGCGGAATGTGGTATCATTTTATTGTATAAAAATACACTTGTCAAGATCGGCGCCATAGGTGCTCGGTCAGAAGGAGAGATAAGATGGAAAAGTTTATTCCCGTAGTAGTTATCAAAGAGTTGTCGGAAACCGACAAGATACTCACAGCGCTTAAAAACAGCGGGATCAATTGCGCTGAGATCACCTTCCGTACCGCCTGCGCGGCAGAGGCGATCGAATATGCGGTCAAGAACTATCCCGATATGGAGATAGGCGCGGGCACCGTTATCAACGCTGAGCAGTGTGAGGCGGCTCTTGCGGCAGGCGCGACCTTTATAGTTTCGCCCGGTCTTTCCGTCGCAGTGGCAAAGATATGTAACGAGAGAAATATTCCGTACTATCCCGGCTGCGTGACCCCCACCGAAATAATGGCGGCGCTTGAGCTTGGAATTACCACAGTAAAATTCTTCCCCGCAAATATCTACGGCGGACTTAAGGCGCTTAAGGCACTCTCCGCACCATTCCCGCAGGTTAAATTTATTCCCACGGGCGGAGTCGATCGCAGCAATATAGACGAATTTTTGGCGTTTGATAAGATCGCCGCTATCGGCGGCAGCTTCTTCGTCAAGGAAGCACTTGAAAAAATGGAGGCAGAAAAATGAAAAGAGTAGTTACTTTCGGTGAGATCATGCTCCGCTTGGCACCCAGCGGATATTACAGATTCTTTCAGAACGACCAGATGCAAGCCACCTTTGGCGGCGGAGAGGCAAACGTTGCCGTATCCCTTGCAAATTATGGTCTTGACAGCGTTTACGTGACCAAGCTCCCCAAGCACGCTATCGGTCAGGCGGCGGTCGACTCGCTGCGCTATTTCGGCGTTGATACGACTAAGATCGTTCGCGGCGGCGACAGAATAGGTATCTATTTCCTTGAAAAAGGCGCGTCGCAGAGAGGCTCCGTCTGCATTTACGACCGCGCACACTCCGCAATCGCAGAGGCAGCGGCATCGGATTTCGATTGGGATAGCATTTTCGAGGGCGCAGATTGGTTCCATTTCACAGGAATTACTCCCGCGCTTGGCGGAAATATGGTCGATATCTGCCTTGAGGCGTGCAAGGCGGCAAAGGCAAAGGGAATTAAGATCTCCTGCGACCTCAACTACCGCGGCAAGCTCTGGACGAGAGCCGAGGCAAGAGAGGCTATGACTAAGCTTTGTGAGTACGTCGACGTTTGTATCTCCAACGAGGAGGACGCCAAGGACGTTTTCGGAATCGAGGCGGAGAATACCGATATCTACGGCGGTAAGCTCAACCACGAGGGATACAAGTCGGTTGCGAAGCAGCTTGCCGATAAATTCGGATTTGAAAAGGTCGCGATCACGCTTCGTTCTTCTATTTCCGCGAGTGATAACGATTGGGCGGGAATGCTGTACGACGGTGAAAACTATTGCTTCTCCAAGTCCTATCACCTCCACATCGTTGACCGCGTTGGCGGCGGCGACTCCTTCGGCGGCGGACTTATCTATTCGCTGCTTTCGGGAAAGAGCACGCAGGACGCGATCGAATTTGCCGTGGCGGCGTCTGCGCTCAAGCACTCGGTCGAGGGCGACTATAACAGAGTCAGCGTCAGCGAGGTCGAAAAGCTCGCGGGCGGCGACGGCTCGGGAAGAGTACAAAGATAATACGGGCGAGCGCCGCATATCGCGCAGCGTTAGCATAAAAATTGCCGTGCCGCAAGGGAATGACCCTGCGGCACGGCTTTTTAATTGCTTTGTCGGGGCTTGCGTTATAACACGCCGCGCGTTAACGGATGATTTGCGGAGCAAAGCTCGGTGAGTGAGCGATAGCGAACATAAGAATCAGAACCTTTGCACAAAACGCAAGCGTTTTGGCGAGGAATTTCTCATTAGTCTCATCGACTCCACCATAAAATTAAAGGCACCCAAAAGGGTGCCTTTAATTTTATGGTGGAGGTGATCCTTAACCGCTCATTCTCTCGTCCAAAGGTATATGGGTAGCCTTGACGAAATCGTCTCGAGGCCGAGGATGGCGAGGAAAGCCATAAAAGACTTTTTGATGGTGGAAAGGAAAGTTTAAAGAGAGAAAAGGAGCAAAAAAGCGACGGGCTTGCTAATGAACGGTGCAGGAGGGTGCGAGCGTTAATTTTGCTTTCTCGATTATTATGATCAATTTAACATTCAATTTGATCATTTGAGAAAAAATGATCAAATTAATGTTGACAAAAGACGAAATTGGTGATATACTATATTATAGATAAAAATTATGTAACGCGAGGTCTATATGCGTAATTACAGCTACCGAAATAAATGGCAAAAGCTGCTGACGCCCGAGATCGTGTCGCTATTGACACAGATCCACGAATACAAGGGCGAGCAGACCCTATTCATAGAAGCTAAAGCCGACACTCTGATACAGCTTGTTGAGATGGCGAAAATACAAAGCACCGAGGCATCCAACAAAATCGAGGGCATTTACACCTCAGACGACCGCCTCAAGAGCCTCGTTTCAAACAAAACGATGCCGCAAACGAGAAACGAGCAGGAGATCGCGGGATACCGCGACGTGCTCGCAACGATTCACGAAAATCACGACTATATTCCCGTAAAGCCGTCGATCATCCTTCAGCTTCACCGCGATCTTTATAAGTTCAGCGGCAAATCAATTGGCGGCAATTACAAAAATTCGGACAACGTGATCACCGAAGAGGATATTGACGGCAACAGGCGCGTTCGTTTTCAGCCCGTGTCCGCATTCGAGACGCCGAGCGCGATAGACGAAATTTGCGAAGCCTTTGACGAAATGATAAAAGGGAGCGATGCCGATCCGCTTCTTATCATTCCGATGTTTATATTGGATTTCCTTTGCATTCACCCTTTTAACGACGGTAACGGCAGAATGAGCCGCCTGCTCACGCTCTTGTTACTTTACCGCGCGGGCTATATCGTCGGCAAGTATATCAGTATCGAAAAAATGATAGAGCAGAGCAAGGAAACCTACTACGAAGCACTGCAAAACAGCTCGGCGAGCTGGCACGAGGGCGAAAACGACTATATCCCCTTTGTTCAGTACACCCTCGGAGTGATAGTTGCGGCATATCGCGAGTTTTCGTCGAGAGCTCAGGCTCTTGCGACGGGCAATATGTCCAAGCCCGAGCGTATCAGAGAGATCATCAAGGGCACGCTCGGAAAAATCACAAAAACCGAAATTATGGCAAAATGCCCCGATATCAGTCAGGTCACGGTGCAGAGAGCACTCAACGATCTGGTGACAAGCGGGGAAATATTGAAAATCGGCGGTGGAAGATACACCGCGTATATGTGGAATCACGGAAAGGACTAAAAAATGATCACAGGCGAGCTTAAAAATAGAATTGACGGACTTTGGGACGTATTTGCGGCAGGCGGACTTGTCAATCCCCTCGACGTAATCGAGCAGGTCACTTATCTGATGTTTATTCACGACCTTGACGACACCGATAATATGCGCGCCAAGGAGGCGGTGATGCTCGGACTTCCTCACAAGAGCATCTTTGCCGATAAGGTAAAGGTCGGCGACCGCGAGATCGACGGCAATCAGCTCAAGTGGTCTACCTTCCACGATTTTCCCGCAGGGAAGATGTACGCAACGGTACAGGAGTGGGTATTCCCGTTCATCAAGAACCTGCACGACAACAAAAACGGCGCATATTCCAAGTATATGGACGACGCAATATTCAAGATCCCCACACCGCTGCTGCTTGACAAGGTCGTGACTATTATCGACGATATCTATGCCCAGATGGCGCAGATCAAGGACAGCGACATCCGAGGAGACGTTTACGAGTATCTGCTTTCAAAGATCGCGCAGTCGGGTCTGAACGGTCAGTTCCGCACGCCCAGACATATCATTCGTATGATGGTCGAGCTGATGGATCCGAGTGCCGACGAGGTTATCTGCGACCCTGCCTGCGGTACGTCGGGATTCCTTGTTGCCGCAGGTGACTACCTCAAGGAAAAGCGCAAGGAAGAGATCTTCTACAACAGGCAGAAGAAGGCGCACTATATGAGCGAAATGTTCCACGGCTACGATATGGACAGAACCATGCTCCGCATCGGTGCTATGAATATGATGACTCACGGCGTGGACAACCCCTATATCGAATACCGCGACAGCTTGTCCGATCAGAATGCCGATAAGGATAAATATTCGCTTATTCTTGCAAATCCCCCCTTTAAGGGAAGCCTTGACTATGATACCGTCTCTCCCGATCTCCTCAAGGTGTGCAAGACCAAGAAGACCGAGCTGCTTTTCCTCGCGCTGATGCTCCGTATGCTTCGCACGGGCGGCAGATGCGCCGTTATCGTTCCCGACGGCGTGCTTTTCGGCTCGTCAGGGGCTCATAAGGCGATCAGAAAGGCAATCGTTGACGATAACCGTCTCGAAGCCGTTATTTCCATGCCCTCGGGCGTGTTCAAGCCCTACGCAGGTGTTTCTACCGGAATTCTGATCTTCACCAAGACGGGACACGGCGGCACCGATAAGGTCTGGTTTTACGACATGCAAGCCGACGGATTCAGCCTTGACGATAAGCGTAATGAGGTCAAGGAAAACGACATTCCCGATATAATTGCGCGATTCCACAACCGCGATGCAGAAAACGACCGCGCGCGTACCGATAAATCCTTCTTCGTGCCGCGCGACGAGATCGTGCAGAACGACTACGACCTCTCGATCAATAAGTACAAAAAGACCGAATATAAGCCCGTGGAGTATGCCCCCTCCGCCGAGATCATGGCAGAGCTGCATGAGTTGGAGATGGAGATCAGCAAGGGGCTGGCGGAGTTGGAGGAATTACTTTAATGGCTAAAAAGAAAGATAAACAGCAAGTTAATATTCAAGAATTGAATCTTGAGATAGATTATAAAAAACTTGCACAGGCAATAGTAGAGGCGCAGAACGATGCGGAAAAGCAACAGACAGAAAGAAAAAGTTTCGTTTCAAACAGCTTTGCTTTTTGGATTTCATTGTTTTTTAGATTTGTTCCGATTTTTGGCATAGCGGTATGTATAATTGGGTTCATTACAATTATTCAATATGCCATCAATACCGCTGTTTGGACTTCAGCAAATAATGTAGTTGCCAATATATTTGCCTTGGGAATTGTTGGCTTGTTCTTAATTGCATTTGGTGCATACTGCATTATTATGTGGAGAGCAGCCAAGGAAATCGAACAGGAGAAAGATAAAAATTTTATAGTTGCAGTTTTTTCGGGAATTGTAAGCTTTGCGGCTTTGATAGTTGCATTGGTAGCACTTTTTAAGGGGGTGGGATGATGGCAAAATTTTCAGAAGTTCTTACTATAATCAACGGTAAGAATCAATCGAAAGTTGAAAATCCCTATGGAAAATATCCGATATACGGAAGTGGCGGAATTATGGGATATGCTGACGATTATATTTGTGAACCGCATACCGTAATCATCGGAAGAAAAGGAAATATAAATAAGCCCATATTTGTTGAAACTCCATTTTGGAATGTTGACACTGCTTTTGGCTTGTGTGCAAACAGGGATGTTTTGTTACCCAGATATCTGTATTATTTTTGTGAACAGTTTGATTTTGAAAAGCTCAATACAACTGTGACGATTCCAAGTTTAACGAAAGCTAACTTGCTGAATATAGAGATAATTGTTCCTGATATGAACATTCAGGAAGATATTGTTTCTCAACTTGATAAAGTTCAAAGTATTATTTCTCTCCGCAAACAGCAACTTTTAAAATTGGACGAGCTTGTAAAATCCCGATTTATCGAGATGTTTGGGGATAGATACACTAATGACCGAAACTGGGAAAGCAAACCACTACATAAATGTGTTGATTTTTATAATGGAAAAGCACATGAGCAAGTTGTTGATGAAAATGGAAAATATATTTTGGTGACCTCTCGCTGTATTGCTTCGGATATTACAGATTACAGAAGAACAAATGAATTACTATTTCCATTATATATTAACGATATTGCTATGGTTATGAGTGATGTTCCCAATGGAAGAGCATTGGCAAAATGTGTTTTGATTAATGAAGACGGCAAGTATACTCTTAATCAGCGAATTTGTTGTTTTAGAAATTATTCTTTTAACGCTATTTTCTTTTACTATTTGTTGAATAGGCACGAATACTTTTTGAAGTTTGATGATGGTAATGCTCAAACAAATCTTCGAAAAGACGATTTATTAGCTTGTAACATAATCATACCACCAATAGAACTGCAAGAGCAGTTTGCTGCCTTCGTCGAACAAGTCGACAAATCGAAATCAGAAATTCAAAAGAGCCTTGAAAAGCTCGAAACACTAAAAAAAGCATTGATGCAAAAATATTTTGGGTGAGGTAAATTATATGAAAGTGACATTTTTAATAGGAAATGGTTTTGATATTGGACTGGGAATGCGTTCCAAATTTTCGGATTACTTTCCAATATATATTTCACAGTCGAAATACAAAAAGGTATCGTTGAAAGGATTGGCAGATCACATTTCCCAAAACGAAGATAATTGGTCATATTTTGAACGCCAGTTAGGTCGTTATACGGATGAATTTATGCTTGAAACAAAAAAAACATTTATTGATCAAGTAAAAGATTTTGAAAAAGGATTTATGGCATACTTGAAAGGACAAGAAAATAAATTGTCTTTTGAGAACAATCAAAATATTGCACATAAGATGATCGATGCTTTATTAACATATTACTCAGATAATAATTTGCCTAGACAATCAGCACAAGATATTTCTAAAATTTATAGCGTGTTTAGCAAGGAAAGCATAACTTACAATTTTATTAATTTTAATTATACTTCTGTTTTAAAAAAATGTATGGATACTATTCCGCAAAAGATTGTAAGCAAGCGCAAGATTTCCAACAACGAATATGTTGACAAAATAGGGCAAATAGTACATGTTCACGGTTATAGTGACAAATATCCAATTATGGGAGTCAATGATGCAAGTCAAATATCAAATAAAGAACTTGCTACTGATGATAGATTTGTTCGTTATATAGTTAAGCCATTCTTAAATCAGCGATTGCGGCAGAATAATGATATTGATGCGGATAGATTAATATCAGAAAGCACAATTATCTGTATTTATGGAATGTCATTGGGAGAGACAGACAAACAATGGTGGAATAAGATATTAGCATGGCTTCATAATAGTTCAAATCGACAATTGGTTATATTTGATTATGACGAGCAATATACGATGACTACCCAATTTGACAGGATTGAAAAAGAAGATTCCATTATAGATAAATTGGCAGAGTATAATAGCAATAGTGTTATTTCTGTTGAAAAAATGCGATCTAGAATTCATATTGCTGTACACAAAAATATTTTTCAAATGAATCTTCGAAAAAAGACAGAAGGAAAACCCAATGCCACTTTAGAACAATCGGCACTCGGGAACATTGCTAGATACGGAGAAGAATTAGCTCGCGGATATCAAGCTGCAGAAAAGGCAATGGAATTACTCAACAAATAGAGTTGTGATAGGAGATATGAAAAACATTGATTGCCTAAAAGTCTGTCGTAATTTCTTCGTTCGCAGGAATAGTAATATCGGATAACAATAATAATTGATTTTTCAAAAGCAAAAAACATTGATGCAAAAATATTTTGGGTGAGGTGGTAGTATTGTGAACGAAAATAAAAAAGGATACTGGATTTATAGCATAGTTGCTATTATAATTGGAATGTCCCTATTTGCGTTTTGGGGATATTTAGTTTACGATTTAGTATTGAAGTTGTCAGAAAAAGATTTTTCAAATAATACCGTAGTACAAGCTCTTTTTTCTTTGGTTACAACTGTTTTTTTAGGCGGATACTTTACTAAATTTTTAGAAAGCAGAAATGCAAAAAAAATAGAAGTGTTTAAAGTGCAAAAAGATATTTCCTTGAACATTATCGATTATGCTACTGCTCTATATTATCATCCGGAAAACGAGCGAGTAAAAGAATTGTTGAAGGCAGAAACCACAAAAGTTAAATTATATTTTGACAATGCTGTTTTGAAGGCCATAATTGCATTTATTAATTGTATAGATAATAATGAGAGCCAAGAACAAAAAGAGGCATTGTATGAAAACTTATCTGCTCAATTGAAAAAAAGTATTAAGTGAGGTAAATCATGACCAACTTTGATTTCCTAAAAGCTACCCCCGATTTTGACACGTTTGCGGACGTGGCGATCTCGGCGGAGAAAATATTACATATCGACGTGGACGCCTGTGCGCTCAACTGTCGGCGCGCAATGGAGTTCGCGGTCAAGTGGATGTACTCGATCGACAAGGATCTCGACATCCCCTTTGAGACCAATCTCCAAAGGATGATAAATGCCGAGGAGTTCCGCGCGATCGTAGGGCAGGACGTCTGGAAGCGCATGGATCTCATTCGTCAGGTGGGCAACAACGCGGCGCACGGCGGCAAAAAGGTAACACAGGACGAAGCCGAGCTTTGCCTTGAAAATCTTTTCATTTTCCTTGATCTTGTAGCCTATTTCTACGCACCCGAATATGAGGAGCAGCAGTTTGACAAGTCCTTGCTTGAGCTGACGATCAACGAGGCGCTCGAATTCGTCCCCGACGTTGATATCGACGTAAACAAGCTGATCGAGGAGAACAAGGCGCTCAAGGACGAGCTTACCGCGCGCCGTGCCGAGCAGCAGCAGACCTACGTTCCCAAGCCCCTCGATCTCTCCGAATACAAGACGAGAAAGATCTATATCGACTTTATGCTTCGTGACGCGGGCTGGAGCGAAGGGAAGGACTGGATAAACGAAGTCGAGCTTTACGGTATGCCCAACAAGAGCGAGGTCGGATATGCCGATTACGTTCTCTATGGCGACGACGGCAGGGCTCTTGCCGTGCTTGAAGCCAAGCGCACCTGCGTGGACGTTGCCAAGGGCAGACAGCAGGCAAAGCTTTATGCCGACCTTTTGGAGCAGAAATACGGTCGCAGACCGATCATTTTCCTCTCGAACGGCTTTGACACGCGCATCTGGGATGACAAGTATTATCCCGAGCGCCGCGTGGCGTCTATATACTCCAAGCGCGACCTTGAAAAGCTCTTTAATCTGCACACGATGCGGGCAAGCCTTAAAAACGTGACGGTGGACAGGCTCATAGCCGGACGTTACTATCAGGAGGGCGCGATCAAGGCGGTATGTGAGGCGTTTGACAAGAAAAATCGACGCAAGGCTCTGCTTGTTATGGCTACGGGCTCGGGTAAGACGAGAACGGTCATCGCGCTTTGCAAGGTCTTGCTTGATCACGGCTGGGTGAAGAACATTTTGTTCCTCGCTGACCGTAATTCGCTGGTTACTCAGGCGAAGCGCTCCTTTGTCAACAATCTCCCCGACCTCTCGGTGACCAATCTCTGCGAGGACAAGGAGAATTTTGACGCGCGCTGTGTCTTCTCGACCTATCAGACAATGATGAACTGCATCGACGAGATCCGTGACGAAAATGATAAAAAGCTCTTTACCGTCGGTCACTTCGATCTTGTGATCGTAGACGAGGCGCACCGCTCGATCTACAACAAATACAAGGACATTTTTAATTATTTCGACGCGCCCTTGGTGGGTCTTACCGCTACGCCCAAGGACGAGATCGACAAGAATACGTATGAGATCTTTGAGCTTGCAAACGGCATTCCTACCTACGCGTATGATCTCGCTCAAGCGGTCGCAGACGGATTTCTCGTTGACTTTATGTCAGTCGAGAGCAAGCTCAAATTTATCGAGCAGGGAATCGTGTACGACGACCTCTCCGACGAGGATAAAGCGGCGTATGAGGACACCTTTGAGGACGAAAACGGCGAGTTGCCCGAAAGCATCGCGTCGTCGGCTATCAACGAGTGGGTATTCAACGAGGACACGATCCGCCAGGTGCTTCATATCTTGATGCAGGACGGTTTACGCATTGATTACGGAGAAAAGCTCGGTAAAACCATCATTTTCGCAAAGAATCACCAGCATGCAGATAAGATCCACGAGATTTTTGGTAAGGAATACCCTCATCTGCCCGGTTACACCAAGGTTATTGACAACTATATGACATACGCGCAGAGCGCGATCGATGAGTTTTCCGATCCCAAGAAATTGCCGCAGATCGCGATCTCGGTCGATATGCTTGACACGGGAATCGACGTGCCTGAGGTGCTCAATCTCGTTTTCTTCAAGAAGGTTATGAGTAAAGCGAAGTTCTGGCAGATGATCGGTCGAGGAACTCGCCGTTGCGACGGTCTGATCGACGGCAAGGACAAGGACAAGTTCTATATTTTTGATTTTTGCGGCAACTTCGAGTTCTTCCGTATGAATAACGGCAAGCCTACCGCCAATCAGATGGCTCTGCAGGGCGCTGTATTCAAGCTTAAGGCGCAGATCGCCTTCAAGCTGCAGGATCTTGCTTATCAGACCCCCGATCTGATCGAATTCCGCAAGACCTTGGTTGATGATATGGTGCGCAAGGTGCGTGAGCTGAACAAGGACAATTTTGCTGTTCGTCAGCATTTGCGCTACGTTGAGCAGTATGCCAATCCCAATAATTATTTGGCACTCACCTACGAGGATACGCTTATGATGGCGGAGGAGCTTGCTCCTCTGATCACTCCCGACGAGGACGTGGCTTCTGCGGTTCGTTTTGATGCACTTATGTACGGCATCGAGCTTGCATACCTTGCAGGGAAGAAGTATTCACGCGCTCGCACCGACCTGTATAAGAAGGTCAAAGGAATCGCGGGCGTGGCGAATATTCCCGAGATTATGGCGCAATCCGAGCTTATCAATAAGATTCTGAACACCGATTATCTCGAGAATGCAGGCATTAATGAGTTTGAGCATATCCGTGAGAATCTGCGCGATTTGATGAAATATGTTATAGGCTCCAAAAATATTCCATATACAACAAATTTCGATGAAGAGATTCTTTCTATCGAATGGAATGAGTCCGATCTTGAAAGCGATGATCTCAAGAGCTACAAGACAAAGGCGGAGTTTTACGTTCGTCAGCATCAGGATGAGGCGGCGATTGCCAAGCTCAGAAGCAACGTTCCCTTGAATGCCGATGATATAAAGGCGCTTGAGCGCATTTTGTGGAGTGAGGTCGGCAGCAAGAAGGACTACGAGGCAGAATACGGAGAGAAGCCGCTCGGCGAGTTCGTGCGCGAGATCGTAGGTCTTGATATGGCGGCGGCTAAGGCAGCGTTTGCCGATTATCTCAATGACGTCAGCCTTGACGCAAGTCAGATCTATTTTGTAAACCAGATCATTGAGTATATCGTCCATAACGGAGTGCTGAAGGATCTCTCGGTGCTTCAGGAGGCGCCCTTTACCGACAACGGCAGCATCGTCGAGGTCTTTACCGATATGTCGGTCTGGATGGGTATCAAGAGGATCATTGATCAGATAAACGCCAACGCGGCGGCGTGAGAACAGAATATATAGGAATAAGTTGTTTTAGCTTTTTCAGCTTATATTCCTGACAGTTTGTCATCTTACGGCAGTGGTTTGGTACAGGTCTCTCCGCCATCCTTTTCGCAAAACGATATTCTTTAAGCAAGGAAATCGTCAGCATAGCGGGGGAGAGGTACAACCGAGGCAGGGCAGAAAGGGAAAGGGGCATACAAGGTCATTTTGTCAAGTCTTGGCTTGGCAAAGGCGTGATTTTAGAATTTCTACGATCTGATTATCGCAAATTTACCCGATTTAAAATTTAATATTCGCGTACCCGTGATGGCGACTACAAGCTTTGCAAAAGCTGTGTAAGTTTGTTTGAGCCAGCCATTCGAGGACAAAAAAGTCGAACACCGTTATAGCAAGTAAAGCTCAATGAAAAGGTGAGGACGGGGAATCAGAACCTTTGCACAAAACGCATACCAAACGCACAAAAGACCACGCTGGGCGTGGTCTTTTGTGTTTGTGAGTAATTGACGAAAAGTGGATATAGAAATGCTGTATTAATTGAAACTAAAAAATCGGCTTGAGGTCGATATCATAGAAGTAATAAACGTTATTAATTTCTGCAAGAATTACCCCTTCGGAGATTGAAACGTTCGAAATATTATACCATGAGGATAAAGTGTAGTCCATGCTTGAAATAAACTTACCCTCAATGCTATATACTTCTAATCTGCGGTCTAGGGAAAAACCTCCTTTGGGAGCGACATTACATACAAAATATCCGTTATCGAAAGAGTAATTGATAACATTTCCGCCGATCTTTACGGGTTCAAACTTGAAGTTTCCTTCTTCGTCCATAATAGTATAGTAATATATATAATTTCCATCCCCATCCCTGACCTCGAAAGTCACGGGAGCCACTCCATTTTTAAAGTTTCCGATTTGGTTAATTTTCGTATACTTTTCATTTTGACTTAAATCAAGAACCGTGGTCCTTTCGGGTATGGAGCTATTGCTTAAAAGATCATCTAATTTGCTATAAATATAAAAACCGCCAATGGATCCCCAGTATCCTTCGCTCTCCCAAAGGTCAGAATCTCGTTCAAGCTGTATCTTAGAGCGTAAAGATGACTTGCCTTCACTTACTTCTCCTGTGCACAAATTTAAATATTTATCTTCCCAAGGAGCAAGAAGCAGATATGTATCAATGAATGAATAATGCTTGTTTTGATCGTATATTTCGTAAAAATCGCCTGAAAAATCAACTATTTTTTCGAATTTAGTATTAAACGTTGCAAGTTCGTATGTCGTTCCCATAAAAGATGTCGTTGATCTGCTTACTAAAATATAATCAGCAGCAAAATCACACCTTAAGATCTTATCTCCACCAAGATCTTGGGCAGTCGTGATTTTTCCTGTTTTGTCGCATATTCCCGCCGGTATATGTGCAAGTCCTTTTGAAAAAGTATATGCAAGTCCTGGTGTATAGGTAAATTCGTCACTTGAACAAACAACAGAAAATATTGTTTTGCCGGATTTATCTATACAATATAGATTTTGATTGTCATTTTTCTTATTAACAAATACACATCCTTCGCTATATGATCCATAAACGTAACTTATTGTGTCTGCATTGAGAATATCGGATGCGTTAGATGAACTATTTTCATCGGTAATGTTTTCATTATCTCCACCATCCGTTGTATTGTTGAAGCTGCTCTCGACGCTATCGTTACTGTTGTTAAAATCGTTTGGTCTGTTACAAGCAACAAAAGACAATAGCATAAAGGTAGTAAGGATGATCGATAAAAGTTTTTTCATAGTTTTTTCCTCCAAAAATAAAAAGTGCGCCGACCAAAATCAGCGCACAAAAACGCAAATTCCAGTCGTCGCCAAACAAACCTATATACAGATTGGGTATATTGCAATACTCTTATCGTGTACGAAATTTGCATTTTATCAAATTCATCACAATAAAAGTATTGTCAAAAAAGGGTATATGTATCCCTAAAAAGAAAACACACCCATTGTCTGTATATTTAGTTTGTTTGGCTTTTTCACTATATCACAAAAATGTTAAAATGTCAATATGAAAACAAAAATATTTTTGCTATGCACGGGCGACACTTTTCGATAGCTTACGTAAGCCTTCGGCTTACTTGGCGAGTTTCGCCTGCGGCAAAACATCGCACTCGGGAAGTGAGCGTTGGCGAACGTAAGAATCGTTTCGCTTGCGAAACAGGAACCTTTACACAAAAATCGCGTTGCGATTTTTGGTGAGGGATTCTCTTGATACCCTCGCCGACAGCAAAAATTAAAGGCACTCCGTAAGGGAGTGGAGGAGAAACATCCCTCGGGCATCGAGCCGTCGGGATGATGGCGACGTTTTGCGGAGCAAAACTCGGGAAGTGAGCGACAGCGAACGTAAGAATCGCTCTCGCCTGCGGGCTCGGTCAGGGTCGGCTCTGACTGCCACTGGCAGTCATTCACTACCGACCCGTTCGATTCCCTTACCGATACCAAACGCAAAAAAGACCACGCTGTGCGTGGTCTTTTGCGTTTGGTGGAGGTGAGGGGAATCGAACCCCTGTCCGAAAACCTCTTGATACAACTTTCTCCGGGTGCAGAACATCTATTAAGTCTTTTTCTTCGCCGCGCCGATGCTCAGGCTCGGGGGAGAAGCAACCGTTTTCTGCGTGATCGGTTCAACGGTAACAGCCGATGCACGTGCACCACTAAAATGACGCTCAGTCTCGGTTCGTGGTCCTACCGAGAGGAACGGGCGACCCGCAGGTCGCG
>SVRA01000111.1 GCA_015065075.1 Oscillospiraceae bacterium
AGAACGCTGCTCAAGGGGGAGAGGGCTTATGATTCGGTAACAGAGCGCTTCGGTTTGGAAACTTAAAGCCCGAATCATTGCGCCATTCCCCCTTAAGAAACCCCCTGTGGCCTTCGGCACCCTGTGTTCCCGAATTTAGAGCAGTGAGGTTGAACTTCCTGATGGGGCTCTTTCGTCCACCTAAATCCAACATAATGCTTATTGCTCGCACACGCTTGTGCTTCGCAAGGGGGCAAAAAGGCGTTCGTTTAACCGATAAAGCGAAAATAATTATTTACTTTCGTAAAAAAATATTGACAAACGGCGCGATTTGTGGTATGATAGTGGTAGAAAGGCGGTGGATATATGTATATTGATTACAGCAAGCTTTGGAAGCTCCTTATAGACAAAAATATGACCAAGACCGATCTTTTGGAGCTTACGGGTATAAGCTCAAGAGTTCTTGCGAAGCTTTCGAAAAACGAAACCGTTACGACCGATACTATCGCAAGGATATGCACGGCGCTTAATTGCGACGTGAGCGACGTTATGGAGTGCGTAAGCGAGGATAAAATGTCGGTTTACGCGTGCTACAAAAAGCTTGGCAGGGTAGAGGAGAAGGGCGAGACCTTCAAGGTCGTGCGCTTCACGCTGAACGGTCAAAAATATACCGTATATGAATCAAAAAAGACTGCCAACGGCAGCATTACCGTCAGGTGCGGTAAAAACGGCACGGTTACGTGGGAGGAGCCTAATCACGCGGGGCACCTTAATTTGCCGCCTATAGTGAGTGTGCTTGTCCATCCCACGCGAGAAAAGGACGAAATAGTTATCGTTCTTATAAAGGGAAAGCCGGGCTGCATCAGCGGACTTGACGAAAACGGGTTCGTTTCAAGCAGAAACACCTTGAAAAATGACACCGATATTTACGTTATGAGCGAGGCGGCGTTCAAAATTTTCAAAGTAAATTGAGGAAATATAAGCCAAAGCATATAGAAAGGAAATTGCTATGTCCAACATTTTCGACATATTCAAGAAGATAGAAAAAGAGAAGAGCGATAAGGCACAAGCACCGATCACGCATCTTGTGGTCGGTCTCGGCAACCCCGGTGACAAGTATTTTTACACCCGTCACAACGCGGGATTTCTGGCGATGGACTACATCTCGCAGAAGTGCGGTGCGACCGTCAATCGCTCCAAGTTCAAATCTCTCGTGGGCGAGGCGACGATCGCAGGCAAGAGAGTATTGCTGATGAAGCCCCAGACCCTTATGAATGCCTCGGGAGATGCGGTCATCGAGGCGGCGAATTTTTATAAAATCCCGATCGAAAACATAATCGTGCTCTCGGACGACGTGAATCTTGACGTCGGTCGTATGAGAGTCCGCAAAAGCGGTTCGGACGGCGGTCAGAAGGGCTTGCGCTCGATAATTACCCGTATGGGAAGCGATAATTTCCCCAGAATCCGCTTCGGTGTCGGTCAAAAACCGCACCCCGATTACGATATGGCGGATTGGGTGCTCGGAACTCTCTCCGATGCCGATAAAAAGACGCTTTTCGATTGCTTCGTCGTCGCTTACGACGGACTCGAAAAGATCCTCTGCGGTGACACAGACGGCGCTATGCAGGTTTGTAACGGAAAGAAGTAAGAAAGGTGCGGGGAGGTTAGCAAAGAAGTCGATTTCTCTTCTTTTCTTGAAAGAAAAGAAGCAAAAGAACTTCCCACATATTTGGGGTGCTTTTAGGGTGTCGGTGGATTTTTTCATCGGCAAGCCTTGAAAAAATCCCTCACTATCGTTTATTTGTTGCAAAGGTTTAGAACCCAGCCGATATTCTACAACTTACCTCAAAGTATCTTTAAATTAAATTGAGATGATCCGTCTTGGGTTCAATACGGCAAGACGTATTTCATCTCAGTAGGCTGATTTTTCGGCTTGCCGAAAAATCAGCGTCACTTCACCCTTGTTAGAACCCCAAATATTGGAAGTTCTTTGCCAAGCTTTCTTTCAAGAAAGCGGAAAATCCAAACACAAACTAACTATCATAAGGAACACAAATGCCCAACATTATAACCACCCCAATACGTGCGGACAGAGAATACACGGGACTGCTTGAAGCGGTCGAAAAGGGATTTCGCGGCAAGTCGTTGCCCATTTTAGCAAGCGGACTTTGCACGGGCGCGGCGGACGCGCTCACGGTCTGTCTTTGCGAGGACAGTGCGGCGAGCCGGAAAACTCCCGTACTGATCATCTGTCCCGAGGAAAAGGAGTGCCAAAGACTGCGCCGAGACCTCGAGCAGTTCGGACACCCCTCGGCGTTTTTCGTCGCGCGCGACCTCACCTTTCATAACGTAACCGCCTCCCGTGAGTTTGAGCACGAGAGGCTAAAGGTGCTTTCGGGCATACTGTCCGGCGACTACGATTTCGTCCTGACTACGCCCGACGTTGCGCTTGGCTACACGATGCCGCCGAGTGTTCTGCGAGAGAGTGTCATCAGGGTCGACTACGACACGAGGACCGAGCCAGCAAGACTTGCCGAAAGGCTTGTCGCGGCAGGATTTTCGCGCGTTGATATGGTTGAGGGGGCGGGACAGTTCGCGCTTCGCGGCGGCATAGTTGACGTCTACGCACCGAACGGAGAATTCAAGACCTCCGACGGCGACGCGCGGCACGGCGCTTTCCCGCTACGAATAGAATTTTTCGACGACGAGATCGACCGAATGAGCATCTTCGATGCCGAAACGCAGAGGTCGACCGTCAACGTGCGCGAGGCGACCTTCACCCCCGCAAGAGAGCTGCTCGTCACCGCCGAGGTGCGCGACCGACTCGAAAAGGCGATCCGCGCGCGCTTCCGCGAGTCGCACGACGAAAAGGTCTGCGAGACCTTGACACGCGAGATCGCTGCGCTTTCGGGTGAGCTTTCGGAGGTCAGCTTCGTCGATAAATATATCTCGCTCGTCTATCCCGAGAAGTGCAGTCTGCTAGACTATTTCGACGAAAAAACACTCGTTATCGTCCGTTCAACCGCGGCGGTAAGCGACAGAATTAAAGCAGAGAAGTGGCACGAAAACGAAATGATCAAGGAGCTTGTCGCAGGCGGCACTCTCTCCCCGAAATATGCCGAATACTCGAAGAGCGAGGCGGCGCTTGAGCTCTTTTTAGACCAAAACGTAACCGTCCACCTCAATTCGCTTTCGGGCGGACTTGGAGGCAAGCGGCTTGCGGGAATGTTCGGCTTCCGCACCCGTCAGCCCGTCGGCTACACGGGAAATCTCGACCTGCTTTGCGAGGACCTCGTGACCTATCAGCACGGCGGCTACGCGGTGATAATAATGACCGAAAACGAGACCGCGGCGAAAAATCTCTCCGATATTTTGCGCGACGCGGATTTTACTCCCCTCGTCACCGCGGGAGAGAGCGCGGACGGCGAAAAATTCAACTCCAAACTCGTCTATATCACGTGGAAAAAGTCGCTTTCGGGCTATGAGCTCATCACCCCGAGGATCGCGGTCATCTCGACCGAGGGCGGTCGCTCGTCGGGCGGACTTCACGCTACGGGCAAGAGCCGCACAAGACGCAAAAAGCGTGACGACGCAAGGGCGATCTTCTCCTACGCCGAGCTTAACGAGGGCGATATCGTCGTCCACGAGATCTACGGTGTCGGTCGCTACCTCGGACTTGAAAAGATCAAGATCGACGGGGTCACGAGAGATTACATCAGCATACAGTACGCGGGTTCGGA
>SVRA01000026.1 GCA_015065075.1 Oscillospiraceae bacterium
CCCACCGCTTGCGGTGGGATTCGACGTGCGCCTAATTATCTATATTTAAGTAATACTTTGGCGCACGTGAGGGTTCTGAGTCCCTGAAGGGTCTTTAAGGTGCACATTCAGGGACGTCGCTCCCGAGGCTGTTTGCTACGCCGAGGCTACGCAAACCTGTCGCTGACGCGACCCGGGTTCAGAGTCTTACGTAAATCGCAAGCGATTTACTTTATGAGTTTGCTTTGCAAACTCACCTTGCGGTGCACCATTAGATCTGAATGGTTTTTTTGTTTTTTATTGCACATTCAGGGAACTCGCCCGGGAAGGTTTGCAGAGCAAACCTCGGGTTCTGAGTCTTACGTTCGCGCCTGCGGCGGCTCACTGACCGAGTTTGCAAGCAAACTTCGCCTGAAGGCTAATTTTGCGCAGCAAATTAGCGAAATGAGACGGAGCATCGCCGAATGTATGTGCACCACTAAGATCTGAATGCTTTTTTGGAATTGAACCTGCAACGTTATGAGAATATATTGAATTTATAGAGATTTTGTGGTATAATATGATAAAGAAAGGCGGTGGTGGGCGTGCTGGTGATCAATAAAAATTTAAATTCTAAAGATATTTGCGGCAAAAAATACCGTTCACCCGCTTTTAGTATGTCTGCGATTTTTTCAATACCTTTTGTTATTTTGGCTACAGTTGTTTCTCTATGTCTTCCGCGCAGAGAAGGGTGGGGAGTGATTATCGTTCTGATTTTTGTTGTGTTATTGGCTTTGCCGATTGCCATGATGATCAGTTTCAGAGAAACATCATACATAATGGGCAAGGATAAACTATATTTTTTCAATTCACAAGTTACTTATTTAAAAAATGAAAATCGAAAAAAATCACGTTGTGTTAGAACAAATGGAAGTATAGAGTACTCTGATATTAAAGATTTTCGACATATAGGCGTTAAAGTCGAGGGTTGTTATCCACGTTATAGAAGAATTGCTCCTCCAAGAGTTGTGATAATCGGAGATGATTTTGAAGTGGAAATTTACGCATATAAAAATTTGATAAAAAGAATCAAAGAATTGAACCAAATTTAAAGGTTCAAAATTATTGGGGAACCTCCAAACAGAGAGCAGGTCATAAAACCTGCTCTCTGTTTTTGCATTTTTCTCGATTTATGTCGTCGTGATGATATTGACATCTCGCGGATGATATGTTACAATCAAATAAAGTTAAATTAAGAGGGGCAAGGTGGTCATTTTGTTGAATAAACTTTTTCGCATTCTATGTATGATTCTTGTTTCTGCGGTGTGCATTTGCGCGGTCAGCTGCAACAGATCGGGCGACGTGGACACGACCGTTGACGAGACCGTGGTGATGAATATGAATACCGAGTACGAGCTCACCGAAACCCTGCCGCGCGGAGACGGGCAGAAGGTCAAGGTCATTTTGCTTTTGGGGCAGAGCAACGCCAGCGGCAGCTCGATCGTCAGCTATCTTGAAAGAAATTCCTCGGCAGAGGATTTTGCGAGATACAGCGCAGGTTATCCGTCAGTTCTGATAAATTATTGCATAGACGACCATAACGCCTGCTCAGATGGTGAATTTTTGCCGGTTGATCTGACCTGCGGCGCGGCAAACGGCTTTTTCGGCCCTGAGGTCGGCATGGCTGATACTCTTTCAAAAGCCTATCCCGACGAGACTATTTTGATTTTGAAATATACGATGTCGGGTTATTCGCTTCATCATCATTGGTTACGGGCAGGGCAGAGAGGCTCGATATACGATGCTTTTCTGATCTTTGCCAGAGAAAACATGGAGCATCTTGTAGCTCTCGGATACGATGCGCGCATTGGGGCGATCTGCTGGATGCAGGGCGAATCGGACACCACGCAAGCCAAGGCGGACAGGTATTTTGACAATCAATGCGCATTCGTTTCCTATCTGCGCGAGGACCTTGCGCCTTACGCCGAGGATGGCGGGATCTATTTTATCGACGCGGGAATATCCAACGGCCCTTATTGTGAGCCCGGATATCCCACAGTCAACGAGGCAAAGCGTCGCATCAGTGAGCTTTCGGAGTTGAATATGTATTTTTCAACCATAGACGCGGGACTTGTCACTGTCAACGAGCCCGAGGGCGACCCCGACTGGGGACACTACGACGCGTTGTGCGAGCTTGAGCTCGGTCGTCTTTTCGCCGAGCATATTATTGAGAGCTACAGTAACAGAAAATAATCGAGATATAGCAATAAAAAAGCACCGCAAATGCGGTGCTTTTTGACTTTTCTGCAAGTTACTTTGCATTATTTTTTGATTTCCGCGAGTATCATTTTGAGCAGATCCTCTGTGGTTGGATTAGCTTCGCGATGAAGTCTGTCTGCTTCGGCGGCTTCTGCCGCGGCTTTGGCAGCTGCCTCGTCTGCAAGACGTTGCTTTTCAGCAAAATATGCTGTAACTGCAGCCTTGTCACGTCTCTTTATTCCGTTTGTCTTGAGCTCGGCTCTTTGCTCTCGGGAAAGTCTAGCTTTTTTTACTTTTTCTTGAAATTCAAGATTTTCTTCACGTACCTTGTTGATTATTTTGACGATAGTAAACAGAACGAAAGCAATCAGAAAGAATTGGACGACCGCGGAAATGAAAGCTCCCCAGTCGATATATACTGATTGAGCAAGATCTACGACGGTTTCGCTTCCGATAACGTTTCCGTTCGCGTCCAATATATCGGCCGTGGTTTCGGCTTTGATCAAAAAAGTATGAATTCCTGAAAGGGAATCCTTGCCGACGATTATCGCAAGCAGATAGTTGACCAGAGGCGAGAGAATGCTGTTGCTTAAGCTGTTTACTATCGCGGTGAAAGCGCTACCTACGATAACACCTACTGCCATATCTACGACGTTTCCTCGTCTTATAAACGTTCTGTATTCTGTGAAAAACTTATTCATTTTTACAGTTCCTTTCAAAATTGGTTTAACAGGGTCGAGCCCATAACAGTTCGGTCTGGGATAACAACTTATTATATAGTCTGCAGTCCATTTTGTCAATAGAAATTTTAACCAAGTAAAGCTATCTTTGGCAACATCAAATTTTGTATTTTGCCCGAGACTTTTGGAACATATTCGATTGCTTTTCATAGACGTGCCCATATTTTATCAAGCATATCATAAAGATTGATAAACGAAAGGAATAAGATCTGATTATTTGAGTGATTTTTAGCATTTTTTTGCGATTCGAAACAAAGAACAGGATAATTTAATGGTTGAAATGCTTAAAATATTACCCCATTAAAGTGTTTTATGAAAATCGTGATGAGAAAACGGAAAATAGTCCTCAAATTGCAACTAATTTGTTAAATTATAACAAAATCATTGAAATTTGATAATTAATATTGTATAATTGCTATGTATGATAAAGTGGGTTTAGCATACACAGAGAAATAATAATAATTCAAAGAGGTGGATTATGAAAAAATTTTTCGCGAAGACCCTCGCCCTGCTTCTAGCTTGTATATTTGTCATATCGGGATTTAATTTCTCGGTATTTGCAAGCGATGCAAAAAGCGGCGAAGCGAGTCTTGGAGACAAGCTCGTAGCATCGAATATTGCCATTTCCGGCAAGATCGGCGTGCTGCTTTATTTCACTAATACCGAAAACGTCTCGTATTACGAGGTAAACGTAGACGGAAAAGTGTTTAAAGCACCCGTTGACAAGATGTCTACAAGCGTAAAGAACGGCGTTACCAGACGAGTGCTTGAGGTTCCGCTTGCAGCGGCTCAGCAGGCGGTTAAGTTCACGGTAACTCCTTACGACAAAAACGGCAACGCGGGTAAGGTCCGCACGTATTCCGCAAGAGATTACGTGGATGCGGTGCTTGGACTTAATGCGAAAGATCCGAGCAAGTACCAAAACGTTGCAGAGGCGCTCAAGAGCATGGTCAACTACGGTTCCATGGCACAGCTGAGCTTCAAGTACAAGACAGAAACTCTTTCGAACTCCGGCTTGTATTTTGGTTCTACCAACCCCGTAAACAATATGTCCAAGGACAATCTTTACGGTATTAAGGACTATCAGTATAAGACCACGAATTCGAGCAAGCTTTCTTTCTCTGAGGTGAACGCGTACCTCGAGGATACGGTATCTATCAGATGCTATCTGAATTACGACGAAGCATCCATTGGTAATCTTTCCGTAACTATAGAGGGAGAGCCCTGCGGAAACCAGGTGTATAAGGATAATCTTGGATACTACGTTCTGGTAGACAATATTCCTGCTACTAAGTTCGACTATCAGTACACCATTTTGGTAACCGACGGAGCGGAAACTGTAAGTCTTAAGTACAGCGTTTTGAACTACGTACAGGATTTCGTACAAACGAGTGATGATACGAACGCTATCGCGGCTGCGTACTCTATGTTCCAGTTCTGCGTAAAGACTAAGGAATACGTTGGTCAGACCATGTCAAACAAGCCCACGTCTTGTAAGCATAATCGCTCTTACATCGACGTTAAGCTCAATAATGCAGAGATATGCTCAGACTGCGGTAAGGATCTGACTTCCACCAACGTCATAGAAAACGCTAACAGTCTTGCAAACGGCGTTACCGCATATTATGGTACCGGAAACGTAGTTAACGGGGAAGTTCAGAAGGTGGTTGACCAGTACCGTACCCAGTACGCAGTATGGAATAACCACGCAAACGTTTATTTCCCCCTCATTAACACAGAAAAGCAGGACGTAACCGTTACCAATAAAAAAGGCGGTGTTTACGTTCAGGATACTATGGACGTATACGTAAAGACGGCAAACGGCACCTATTGGTCGTCCAACTCGACTAAGGATGCAACCGCTAACCTCTTCCGTTACGGATACTACTACTACGACGCTCATGCATACGGACAGAACTTTATCGCTGACGGTGTCACCGGTCAGCCCACAGCAACAAAGTCGTATGCTTTGACGAACTTCTATCCTTCGTACGGTTCAACAAAGTATGCGAACGATATGACGGTCTCTACCAGCAAAAGCAATGCAGACGCTAACGGTATAGATTGCTCTATCACGTCGACCGCTGACCCTTACATATATGCAAAGACTACTACGGCTCATTCTCTCACTACGTATAATGCGGTGCAGATAACTATGACCCTTGAGTCTTCGTCAAAGGTTCAGCTGCGCTATACTACGTCGTCGGGCGGCTCGTTTACCGATACAAATATGCTCGAATTCGCCACAAAGGCCGACGGAGAAGAGCACACCTATACGGTCTACTTTAATTCCAATACCGGTAGCGCTTACGGTATCCGTTTGGACTTCAACGGCCAGGTCGGTGAAAATATCCACATAAAGTCTATAAAATTCGTTACTATCGACTTGGGTAGCAATAGCCCCGAGCTCCTTCTCGACAGAGGCATCCATACCTACACCGATAAAATGCATCAGGTTCTTAGTATCGTTGCTCCTAAAGCAGACGTTACAGGCATCCAGGAGATCGGTATGGTTACTAAGATCGCAAAGAGCACCGTTGGCTCTTGGATCGTTAAGAGCTCCAGCGGAACCTCCGAGGGAACTAAGGCCGACACCATAAACGCATCTGGCGTAGAATATGCCGGCTTCTATATCGACGGCGTAGGTGTCTTTGGATACATTCTTCCTAAGGATGATAAACATAGCGGTACGATCGCGATAACGGATGACGGTACTAACTACGTTATTACCCAGAAGATCGTTCCCACCGATAACGAGATATCCAAGCAGCCCACTATCTATAGTAGCACCAATTTGGGAACTTACACCGCGAGCGATGAAACTATCGGTACCAGCTTGAATATCTACAATTCTCCCTCCGCTTTCTATTTCGGTCAGAGAATTTATACCGACGCTTCTGATAATTTCGTTGCTTTCATTGAGCAAGCGGAGATCGAGCGCAATCCTCTCACGGCAGAGAATATCAAGATAAATACCGACAAGACTCCCAGCGCGACCTTTGACGGTTACGATGCGATCCGCGGTATCTACGCGTTCACGATTCCCGAGAACATTGGATTCAATCCTGCATTCTATCAGGCACAGAACTTCCAGGGTACTGTATCCTTCTCCGTTAAGGGTGATGAGTATGACCGTAATATGTACGTTTTGGCATATTCCTACGGTTGCTCCGTTGAGGGCGGTGCAGTTCTCGATGCCAATGACCAGCTGCTTCCTATACCCACCGAGGTTTCCAAGAACTTCGACCACGAATTCGAGGAGCCCATCTGGCTGTGGGGTGACGTTGGCTACAGTGAGGTCAGATTCCCTGTAAAAGTAGATGCAGGTGAGACCGAGGAGCTTACCGTTCTCCAGATGTATATGAACTGGGGACAGTATCCTCTCAAGCAGATCTCCTCTATTCAGTTCTTCTCTCCCTACTATCACCTTTCCACAGGTGTTACCGAGAGTAACTGTATTGCAAACTACTACGTTAAGGGTAAAGACCTTCAGACTCTCCCTGACCATAGAGCAGCTTCCGCTCCTTTCTGGTCTAATGAAGTTGGAGACACCAACGGAGACGGTATTCCTGACGGTGACCCCCAGCACGATAACGGCGGTTTCCACTATTTCCTCCAGTATACCAACAGTGCAGGAAAGAAATATGCTTCCGAGAACGTTGATAACGTTATAGGTTCTTCGGGTCCCACGTATGCAGACGTTAATATGTCTTACATTACCGATGACAATAACATCAAGGTTACGTATACCCATATGGAAATGCCCCAGACCGACGAGAACAGAGCATATTACACGATGACCTACGAGGCCATCGGAGAAGTTACTATTAATGAGTTCTATAAGAACTTCTCCTTCTATTCGGTTAACGGATACGGAGAGGGCTACGCTAAGCTCGGATATTGGGGAACGAGCGGTGCTGTTGCCGACGTCGATACCATGACCTCCGGTACAAAGTACGTGCTCGGCACAGATTGTCCTTATTTCGATCTGTATAGCATTCAGGGCAACGATGGCAATACTCAGAACGCTAACGTATCCTTCCTTATCCTCAATTCCTTCGTCGACCTTAATGCCGATGGAACCGATGATGGCAACAACTTTGCCGTATATGAGAAGAACGGTCTTGCAGCTCTTACTCTTAACATCAGCGGTACACAGACGATCAAGGCAGGCGCAAAGGTTACTATCAACGCGATCATCATGCCTTGGGGAGATGAAAGCAGCCAGAACGACCAGAATGTGAGAGACGTTCGTGAGAATACACTTCTTGCTCCTATCGTAGCAACTCCCGGCGAGCACGCTGAGGCAGTTGATAGCATATTCCTTCCCACAGTTAAGACTACTAACGGTCTTGACGCAACCTTGACCATTGGACACAAGGACGATGCTAACAAAGTAGCTCTTACGGACAGCACTAAGATCAATACGACCTTCCGTGTTGACGGCTTCACGGTTCTTGTTGCTCCCAAGCTTTACGAAAAGATAGGCGATGATTGGGTTCTCGTTGAGCTCAGCTCGATCAATTCTCCTGACAAATCGGGAAGTGCACACAATTATGACGGATACTCCGTACACTACAACAGTGACGGAACTTATTCCTACTCCTTCGTTACCACCATCACGGGTGAAACCGCGAGAACCTTCAAGGTTGTCGTTGACGATACCTACGTTGAGTGGGAAGAGAAGCATGGCGATCTCTACTATGATTCAAACGCTATTTACCAGTTCGCTACGAACGGTTCTAAGCTTGGAGACGTAACCTTGAAGAACGATGGTAACGTTTCCTACGTAGAGATTTACAACGGAGGTACTAACGACCCCGCAACAAGTGGATTTAAGGTCTTCGGCGGATCGGCAGCAAAGTATCTCGTTCTTAAGTATAGACTTAACTCGAACACCACCTCCAGCGGTATTCAGTTCTTTATGACTACCTCGGGTATCTACGACGGCACTGCGGATAACTTCGAATTGACCAACTCCGTTGTTAAGCGTACAGGCACTTGGCAGGTAATGGTAATTGATATTGCGGCACTCGTTGCTGAAAAGGGCCTTACCGATATGGTAGCAACCAGCGCAGGAACGTACTCTATTTCCAGCTTCCGTCTTGACCCGTTCACGACTGAGTCCACTGATTATATCGACATAGCGTACTTAGCGTTCTGCAGCGATATTTACGCCGCTGTAGAAATGAACTCCGATATGGATATCTCGGATATAAGCTACGTTAGCGGAACGACCAAGTCAAGTTCTATAAGCGATAAGCTTGCAGTACTTGAAGGCTATTCCAATATGAACGTAATATTTATCGGTGAAACTCTTAAGAGTGAACTCACTTCTGTCGGAGACGTGGGTCTTACTGATGTTGTTGTAAACGGCGATGGCACCGTTACTGTAAACTTCGCTTCCGATAACAACGACGAATACTTCACCATATACACAAGCGGTGAAACAGGTAAGTACCTCGTTATGAAGTACAAGACTGGTGAAGGACTCACTTCGGCAGACGGAGGATTCTGGGCTATGGCATACACCTCTGCCGGTGACACAGGACACGCAAAGAATTACGGCTTGAAGGCAGACGGCAAGTGGCATACTCTTGTTGTGGATCTTACCAAGGTTGGTACAGGTATTACTGATACCGACGGAAAATATTACGTGACCGCGTTCAGAGTAGACTTCTTTGATGCTCTCTCTGCTAACGGCTCCGTAGACTTCGAATATATCGGCTTGTGTGATGAGCTCACCGATGTCCCGAGCAATGAGGGCGAGCGTCTGGAATATAGCGCTAACTTCAAGAAGAACGTTGACTATATCTACGTTGATGGTGGCAGCGATAAGAACCAGGGCGCTACTTCGATTACGGGAACTGCTCTTGACTTCGCAGGTTGGACCGGCGTTGCAGGCTTTGCAGTTGATGGCATCTCCTACGTTGTTACCGACACCTTTGGTAACGAAACCGTAGTTCCTTTGACTCTTGTTGCATCTGCTGACGATCCTGCCCCCAACAGATACTTCTCGCGTGATGATATAAACAACGCAGTTGCAGACCTTGGCACAGGCACGGTTGGTTACGTTGTTAAATTCAACGCAGACCTCTCTAAATGGAATGGTCAGACGGTAACGCTCTCCGTCAGAGCAACCGTTGACGGTATTGCAACCGTTGATGTATATTCTGTTACCGTAAACGTTCCTAAGGCAGAAGAGCCCGGTTGGATCAATGGCAAAGAGCTCTTGGGCGCACTTAGCACAGTAAAGTTCAGCGGAGTTTTGAATGACGATGGTACTGTAACCATTACCAACACGGATGCGAGTGGTGACGGACCTCTCAATATCACAGCTCATGCAAATGGCTTAACTCCCAAGTATGCCATTATCAAGTATAAGACTAATAACCATGGAGCAAGTGTGTCCATTTATGCAACTACCGGAACGACAGATAACGTCGGTGGATACGTTAGATACGAAAACATCGTCAAGGCAGATGGCGAATGGCATACGCTTGTTGCTGATCTTACAAAGGTAAATTCGGGATACACCTACGGTGACGAAGTTGTATTCTTGAGACTCGATATTTGTGAGGGTGCGGTAGGTTATTCTATGACCATCGATCACGTATATCTCTGTGAAGATCTCGGTAGCTTGGAAGGTGAGCTTGTTGACATTCAATCCGGTAACACCGTTGATGAACTCTACGTGGACAGCGATAGAGACACCAACCTTAAGACAGAATCCACTATTACCGCAACCACCGTATATTACAAGGGCTGGTTGAGAGTAGACGGATTTAGCGCAGACAACGTTTACTATGTAATAAAGGATGCCGAAGGCAATGAAACACCTGCTTATCCTACGCTTGGCGCAACGGATACGGCTGTTACCAACACGTATTACGAAAGAACCGACGTTACTGAAGATGCAGTGAATAGTTCTGCTTGGTCCAACTCCACTGTTGGATATGGCATTGCATTCGAGACAGATCTCTCTGCTTATGCAGGTCAGACTGTAACGATCTCTATCAGAGAAACTGTTGGCGGCGGCGCAATCGTTGAGACTTACTCCATTAAGGTCAGCGTTCCTTCTCAGGGTGGAGTAGAACCTCCTGTAGTTGATAAGGGACTCGACTATATCTTCGAGGGTGAAGCACTCAAGAACATGTTTACAGACAAGGGTTGGGATAACGATATCACAAGTGCTACTGTAAACAATGACGGCACCGTTACCGTTAAGTACGGCGAGTCTGGCGACAGATACTTCGGATTTACCCTTGATGGATCTGTTACAACAGGTAAGTACGTTGTAATCAAGTACAGAACAGGTTTGGGCGTTAACGTTTCACCTTCTGTGAACGGGGTCTACTGTTTGGGAAGCACGTCTGGCGAATCATGGACAGGACATCTGAAATTGACCACAATAGTTGCAGACCACAAGTGGCATACTCTCGTTCTTGATCTTGCGGATCTTGCATCTGTAACCGAAAGCAACGGAAGCTATTCTGTCACCTTGTTCAGAGCAGACTTCTTTGATGCTCTCACAGCAAATGGAACTGTAGACTTTGCTTACGTTGGCTTGTGTGACGATCTTGGCGATATCACACTCGGTGATACCGAATATCTTGAGTACGGTTGGCAGAACTGGACGGCTTCTCTTGATTCGATAACGATTGACGAAGCACCTGCTGCTCATGACAGCGCAGCCAACAAGCATTTGGAGGGAAGCGCTGGCGCAAGCGATAGATACAATTCCTATACAGGCGGCAAGTGGGCTTGGTCCGGATGGTTCTCAGTTGACGGACAGAATGTTACCAATATCAGCGTATGCGTTACCGACGAGGCAGGCAATGAGCACTGGACTTCGTTCGGTACTCCTGCAGGACGTAGTGATTTGAACAAAGAAGGCAGCATGCACGCTGAAACAAATCTTGGATACACTTCAGGTACTCTTTGCTACGGAGCTAACGTCTCGGCAGATCTCTCTGCTTATGCAGATCAGACGGTTACCGTTTCCGTAAGAGTAATTACGGAAGACGGATATGCAGTTACTCTTTACTCGGCATTCGTAACTGTTCCTAAGAGCGCAGATCCTCAGTGGATCTCCGGTGCTGAGTTGCAGAACCATATGAGAGATAACATTTATACCGATACCCTTAACGATGACGGTTCCTTGACGCTTACTGCGATTGCAACGGCTGACAACTACACCGCTTGGTTCCAGAGTGAGCTTACCGGTGTTGCAGCACCTAAATATGCAGTAATAAGATACAAGACCACAACCGAAACGAGTATTGGAATGTATGCAAGAACCACGTCCAGCACGGGTTACAAGTACTTGAGCAAGGCCATAAAGAATGATGGTGCATGGCATACTGTTATTATCGATCTCGAAAGCGAACAATACGTTTTAGGTGAAGCGATCACGGAGATAAGAATAGATACCTGTAAGACCGCCGGTAACTCGATCACCATTGATTACGTACACATTTGCGACGAAGAGGATCTTCCCATAGATTCCCGTGCTGATTACATCAGCGGAGACGAATTGTCCGGCTTTGTCAGAACCGACTGTTACGACTATGTGTTTAACGATGACGGAACCTTGACGATTACCGGTAAGACCGCAGGAGATAACTACTTCAATGGTTTCCAGAGCCTTATGTCCGGATTGCCCGCTACTAAATATGCTGTAGTCAGATATAAGACAACTACTGAAACGTCTCTCACGATACTTGCATCTACAGGAACAAACGCAGCTGGACCTTATACGGCAAGTTCTCTTATCAACGATGGATTCTGGCACATAGCAGTTCTTGATCTTACGGCATGTAGCGGTTACGTTGTAGGAGATACGTTCTCGTTTATGAGAATTAACACTTGTAAGACAGTAGGATCCTCCATCACCTTCGATTATATAATGTTGTGTGATGATCTTGCCGGTCTTACGGTTACTCCTCCTTCGAGTCAGTATAGAAACAATGTCGACTACCTGTACGTTAACAATGATACAAGCACTAACCTCAAAGGTAGCGCTACTATCAGCGGAACCTCGGTACAGTACACCGGTTGGATCGCAGTTAACGACTGTGCAATAACAAACGTTTCCTACGCAATAATCGAGGCGAACGGAAATGAGACTATTGTTTCTTGCGATTGGACCCTGAACCGTTCGGATATATCCACATATGTTCAAACCAATGCAGGATTTACAGCAAATACAGTAGGTTGCGGCGGTAATATGAGCGCAGACCTCTCCAAGTGGGCAGGTCAGACGGTAGTATTCTCTATAAGAGCAACTACCAGTGCAGGATATATTGCAGAAACATTCTCGGTAGCAGTTACCGTTCCTGCAGCACAATAATCCAAACGATCAAAAATCGTTAAACAAAATCAGCGGCTACCCTCTTTTGAGGGTAGCCGCCCTTCTTTTGCCGCTAATTTATATTTAATGTATAAAAAAACAAGGTCTGACCCGTGTCAGACCTTGTTTTATGTATTTTAAACACCTATTTTTTCGCAAAAACCATATAAACGTCGTTTTTGGGCACTCCACGATCACGCGCGGCGGTCTTGATCGCGTCCTTCTGGCTCATTCCGAGGCTTACGTAGTGTTCCACGTGCTCCTCGATCGAAAGTGAGCAGAGGTCGTTTTTTTCGTCGCTTGTTTCGCCGTCCGCACCCTCGATAACGAGTACGTATTCGCCGCGCGGGGAATTTTCCTCGTAATGTGCGACCGCGCCGCCGAGAGTTGTGCGGTGAATGTCCTCGTTGAGCTTGGTCAGCTCGCGGCAGAGCGAGATTTTGCGCTCCGCGCCGAAGATCTCGCACATATCGGCAAGCGTTGCCTTCAATTTGTGCGGCGCTTCGTGGAAGATCAGCGTTCGGTCGTCGCCCTTGAGTCTTTCAAGACGGGCTCTGCGCTCCTTTTTATCTGCCGAGAGGAAGCCCTCGAAGCAGAATCTGCCCGTCGGCAGAGCCGAGAGCGTGAGCGCAAGGATCGCGGCGCATGCGCCCGGAATACTTGTCACGGGGATGCTTTGCTCGGCGCAGAGCGCGACGATATCCTCGCCCGGATCGGAGATGGCGGGAGTGCCCGCATCGGTTATCAGCGCACAGGATTCGCCTGCAAGCAATTTTGAGCAGATCAGCTCACCGTGAGTGCGCTTGTTGTGCTCGAAATAGGAGACCATCGGCTTTTGTATTCCAAGGTATGAGAGCAGGCGCATCGAGTTTCGGGTGTCCTCTGCGGCGATAAAATCGACCTCGGAGAGCACCTTGACTGCTCTTGCCGACAGATCTGCGAGATTGCCGACGGGGGTCGCAACGAGATAGAGCGTGCCGCCCACAACCTTATTCTTTTCGGGGGATATCTCGACGCCAAAGTCGAGATCGGTCAGGTTTTCGTTCATTTTTAATGCCTTTCAAAAGGTTCGGAATGTCAAATTTTCACTCAGAACATATAATTGTATTAGAATAATGCACGGAGGTTTTCTTATGCCGAAGATATACATTGATCAGGGACACAATCCCACAAGCCCCAACACAGGAGCCGAGGGAAACGGACTCAGAGAGCAGGATGTTACATACGTTGTCGGTCAGGAGCTGGCGACTCTTTTGCGCCGAAGCGGAAATTACGAGGTCAGACTGTCGCGACCGACCCCCGATACTAAGCTTGGAACGTCAAATTCGGGGAGTTTACGGGCGCGAGTTGACGATGCGAACTCTTGGGGCGCGGACTATTTCGTCAGTATTCACACCAACGCCTCGGAGGCGAGGAGCGCCTCGGGTGTGGAGGCGTTTGCCTACGCGAGAGGCACGCGCGCGTTTGCGCTTGGTGAGGATATAGTCGATAATCTTGCCGAAGCGACGGGACTTGCCAATCGCGGAATGAAGGTGCGCCCGGGGCTTTACGTCCTCAAGCGGACGAATATGCCTGCCGTGCTCGTTGAGATCGGATTTATCACGAATCCGCGCGACGCGGCGCTTATGCGCGACAATCCCGAGCTTTTCGCTCGCGGGATCTATAACGGGATCGTTGAATATACGGGACTGCGCTGAGCTTATTAGCCGATCATTCTGCGAAGCTCATCCTCGTCGATGATCCTGACTCCGAGCTGTTGCGCCTTGGTCAGCTTACTGCCTGCCGCTTCGCCTGCGACGACAAAGCTCGTCTTTTTGGAGACCGAGCCTGCGACCTTGCCGCCCTGCGCCTTGATCATCTCGCTTGCCTCGTCGCGCGAGAGCGAGGGAAGTGTGCCCGTGAGGACGAAGGTAAGACCTGCGAATTTGTCGGACGCTGCCTCCTTGACCGCCTCGGTCAGCACGCCTGCCGCCTTCAGCCTGTTGCAGAGCTCGATATTGCTCTCACGCGAGAAGAAGGTGACGATGCTGCGAGCGGTTATCTCGCCGAAGTCGTTTATTGCGGTCAGGTCGTCGACCGTGGCGCTCATACAGGCGTCGAGCGTGCGGAATTTCGCCGCAAGAGCTTCTGCCGCGACCTCACCGACATTCGGGATGCCGAGCGCGCAGAGCAGGCGCTCAAGTCCTGCCGATTTTGAGCTTTCTATTGCAGATATAAGGTTTTGAGCCGATTTTTCGCCCATACGCTCGAGATTCTGAACGTCCTCGGCACGAAGCGAATAGAGGTCGGCGGAGCTTTTTATAAGGTCGTTTTCGATAAGCAGGTCTATGATCTGCGGACCGAGACCGTCGATATTCATCGCGCCCTTGGAAACGAAGTGCTCGATGCCGCGCGAGAGCTGTGCGGGGCAGGAGAGATTGGTGCAGCGCACCGCCGCCGCCTCGTCGGGATCGTAATACACGGGCTCGTTGCAGGAGGGGCATCTGTCGGGCATTCTGAATTCGGTCTCACTGCCGTCGCGCTTTTCGGGGTGCGCGCAGACTACCTCGGGGATGATGTCGCCCGCCTTTCTGACGGTGACAAGGTCGCCGAGCATTATGTCGCGCTGACGGATAAAGTCGAGATTGTGCAGAGTCGCGCGGCTGACCGTCGTACCCGCAAGACGTACGGGGGCGAGGTTTGCCGTGGGAGTCAGGACTCCCGTGCGGCCGACGTTGATCGTGATGCTTTCAAGTCGGGTCTGCTTTTCCTCGGGAGGAAACTTATAAGCCGCCGCCCATTTGGGTGTGCTGGTGCCCTCGCCGATGGTTCGGCGGTCGGAAATAAGGTCGGCTTTGACGACGACTCCGTCGATGTCGTAGGGGAGAGTTTCCCTTGCCGCGCCTATCTTTTTTATGTGTTCGATGACTTTATCGGTGTCGTTTGTTTTCAGTCTCATCGAGACCACCGAGAAGCCGAGGTCTGCGAGTCGGTCGAGCGTTTCGGTGTGGCTCTCGGGCGCTCTGCCGTCGCCGTAGGGCGAGCCCTCCTGGAAGTTGAAGACGAAGATATCGAGTCCGCGGCTTGCCGTGATTGCGGGGTCAAGCTGACGGAGTGAGCCTGCGGCGGCGTTTCTCGGGTTTGCCATAAGCGCCTTGCCCTCGGCCTCTCGCTTGGCGTTGATGCGCTCGAAGACCGCGCGCGGCATATAGACCTCGCCGCGTACCGTGAGGTCAAGAGGCTCGGGCAGGGTCATCGGGATAGAGAAGACTGTGCGCAGATTTTGGGTCACGTCCTCACCCGTTACGCCGTCGCCGCGTGTCGCGCCCTGAACAAATACGCCGTTTTCGTATCTGAGCGATACCGAAAGTCCGTCTATCTTCGGCTCGACCGACCAGGTGATATCGGGAACGGTTTTCTGTGCGCCCTCAATAAATGCTATCAGCTCGTCGTAGGAAAAGACGTCGGAGAGTGAGTCCATCCTGGCGGTGTGGGTCACCTTGCCGAACTTGTCAAGCGGCTTGCCGCCGACGCGCTGCGTGGGGCTGTCGGGACTGAAAAATTCGGGGTTTTCCTCCTCGAGACGCTTGAGCTCGGCAAACATCATATCGTATTCGTAGTCTGATATTTCGGGGGAATCGTAAACGTAATAAAGCTTTGCGTGGTGAGTCAGCTCACGGCGCAATTTTTCTATTTTTTCTTTGATCATTTTGTCCTTTCCCCCGCGCATCCTATTTGAAAATAAGAAAGCGAGAATTTCTCATCATATATAAGTATAGTATACCATATTTTCGGATAAATTTCAATAAAAAATAGCCCCAAATGAAAATTTTTGTCTTGACTTGATAGGAAATATCCTATATAATTAATATGTGAAAAAACAGTTGACCGACCGCGCCGAGATTTTCGTTGCGGGTCGCTTTTTGAAAGGGTTTTTATGAAAATTGCCGTGATTTACGTGACCGTGGGCGGAACAACCCGCGAATGCGCCGAGCTTTTGAAAAAGGAATTGAAAACACACGACGTAGATCTTTTTGACCTCTCCGAGAGTGATCCCGAGCTGAGTGGGTACGATACTATTGTGGTTGGCTTCCCGATACGAATGGGAAGAGCGATGAAAAAAGCGCGCAACTATATAAAAACGCATCTGGAAAAGCTGAAGGAATGCCGCGTTGCGTATTATATCTGTTGCGGATTTGTCGATTGCTTTGATGAATATGCCGAAAAGACGATTCCCGACGTGCTGCGCGAGCGCGCGGTTGCCGTTTCTTGTCTTGGCGGATCGCTTGAGCCGTCACGCTTTAAGGGACTTGACAAGCTTGTGGTCAAGGCAGTCAGAGCGGAGATACTCGGCGGAGGCGAAAACGGGGAGCAGCACAGAGATATGTCGTTGCCGACGATCATGGACGAAAACATTTCGCAGTTTGCCGACAAAATAAGGAGCGTTCAGTAATTTTTTGCGGCTCGGTTTGTGCATATCTTACAAATCGTGCCGCTTTAAATTTGCCTATTTTTTATCTATTCGAGAAAAAAAGTTGTTGACAAAAGATGACTGTCGTGGTATAATATTATGGTAAGCGAAAAAAAGACCCGCTAGCTCAGATGGTAGAGCACTTGACTTTTAATCAAGGGGTCCGGAGTTCGAGTCTCCGGCGGGTCACCAAAAATCAAAACACCCGATAAGTCGGGTGTTTTGATTTTTAGAGGAGCGAAACGACTCGAACTCCCTCAAATCCGTAGGATTTGATCTGTATGCGGGCAGAGGGCTTGAGTATATAGGGTGTTGTGACCGCATACAAAAGTTCAGAGTCTCCGGCGGGTCACCAAAAATCAAAACACCCGATAAGTCGGGTGTTTTGATTTTTAGAGGAGCGAAACGACTCGAACTCCCTCAAATCCGCAATTTCAGGAGAATATATGAAAAACGAACTGTTGCTGATCGACAAAGCAACCGAAACGGTCATCTATCTCGGATATCCTTTGAAGCTTACCAAAAGAGAGTTTGCGGTTTTCAATTTGATCGCAGATCACAAGGACGGAATATCGTCGAGAGAGCTGCTTTCCGCAATATCCCCAAATAAAGATATCGGACTTGGCAACGTATCGGTGCAAGTGTTTAATATAAATAAAAAAGCGAAGAAGATCGGCGGTAGGAACGTAATTGTAGAGTGTCGCCCCGACGGATATATGCTTACGAAGGATTTATGAAGAGCGCATCTGTATTACAGATGCGCTCTTTTATGCTTCGATTTTATTCGGTATCCGATGAGGTATCAATCGCGATCTTATCCTCTTTGGGTGCGATTTCGGATTTTTCCTCCAAAGGAGCCGCCCCTGCGAGCGCCTTTTCGGGCTGCTGGAGATCCTTTTGTTTAGCGGAAGCTGCCTTTGGTTTGTGAAATTCCTTTTTGTATTTTATTACGAGGTCGTATTTTCCTCTTTTTTTCAAGATGTGACAGCATACCTTCTTGGCAATGTCGTATATTACGGCAAACAAGGGTACACCGATGAGCATTCCTGTAAAGCCCCAAAGACCGCCGCACAGCAGCACCGCGAAAACGATTGCGAAGGAGGAAAGCTGAAGGTATCCGCCGACGATGTGAGGGTCAAGAATATATCCGTCCAAGAACTGAACCACGAATACGAAAATTATAAAGGGTATAAGCTTTATAGGATCGGCAGCCAAGATTATGACACCTCCGACAAATCCTCCGATAAAGGGGCCGAAGAAAGGAATTATGTTAGTTACACCGCATATAACCGCGAGGAGCGCGGGATAGGGAACGTTGATAAGCTCAAGGACGACATAATATATTATGCCGACGATAGCCGAGTCGAGAACTCTTCCTTCCAAAAATCCGCTGAACATCTTATCCGCAAATTTAAATTCGGTGACGATAGCTTTAACGGTCTTTTCTTTTTTAAAGATACAGTTGAGTAACATCTGGGATTTTTGAGCAATTTTCTTTCTGCCCGAGAGGATAAATACCGAAACTACCAGACCGACAACTATGTCAAACAGCGAGTTAAATACGGAAACGATGATAGGCAGTAAGGAGGTGCTCACAAAGGACTGCAGATAGGGAACGAGATCGGTCGAGAGCCAATTCTGAAGCCAGATTATCACTTGGTCAAAATACGGGCGGAGCATCTCGTTGTCGGCGAGAAATTCCTGTTCCCATTGATAGAGCCGATCCATATATTCAGGCAGCATAACTACCATTTCGTTTACAAACTTGGTAATGCTTTGTATTACCTGAGGAATAGCGATCCAAAGAATAGCGGATATTATCAAAAACCAAGTGAGATACGTAAGCACTATCGAAACTACGCTTGCGGTTTTCTGTGCCTTTTTCTCGTCACGCTTTTTTGATTTTAAAAGCCCGTTGAGAATATGCTTTTCGTACGTGTTACAGGTTGATTTCATAATATAAGCAAAGACACAACCAAGGATTATGGGATTTAAAATGTCGACGATCTTTGCAACCGTGCCGGCAATGCTTTGGTTTCTATACAATACAAAAGCGTACGTTATGCTTACCAAGATAACTCCGAGGCACAACAGAGCGATCGATAGACGTTTTTTGAAATTTTCGTTGTTCATTCCGTTCTATAACATCCTTTCGGGTAGATACCATAATTTTATCACACTACTACTATTTTGTCAACAATGTCAGAATGTAAATATTCGATTAATTTGATGTTTTATTAATATTAAGTCGTTGCAGAAGGGATACCCAGAGAAATTCCTTCTATAAGATCGAAAAAGCAGTTGTCGTTGCCGATCTCCATTCGCACACCCTCTATATGAATGTAGCGAAGATCTGCGTAATTGTAGGAAGAAAGCGGTTTGTCCAGCGCGTCGTTGGTATGCGCGCTTACGAGCGTTTGACCCTCGGAAAAGCCCGTTATCAGCAGAGTATGGTAAAAATCTCCCGTTTCGTCGGCAAGCTGGACAACGTCGCCTTCGATCGCTCTCGTGCTGTCGACCTCAATGCCGTAAGGGCCGATCCCACCGTTTTGTGAGGCGAAGGAGGGAGTGTTGGTCATAAAGTCGTAAAAATATTCGACACTGCTCCACGCAGGCGCGCGGTCATTGGGGTTGACGTAGTACCACCCGAAGTCGCGCGTGAAATTCATGACGCAAGAGCCCGCGTATATGCATTGGGAAACAAAGCTTGTGCAGTCTCCGCCCTGACCTGCGAAGTTGATAAAAAGAGGATTTCGCGACAGTGCCCAGCGTCTTGCGTATTCTACGGCGCGTGCGCGGTTGTATTCCTTGTAAACTAACATAAAGATACCTCCGAATCTTGTTTTATACCATTATATGCGCCCACGGTTGTTATTTCCTTAAAATATAGCGAAAAAGAATAAAACGCCCGACTCGGACATAGTATTTATTGAAAAGAAATACGTGTGGAGGTTTTTATGGAAAGATACAACTCAACTCTGGCGGGGGGCTATATGCAGATACCCGTGAGCGATAAAACGGTAAGCACCGACCTTTCGGGAGATTTCACTCTGCCCGACTATCAGCCCGAGATCAAAAAGCTTTTGCGTGTGACGGCATCGGTTCTGCCGCCCTCAAGGTATATCGGCGACGGAGAGGCGGAGTTTGCGGGAAATATCGATTATTACGTGCTCTATATGGGTAGTGACAATGGGATTTATTGCGCGCCTCTGACCGCCGACTATAAGATCGACGTTCCGTTCGACACCTCGGAGCTTGGGGATAACGGATATCTCGGCGGCTTTACGGGAAATGCAGTGATCGGCGCCGATATGATAAGCGGAAGAGTGACCGCACCGAGAAAGTTGAGCATCAAATGCCGATTGAAAGCCCGTGCCGAGATTTTTGCCGAAATGCCGCTTGAGGATGGCTTTGGAGCGAGCGAGGAGGGGATTCAGAAGCTGAATTGTCGCGCTACGGTCAACAGACGGATATGGGGCGTTGGAGAAATGCTGCGAATCTCGGATGAAATGATCTGCGAGGGCGGAGATAGCGAGCTTCGGGTCATTTCTGCGGAGGGCAAGACGCTTATCGGAGAGATCACGGCTATGAACGGCGCGGTCAGCTGTCGTGGCGACCTTTATCTTAAATTTTTACTTTGCCGAGATGACGGAGGAGTGCCGTACACGGCAACCCGAAAGATACAATTCTCCCAAACCGTCGCCATGGACGGAATGATGCCGGGGGCGACCGCTTCGGCGCGCGGTACGGTCAGCGAAATGGGGATCGTTGTCGAGGACGGCAGGATCGGCATCGACGTCGGGGTTATTATCGAGGTCGAGGGCTGCAGAGCGGAGAATGTCTCCTACGTCAAGGACATTTACTCTACGGAAAGAAAGGCCGAAAACAAGTATAAGACCGTAACCGTTATGTCGGACGGCGAGGAGTTTTCGGGCAACTTTACGCTCAGCGATTCACTCTCACTTGACGACGCCAACATAGCTCGCGGATCAAAGGTGATCGACCTTGGCGGAGTTGTATATCCCGAGGAGTATATATTCGATGCCGACAAGTGCACGATTCACGGTAAGGCAAGATTTTCTTTGCTGCTCGAGAAGGATGGGGAGTATTCGGTATCTGACGTTGAGCTGCCGTTTGCTTACCGCCTTGCCACTTCGGGAGAGTTTGACAGAGCCGCCTGTGATGCCGAGATCATTTCGGCGCGTGCGAGAGTTGACGACGATAGGATCGGCATTGATGCCGAGGTCGGCATTCACGGAAGTGCGGCGAAGGGAGAAAGTACCACTATGCTTGCGGAGGTTGGCTTTGGTGAGGAGATCGGGCGCGAGCGCGGCAAGATCGTGATCTGCTACCCCTCGGGCGATGACAGTCTTTGGAGCGTGGCGAAGAGGTACGGCGCGCCGCTTGAATCGCTGGCTTCGATCAATTCGTTGCAAAGATCTGTCGAGGCAGATTCCACGCAGTCTCTTGAGGGCGTTAAGTTCCTTGTAGTTGGGTAATAATATGAAAAGAAAGCCGAGAGGCTGTAATATATCGGCATTTTAAAAAGCCTTCCCTTGGGAAGGCTTTTTTTTGTAAACCAATATTTCTAACCCGTTTGAAAACCTAAGCCGTCTGTTCTATTAGTAGCCTATTGGAAGTTTTTTGGTCCGCCCGACGTTTGCGTAGCAAACTCGCAGAGTAAACCGCAAGCGTTTTTCTTCAAAAAGGTAGGGAAACCTATTGAAATTCAAGGGAAAGTGTGATATACTGTAATTGAATGAAAGGCTGGTGTCAGCGCGAAAGTAGAGTCGCCTGAAAATGAGGTGAACTGTTTCACGCGCGAAATTTGCCGTCAAAGCAAAATTCATCGATTACTGTTTGTGCAGCCACGGAGTTTCCCAAAGTGAATTAAGTGAGCTTTTTGGGGGCCGTATGCGGCGGAATGGAGATTTATATGAAGATCAGAATTGGAATTTTTGGATACGGAAATCTCGGACGCGGAGTTGAGAGCGCGATCGGGCGAAATCCCGATATGAAGCTTGCGGCGGTCTTTACCCGTCGCGATCCCGAATCGCTGAAGATAGCGACTGCGGACGTTGTTGTGGCGCGCGCGGACGAGGTTGAAAAATATAAGGATGAGATCGACGTGCTCATCATCTGCGGCGGCAGTGCGACCGATCTGCCCGTGCAGACCCCCGCGCTTGCGCGTCATTTCACCGTCGTCGACAGCTTCGACACTCACGCTCGCATTCCCGAGCATTTTGCAAACGTCGACAAGGCGGCGCGAGAGGGAGGACACGTGGCGATGATCTCGGTCGGCTGGGATCCGGGTATGTTCTCTTTAAACCGTCTTATCTCGGGCGCGATTTTGCCCGACGGCGAGGATTACACCTTCTGGGGCAAGGGAGTCAGTCAGGGTCACTCCGACGCGATCAGACGCGTTGAGGGAGTGCTTGACGGCAAGCAGTACACGATCCCCGTGCAGAGCGCGCTCGACGCGGTCAGAGCAGGACAGGCGCCGACTCTCACCACA
>SVRA01000112.1 GCA_015065075.1 Oscillospiraceae bacterium
GCCGCCTTGTACAACAATATGCTTTCCGAGATCCTTGGCATCGGCGAGCTTGATGACCTTATACAGCGCGTTCTTGATTACGGAGTACGCAAGTCCCGCCGAAATATCCGAAACGGATGCGCCCTCTTTCTGCGCTTGCTTGACGTTGGAATTCATAAAGACGGTACATCTTGTTCCAAGGTCAACGGGCGCTTTGGCAAAAAGAGCTTCCTTTGCAAAGCTCTCGGCGGTAAAGCCAAGCGAATTTGCAAAGTTTTCAATAAACGAACCGCACCCCGAGGAACAAGCCTCATTGAGCAATATGGTATCTACCGCTCCGTTTTTGAGCTTGATACACTTCATATCCTGACCGCCGATATCGAGAACGCAATCCACGTCACGGTCAAAGAAGGATGCCGCCGTCGTATGCGCGATAGTCTCCACCTCACCCTCGTCAAGAGAAAAGGCGGATTTGAGAAGTGCCTCGCCATATCCCGTGGAGCAGGAACGGACGATTTGAACACCGTCGTGCATCTGCTCCTTCAGCTTGCCGATGGCTTCCTTGGCGGTCTTGATGGGATCGCCTCTATTATTTGCATAGAACGAGAATAGCAATTCACCCCGTCCACCGATCAAGACCATTTTTGTCGTGGTCGAGCCTGCGTCAATACCGAGAAAGGCATTGCCGTTATATGTAGAAAGATTGCCCTTGGGTAATACCGCCGATGCATGACGAGTCTTGAATGTATCGTATTCCTCGTTTGTCGCAAACAAGGGCTCAAGACGAGGCATTTCATAGGTGACTTTTACACCCTCGGAGAGCCGACCAACAAGCTCACTTGCGGAAATGGCAAACTCACCCTCGGCTTCCAGTGCCGCACCCATTGCCGCAAACAAATGCGAATTTTCGGGATCTACCGTGGTTTCATCCGTCAGCTGCAAGGTTCGGATAAACGCCTTTTTCAGTTCGGGCATAAAGTGAAGCGGGCCGCCGAGAAACGCTACGTTTCCTCGTATCGGCTTTCCGCAGGCAAGTCCCGAAATGGTCTGATTGACCACCGCCTGAAAGATGGAGGCGGCAAGGTCTGCCGTTGTCGCGCCCTCGTTGATAAGCGGCTGAATATCGGTTTTGGCAAACACACCGCAACGCGCGGCAATCGGATATATTTCCTTATAGCTTTCGGCTGCTTTATTGAGTCCTTCGGCATCGGTCTGCAAAAGTGCCGCCATCTGATCGATGAACGAGCCCGTACCGCCCGCGCAAACGCCGTTCATGCGTTCTTCAAGACCGCCTGTAAAGTAGATGATCTTCGCGTCCTCGCCGCCAAGCTCGATGGCAACGTCTGTCTGCGGCGCGACCTTTTTGAGTGCCGTTGCGACCGCCACGACCTCTTGAACAAAATCAATGCCAAGGGCTTTACCGAGATTGATCGAGCCCGATCCCGTTATTTTTACTTTCAAGGCACAGTCACCAATCGTTTCCGTTGCTTCGCGTAAAAGCGCGGCAAGCGTTTCCTGCGTTTTCGCCATATGGCGTCTATATTGTCCGTATATGATATTGTCCTCGGCATCCAGCACCACGAGCTTGACCGTCGTAGAGCCGATGTCGATACCTGCTCTGTATTCCTTCAAAATTGTTTCTCCCATAAGTTATCTCAATAAATAAATCCGCCTCCGAGGGCGTAAAAGATCAATGTAAACGCGACCGCGAACATATGGCTGTCAAAGCGGTCAAGGATTCCTCCGTGACCGGGCAGAAGATTGCCAAAATCCTTCACTCCGGCAACTCGCTTGACCACCGACATACAAAGGTCACCAAACTGCCCTACGATCGATACGAGTACCGCCCATATCACAAGCGTTATGATGTCAAAGTGTAGCCCCGCGTATTTTTGCAATAGGATCGCCGCGATCAAAGCTATAATCACGGTACACGCAAGACCGCCTATTGCTCCCTCAACAGTTTTCTTGGGGCTGATCTTTGGGCATAGCTTTCGTGAACCGAATGCCTTGCCAAACAAAAGTGCAGCAACGTCCGTCACAAAGCAAGCCGTTACTGCGAAAGTTAAATAATAAAGTCCGTTGTCCAAATTTCTGAGAGTTGGTATAGACTTGAAAAGCAACACGGCTACGATGCTTACAACGGTAGCGAATGTGAAATTAAACTCCTTTATTTGCTCCTTACCTGCCATCATCAATCCAAACAAGAACAAGGCGACGGGCAAGATCAGCATCATCAAATACTCATATTGCGGAATCGGCAGTATCAATAGCAACACCGATACGGTCATTACGTAATAGCAGTTCTTCGGTTTGTCGGTTTTGCAAATTCGCAAAATTTCAAAAATCGCTAAAACACCTAACGCAAGCGTTCCGATATATAATACAAGTGGGATATGTGAGAAGAAAAGCCAAGCGTAGACGAACACCAAGACCACTGCTCCAGTAAGTGTTCGTTTGATCATTTCTTGCTCCTTTCATACAGTATCTTGCCTAAAGATATGAAGTAAAGTACGTGTGCCGTTATCATAACCGCTCCGCAAAACAGCAACAGAACATTTGCAAGAATATCGTTCATCTGTGGGAACAATATCAAAGCCATCATCGTTGCGTAAATGATGACTGTATTTGCCTTGCCATACCATTTTGCGCCGTTCACCTCGTCGTGCTTCTTGGCAATGATAATACCAAGCGTGAATTTCGTGATCTCGCAGATGCCAAAAACAATGATAAGCGCCCACATAGCTTTATACTTTGAAAGAAGACATATCAAAAGCGCCGCCTGCGTCAGCTTGTCCGCAAGAGGATCAAGCGCCTTGCCAAAATCCGAGATCATATTAAAATGCCTTGCGATCCAACCATCCACGATATCTGTCGCTGCCGACAGAGCAATAACACCGATCGCACCGTAGTAATTTTTCTCCACACTGTAAAGCCATACGATCACGGGAATCAACGCAAGGCGAACAACGCTAAGTAAATTTGGAATCGTAAGTATTTGATTTTTCTTAAAAAATCTACGCATTTGCTGTTATCCTTTCACTCTCGCAAACGAGTCCCATACGGGCGAGGGTTTCTTGATAGAACACTCCGAATACGCCGGAGTAGTCCTCCTTCCATGGCTTGTTTTTGCCGCAGTAATGAAAAACCACAGAATGCTCCCGATACCATTCAAAATTCCTATGCTTTCCGAGACTTCGATCATAGCGATAAAGTCGATCGGTCATATTGTAAATGTAAGTATCAAGCTTTACTATTTTCTTGCCATAAAGTCCGCTAATAACATCCTGATCCGGCAAAAACAATTTTTTCTTCTTCTCTTTGATATATTCAAAAACGTCCTCATAGTTTTGCTCTCGGCGTAAAAGTTCTAAATTGATAAGCAAAACTCCCGAGTTAATATACGGTGTACCTTCCTTGAGTCCAAGACGAAGTCCATTTATTAGTCTCATGATTTTTCCATTATGTGATGCCGCGGCAAAGTAGTTTTCACCAAGCGGAATTTCATACAGTTCGTTCAAGGAACCGTTTACGATAATATCGGGATCAAGATACAGAACTCTGTCCACGTTCTCAGGCAAATATTTTGCCGCAAAGATGCGGTAATACATTTCTTTGGGAAATCGATCTGTCGTAGGAGCATCGTCAAGTCCGTGCCCCTCCGCCTCAA
>SVRA01000027.1 GCA_015065075.1 Oscillospiraceae bacterium
CCTCTCCGTAGAAGGGGGTACGGTCAAGAATAACGGTGCAATCGCCCTCGGAAACGCTGTCAACACTTCCCTCGTCGGTAAGTATTGCAATTACCTTAGCTTCGCTTCTGTAGTCGGTGTAGCCTGTAAATTCAGTCTTGGAAAGATCGGAGATGAGTGACTTGGAGGACTCGTCCCATCCGCCGATATTTGCTCTCGCTTCTCTTGCGCGGATCTTCTGCTGTTGCATAAGTGCAACGAACTTTTCCTCGTCGATCTTGAGGTTGCTCTCTGCCGCGATCTCACGGGTAAGATCGATCGGGAATCCGAACGTATCGTAGAGCTTGAATACTTCTTCGCCCGAGATAGTGTCGGCATGGTCGGCGATAGCGCCGCGAATGAGGTCGGAGAGAATCGAGAGACCCGCGTCAACGGTTGCGTCGAAGCGCTCCTCCTCCATAGAGATGACCTTGAGTATATAGTCGCGCTTTTCCTCAAGCTCGGGGTATGCGCGGCAGCTTTCGTTGATAGCAACGGTAACGGTATCAACAAGGAACGCGTGGTTGATGCCGAGAAGCTTGCCGTGACGGCATGCGCGACGGATTATACGGCGAAGGACGTAGCCTCTTCCCTCGTTGGAAGGAATAACGCCGTCGGATATCATAAACATTGCGCTTCTGGAGTGGTCGGTGATAACGCGGATAGAAATATCGTTCTCTGCGTTGTCGCCGTAACTCTTTCCACTGATCTCACAAGTCTTGTCGATGACCTTACGGATGGAGTCGACCTCGAACATGTTGTCAACGCCCTGCATTACGCAAGCGAGACGCTCAAGTCCCATACCTGTATCGATGTTCTTCTGCGCGAGCTCGGTGTAGTTGCCGTGACCGTCGTTATTGAACTGCGAGAATACGTTGTTCCAGATCTCCATAAATCTGTCGCAATCGCATCCTGGCTTACAGTCAGGGCTTCCGCAGCCGTACTTGATGCCTCTGTCGAAGTAGATCTCCGAGCAAGGACCGCAGGGGCCGCTTCCGTGCTCCCAGAAGTTGTCTGCCTTGCCGAGACGGACGACGTGTGCGGGGTCTACGCCAATCTTGTTTACCCAGATCTCGTAAGCCTCCTCGTCGTGCTCGTAGATAGAGGGCCAAAGAAGATCCGCGGGGATCTCGAGCCAGCCCGTGAGGAATTCCCAAGACCAAGCGATAGCCTCCTCTTTGAAATAATCTCCAAAGGAGAAGTTGCCGAGCATCTCGAAAAACGTGCCGTGGCGCGCGGTGTGACCTACGCGCTCTAGGTCGGGAGTTCTGATGCACTTCTGGCAGGTGGTTACACGGTTGCGAGGAGGAACCTCTTCACCCGTGAAAAACTTTTTCATAGGTGCCATTCCGGAGTTTATAAGTAAAAGAGATTTGTCGTTATGAGGAACGAGAGAATACGAAGGGAGACGGAGATGTCCCTTGGATTCAAAGAAGGAGAGATATTTCTCTCTTAAGTCGTTGAGTGATGTCCACTTCATAGGATAAGATTCCTTTCGTTTTTTACATTAACTATATAATTATATCACTGTTTTATTGTTTCGTCAAGAGATTTTAGGGCATATTTAGACAGTTTTTTGCTTATTTTAGTCGATAATTTGGGTTTTCATTGAGATAACCCCGTCGTATAACACTGACGGGGTTACTTAATTATTATTCTTTCTCCATTCCCTTTTTAACCGCATCGATTCGGTCGCTGATGGGAGGATGGCTATATTCAAGCACAACGTTGATGCGCGAGGGTGCGAGGTGGACGAAATTGTCCTTGGCGAGCTTCTTGAAGGCTCTGATCATAGCCTCTCCGTAGCCCTCCTTTACTGCCTGACGGTCGGCATCGTATTCGTGCGCGCGACTTATCGCATTGAGCACAAGGCTGATGGCAGGCTGCAAAAGACCGATAGCTGTTCCCGCGAGTATGTAGGACATACCGTAGTTGATCGTGTTGAATCCGAAATCCGCATATATAACGGGCGAAATAACAGTCAGCCAGATCGCCGTTGCAAGAATCAATAGGTAGCCGATATTAAGAAACTGACTCTTAAGAACGTGCTTATGAAGTCCGTGTCCGAGCTCGTGAGCAAAGATTGCGCAGATCTCGTCGTTGTCCATAGCGGTCAGCAGATTGTCATAGAGGACGATGGTTTTGGTTTTGCCGAAGCCTGCGATATAGGCGTTCAGCTTTGTCGTTCTGCGCGACGCATCCATTACCTCGATCGCTCTGACCTTATATCCGTGCTTTGTGAGCAGCTCCATAAGCTTATCCTTGAGCTCACCATCTTCGAGAGGCGTGAACTTGTTGCCTATTCTGCTGAAGAACGGAAAAAGGAAGGTGGAGATAAGCGTGAACGCGAGCAACGCTCCCGCCAGAGCAATTATCATAAAGTTGCCTGTGAGATCATGGACGAGATATATAAGCTCCGAGAGAGCGATAGCGAGTACCAGACCGAGAATGACCGATCTTATTCTATCAAAGATAAAGGTTTTGATAGAGGAACGGTTGAAGCCGTATTTTTGCTCGATCACCATAGTCTTAACGTATCCTATGACTGTTCCGATTACGGCATCGATGATCGCTTCAAGTGCAACTACGCCGAAAATCTGCCAAAAGACAGTAAGCGGAAAAATGTTTGCAAAAGCCGAGTAGGCATTGGTTGCGAGCAATGCAACCGTCAGAACACAGGAGAGCGAGGACGAAATAATATCGAGTCTGCAATGCTCTGCACTGTATTTTTTCCATTTCAGATAGGTCTCGTTGTCGTAAATGTCGGAAACGCTCTCGGGTGTGGGATTATCTGCCGAGCGGTATTTTACAATATTCAGAATTATCGAATAAGCGCCGCCTAAAAGCGCGCAAAGTATAAAAATAAGCTTATATGTCATAGCGATACACCGTTTTCTTGGTTAGTTGCTCTTTCCGTAAAGCGCCGCGCCGATAACCGTGCCGAAGCTTGCATTTTCGGGAATTATAAAGTTGATTCCAAAGGATGCGAGGTTTTCAAATACGTCGCGGACGGGCTTTATCGTTGTGAGATTGCCTATCAGAACGACGTTCTTGATACCGTGACCTCTTGCGGTAAATACCGCCATCATAGCGATGGTCTCGGCTACCATATTGGCAACACCGAGCGCAATATCACTGTTGCTTGCCATATCCGAAAGCTTGCCGAAGTTGGACGCGGTCAGATTTTCATTTATGCCCGTGAACTTGGCGTTTTTGGAGATGTCTCCGACGCGAAGGTCGATATTTGCAAGGTCACCGCCCGAGCATATCTCCTCAATGTGCTCGACTGTGTCAATTCCCGTCATTTTTTTAGTAAGACCGAGAAGCGTGCCGCCGCCGACACCCGTACCGCCGAGGTAGTTTATCTTGGTGTCGCTTCCCTCTTTTTTCGCGTGGATGAGCGCGGTTCCCGTACCCATACTGACAACGATAGCCTCGTCGAGTCCCGAAAGATAGAGTCCGCCGATGCCTGCCGCCGAAAACTCGGGAACGGTATTGCAATCCAAGGAATAGATAGGCTTTTGCATATAGGTAGAGCCGACTCCTGTGATCATAATGCGGTCTATATCCTCAAGCGAGAGGTTGTTCTCTGCGATGAATTTACCGAAAGCGCCGTATATTGAGGTTATAGGGTCGGTCGCTCTGACGAGGAACGGAGATATAAGCTGATTTTCGCCGTTATCATCCATTTTGAAGCCGACTATTTTTGTAGTGCTTCCGCCGACGTCGATACCGATAACGTTTCTTGTTTTGTTTGCGTTTGTGCTCATTTTCTGATCCCTTTCTGCAAGGATTTAACAATATTGGGGCTTTTTTGCCGTCAATCTATAAAATAATTATATCACCATCTTGAAAAAAATGCAATAAGGTGTTATAATATTATTTGGAAAAATCGAAAAAGAACTGTGAAAGGTCAGACAAATGGCATTTGATGCGGGTATGCTCGCCTGTGTCGTTCACGAGATCAAAAGCGTGGCGCGCGGCGGAAGAATTGAGAAAATATATCAGCCCGAACGGGATGAGATAATATTGCAGATGAGAACTACTTGCGGTGGCAAGCGTCTGCTTATAAATGCGGGCTCTAATTGCCCCCGAATAAGCTTTACCTCGGTCCAGAAGGAAAACCCGATGCAAGCGCCGATGTTTTGCATGCTTCTTCGCAAGCATTTGACTGGTGCCAGTCTTTCGGAGATAGAGCAGCTCGGTTTTGAACGCGTTGTGAAGCTCACCTTCGATACACGCGACGAAATGGGCTTTGAGTGTAAAAAATATCTTATTGCCGAGGTTATGGGCAAATACAGCAATCTTATTTTCGCGGACGAAAAGCTTAAGGTGATCTCCGCGCTCAAGACTATTGATTTCACGACGAGCAGTCTCCGTCAGGTCCTGCCCGGCATGACCTACGAGCTCCCTCCCGCGCAGAATAAGCTTGATCCCACCAAAACGAATTTTGACGAGTTCTCTGCCGCTTTCGGCTCTTTCCCTGCAGAAAAGGGCGCGGATAAGTTTATAACGTCGGCTTATCTCGGAATATCGACTAGCGTTGCACGAGAGATCGTTCACCGCACGTGCGGTCGCTTCGACGCGGCGACGCGTGAGGTGGGCTGCGAGAATCTATATTCGTCGTTTGCGCTTATATTTGCGGCGATGTCGAGAGGCGAATTTGCGCCTACGGTCATTCTTGAAAATAACGCCCCGATCGAATATGCCTTTGTTGATCTTGGCTACTACGGATCCGGCTTTGAGCACAGAGCCTTTGAGAGCGCAAGCGAGGCACTTGATCTTTATTTTGCGAGCCGTGACCGCGAGCAGCGAGTCAGACAACGTGCGGCGGACATTCTCGGACTGCTTACTAATGCCGAGAGCCGCCTGATCAAAAAGATCGACGTGCAGGAAAAGGAACTTGCCGACTGCGCCAAGGGCGAAAAATATAAGCAATACGGTGATCTTATCACCGCAAACATCTACAAGCTGAAGCGCGGCGACAAGTCAGTCGAGCTTACCGATTACGAAAGCTGGAACGATGAGAAGCAGGATTTCGACACCTTACTTATCGAGCTTGACGAGCGACTTTCCCCTGCCGCCAATGCGCAGAGATATTACAAGCTTTACAACAAGTCAAAGACCGCAAAGATCGAGCTTGCAAAGCAGCTTGATATTGCAAGAAGCGAGCTTGAATACGTATATTCGGTATTCGACGCGCTGACCAAAGCGGAGACAACGGCAGACCTTGCCGAGATTAGAGACGAGCTTTACAGAAGCGGATATGCCTCTAAAATGAAGGGATACACCTCCCCGAAAAAACATCCCGCGCCGGTTATTGCCGAATTCGTTACCACCAACGGCTACCGTGTTCTCTGCGGCAAAAATAATTATCAGAACGAATATATTACCCACAAGCTTGCCGAGAGGCACGATTATTGGTTCCACGCCAAGAATATGGCAGGCTCGCACGTGTTATTGATAACCAACGGCGAGGAGCCGCCTGCCGAGGATTTTACGGATGCTTGCGAGATAGCGGCTTATTACTCAAAGGCAAAGGGCACTGCCGGAGTTGAGGTCGACTATCTCTTCGCTCGTGGAGTAAAGAAGGTCTCGGGAGCAAAGCCGGGATTCGTTATCTATCATAACAACTGGTCTGCATTCGTTACACCCGACGAAGAAAAAATCAAACGAATGAGAAAGAAATAAACTAAAAAACGGATACTCCATTTTTGTCGGAGTATCCGTTTTGCATTATTTAATAAGTGTAAAATCGGGGATCTCAACGGGTCTGCTTCCCTCGCGGATCGAAATGTCCGAAAGAGGAGTTATACACATCCACGCTGCCGCGTCGTAAACGTCTATAGGAGATTTGCCGCCGTTTATTACGTAATTAAAGAACTCATTGTAAACGAGGTAATCCATTCCGCCGTGTCCGCCGCGAACTCCGTCTGCAAGGAATTTCTTCCATACGGGGTGGTCGTATTTTTCGGCGTATACGTCGAGAGCGTTGTTCCAGTTGGGTGACCAATTCCAGTGCGAAGCCTCGTCGAAATCGGTGTCGAAATAAATGTAGTTGCCGTCCTCTCTGTACATTCCTCGTGTTCCATGAACCGTAAAGTTACGGCTGTAGGGGCGACCGCAGGAGGTATCGAGCATCAGAGAGATCGTAGCGCCGTTGGAGCACATAATATTGGTTGTTACAATGTCGCCTTGATTGAACTTCATATCTGCGAATTTGCCCTGTATCGTGTCGGGGTGGAGTCTTGCGTAATCGTTAAGACCGACCGATTTAGAGGACATCGACGTGAGATAAAGCATGCGGTTTCCACGGTTTATATCAAGTATCTGCGCTATGGGGCCGAGCTCGTGTGTGGGATAGTTTTCGCAATTGCGGTTAATGTAATTGTTAAGACGGTAGTGACGCATTTCCTCGCCGCGAAGCACCTCGGTGCGAAGGTCATGCTGATAAGCGCCCTCACAGTGAACTATCTCACCGAAAAGTCCTTGCTTTACGATGTTCATTGCCATCATTTCATATCTGCCATAGCAGCAGTTCTCAAGGAACATAAAGGGTGTTTTTGTTTTGACCTGAGTTTTTACAAGATCATAGCACTCCTCAAGATCGTAAGCGCCTCCGACCTCAAGTCCCGTGGGTATTCCCGCCTCCATCGCTTCACAAGCGATCTTAACGTGCGTTTCCCAGGAAGTCATCACGAGGACTGCATCAATGTTCTTAAGTGCGAGGATCTCCTTGTAATCGGTGGTTCCAAAAGCGTCCTTGCCTGTCTCCTCCTTGATCAGAGACGTAACAAGATCAACTCTGTCCCGGTAGAGATCGCATACCGCGACTATCTCACAATTTTCCATTTCAAGAAGCATATGCTTTATGAGATAATGCCCTCTTGCCCCAAGACCTATAACGGCTGTTCTAACCTTTTCCATAGCTTTTTCTGCCTTTCAAAATCATATTGAACTTTGAAACCACAGTATATCATAATATACCTTGGTTGTCAATCATATTTAATATAATTATTTTGTAAACAAAATGTTAAAGAAAAGTTGTTTTGTTGACAAAATCTGCAATTTGTAGTATACTATATACGGTGTTCAAAATCTCTTATCATATAGATTTTTGAACGCTTTTTAGTAACGGAGGAAAGAATTTTATGAGGAATTTTTCCGAGATTGCGGTTTGCATTGAGAATATCAATAAAAAAATAAGCAAGATAAAACGAGAAAAGACTGCACAGCTTGGTATAAAGAATGCGCATTTTAATTGTATGATGCACATTGATCTTACGCCTGACGGGTTAACGCCTACCGAAATATCAAAGGATTGCAACGTTGACAAGGCATTCGTTTCGCGCATTACTGCCGATCTTATCAGGGGTGAGTTTATCTGCACGAACCAGAAATTTAATGATGGACGAAAATATAGGAACAAATACATACTCACCTAAAAGGGTAAATTTGCAATTCGCGATATAAAAAACGCTATCGAAGAATATTTTTTGAAGCTTGGACATAATATCGGAGAGCATGAAATGAAAAGCTTTTTAGAGGCAGTTGTTTCTATTAATACGATCATCGGAAAACAAACCGAAGACTAAATGACCTATTGAGGAAAGGATAAGTGAGGAAAGGATAAGTATTGAAATGAGTAATGTGAAAATTCCAAACAGAAAAAAAATGGAGCGAGAGCTTCCCTTGGTATGGGACATAAATGACGTTTTAGGATATATCAAGTCTCACGGAGATAAAGTCTGCTTCAAATATTTCGAGAACAATACCCTTTTGGAGATGACTTATTTTGAGGTGTACAAAACCGTATATAAGGTTGCGGCGGCGTTCGGCAAGCTTGGCCTTTCGGGTAAACGAGTTGCCGTTATAGGAGATACCTCTCCTCAGTGGCTCTGCAGCTATATGGGTGCTTTGGCATCGGGTACCGTTGTCATTCCCATGGATAAAGAGCTTGCAGTTACCGAGATCGAGAAGTTTCTTGAGATGGTTGAGGCAGATGCTATCGTATATTCAAAGTCGTTTAATGAAAAGCTTGCAGGAACGATAGATTCTCACCCCACGCTGAAGCTCTTTATTCCTATTAGCTTTAACGGTGACGCTTCCGATAAGATAATTCCCTTTGCGGACTTCTTGGAGATAGGAGCAAAACACCTTGAGGATGGGTATGTTGCCGAAAGAATTCAGAATCGCGATGCTATGTGCGAAATGCTCTTTACCTCGGGTACTACGGGAACGAGTAAGTGCGTAATGCTCTCACAGAAGAATATTTTCTCTGCGGTCAGATCGGCAATCCAGTCGGTTTGCTTTGTTCCTGACGACGTTCTTGTGTCGGTGCTTCCCGTTCATCATACTTACGAGCTTATGTGTTTACTTGCGGCAAGTTGCTTCGGTATTACTATTTGCATTAACGATTCGTTACGTCACGTTATGAAGAACTTCGCGCTCTTCAAGCCCACGGGTCTTGTACTTGTGCCTATGTTCCTTAACACGATGTATAAGAGAATTTGGTCCGAGGCAGAGCGTACGGGCAAGGATAAGGCGCTCAAAGCGGCGCTCGGTGCGTCGAGAGGCATGATGAAGATCGGAATCGATATGAGAAAGACCCTTTTCAAGTCGGTCCTCGCGGCATTTGGCGGCAGACTTGACCACATTATCTGCGGTGGTGCAAAGCTTAATCCCGATCTTATCGTCGCTTTTGAAGAGTTCGGAATTTCCGTATTTGAGGGCTTCGGTATCACCGAGTGCTCACCTCTTGTTTCGGTTACACCCTATTATGCAAGAAAGCTTGGCGCTATCGGTCCTACCGTTCCATGCTGCAAGGTTCGTATTGATCCCAACGGAGAGGAGACTCCTGAGGGATACGTTATGGGTGAGGTTCAGGTCAAGGGTGACAACGTTATGATCGGTTACTACAACAACCCCGAGGCTAACGCTGAAGTATTTACCAATGACGGCTGGTTCCGCACGGGCGACGTAGGATATCTCGACAATGACAACTATCTCTATCTTACGGGACGTATCAAGTTCGTTATTGTGCTTGAAAACGGCAAAAACGTGTTCCCCGAGGAGATCGAGGAATATCTTGACGCTATCGACACTATCAGTGAATCGTGTGTTGTCGGAAGAAAGAATCCCGACAGTGACGAGGTTGTTCTTACCGCGGTCGTTTATCCCGATTTCACCAAGTTCCAAAAGGATGTTGACGACGCTACCGTAAAGGAGACTATCAGAAAGGCGATCAACACAACGAACAAGAGACTTCCCACCTACAAGCAGATCAAGGCAGTTGAGGTCAGAAAGACCGAATTCGAAAAAACTACCACTAAAAAGATCAAGAGACAGCTTGTAAAATAATTTTAACATAAAAATTCCCGAGATCCTTGCATTTCGGGAATTTTTATGCTTATTTTATCAGTACAAATAAAAGAATTGCAATCCCATAGTGGTTTTTTGACAAAAATTTGTGATATGCTCTTGTTTTTTGACTTGTTTTGTGATATCATAAACTTATAAATAATAAAAAAGGACTGTGATCTATGAGAGACGGTTATATCAAGGTGGCGTCGGCAACGCCCACGATAAAGCTTGCCGATACTGTTTTCAATACCAAGGCCTGCATCGATCTTGCAACTAGAGCAAGCGAGGCGGGCGTAAAGGTGCTCGTTTTCCCCGAGCTTACGCTTACGGGGTATTCTTGCGGTGACCTTTTTAATACCGAAACGCTCCTCCGCGGCGCGCTTGACGGCCTGCGCGAATATATTTTGGCGACTGCTATGTTCGACATGATATCTATCATCGGTCTGCCCATCGAGTACAGTGACAAAATATACAACTGCGCTGCTGTCGTTTCTGGCGGTCAGCTTCTCGGACTCGTGCCTAAGAAAAATCTACCAAATCATACCGAATATTTTGAAATGAGAGCGTATACCCCTGCTCCCGATGATAACTTCGCTTACGTTTTTGATGATAATGTGGTTATGTTTGGGCTTAAGCAGATGTTCGTTTGCCGACAGATGCCCTCATTACGCATAGGTGTAGAGATCTGTGAGGATATTTGGGTATTCGATCCACCGTCTAACGCGTTGGCGGCTGCAGGTGCTACGATAATTGCCAATCCCTCTGCTTCCAGCGAAACGGTCGGTAAGGAGGATTACCGCAGATCGTTAGTTAGGGTTCAGTCTACTCGTACTATGTCAGGATATATTTACGCGAGCCTCGGACTCGGCGAATCGACCTCAAGTTCGGTCTTGTCGGGCCACTGTATGATCTTTGAGAATGGATCACTGCTTGCAGAGAGAAAGCCATTTGAATTTGATGCGGGCGATATGATCGTCAGCGAGATAGATCTGCAGAAGATCGTTCGCGCGCGCAGAGCCTGCAATACCTTCTCAAAGGATACCAAAGGAAACGAATATTCCGAGATAGAATTCGATCTTTGCGAGGAGAAAACAGAGCTTACAAGATTCGTTGATCCTCATCCCTTCACTCCTGCCGATAAAGCCGAGCTGGCTCGCAGATGCGAAACTATCTTGACTATTCAGTCTCAGGCGTTGGCGCACAGAGTTGAGTCGTCTTATTCCAAAAAGATGGTCGTTGGCATTTCGGGCGGACTTGATTCCTGCCTTGCGCTTCTCGTTATGGTGCGTGCGGCCGACTATCTTAAAATGCCCCGCAAAAATATAATCGCAGTCACTATGCCCTGCTTTGGAACTACTGCGAGAACCAAAAACAACGCGACCGTTCTTTGTGAACGACTCGGTGTTGATTTCAGGTGCGTTGATATATTTGATTCGGTAAATCAGCATTTCAAGGATATCGGACACGATCCCGACGATCACAGCGTCGCATATGAAAATTCGCAGGCGCGCGAGCGTACGCAGGTGCTTATGGATCTTGCCAATAAAGAGGGCGGTCTCGTAGTCGGTACGGGCGACCTTTCCGAGCTTGCTCTCGGTTGGGCGACCTACAACGGCGATCATATGTCGATGTACGGAGTTAACGCCTCGGTTCCGAAAACGCTTATAAGACATATCGTAAGGCATTACGCTGATCTTGAAAGACGGAAGGGTGACGACGCTCTCGCGGATGCGATCTACGATATTATCGATACCCCCGTGTCTCCCGAGCTTCTCCCTGCCGACAAGGACGGAAAGATTGCACAGAAGACCGAAGACCTTGTTGGACCTTACGAGCTGCACGATTTCTATATTTACAACTTCGTTAAATACGGATTTACGCCCCGCAAGCTGTTCAGACTTGCGAAGATGGCGTTCGACGGCACGTACGACGATCAAACCCTTTTAAAATGGCTTGAGGTATTTACGAGGCGCTTCTTTGCACAGCAATTCAAACGCTCCTGTATGCCCGACGGGCCCAAGGTCGGCAGCGTTTCCCTCTCAGGCGCCGATTGGAGAATGCCCTCCGATGCGACAAGCACGATATGGCTCAAGGAAATCGCAGAGATGCGCTCCGAGCTTTGAATATTATAAAAAAATCGCTTATGACAAGCCGTCATAAGCGATTTTTTGGTTGTTTATATTCTCTTTTTCAGCAAGTATAGAGATGCAAGTCTGACAGATACGTATATGATGCCGAAAAGCACAGCATTTAATAAAAATCCAAGGATCGCCGAGCCTGTAATTAAATGCGCGCCTGCATCCATAATGTAGAATTTTTCAAGTCCTGTCGTTGCAAACATTGAAAATTTAAACGACGAGTAAAAGATCGTAAACGGGATCTGAAATACGGTAAAGCATATAAGCTTGATAATATCATCCCTCATATGTTTTTGTTTGAAATATTCGATCGTTGTGAAATTATTTTCACGGATCGTTTCTCTCATTTTTCTGCGATACTCTACAAATGAAGTTTCGATATTGATAAAGAGTATAGAGAAAAAGGCATGAAATACGATATCGAAAATAAAAATGGACAGATTCACGGTGTGAGGCTCATCCTCAGCGATAATTGTGAGAGAACCCGAAAGGAATATTGAAAACGCTATCATTGCCGCGAGGTGTGCAGCTATCAGAATTCCAATCCAATTTATAATTTTTTTAATCTTTTCCCTTTTCATAATAACCTCCAAGTGATGTGATTAAAGTCTCGTGGGAATTAGAGCTGTTTTACGTAAGCGAGAAGCTCGTCGAAGCTTCCCTGAGGATATGCGGATATGTCCTTATTATCTTTATTAATAAGGCAGTCGGTGAGCAGGAAGACCTTTGATCCGAGAGTCTCTGCGATCATATCCTCACTGACGTCGTTTCCGACCATAAGGCATTCCTCGGCACAAACTCCGAGCTTTTCCATGACCTCTCTGTAATAATCGGGGTTTGGCTTACAGAAGTGCGAGTTTTCATAGGTCGTGAAATACTCGAAATCGGTGTGGCTGAGTCCTGTCCAGGATATTCTCTGCTCGGTTGCGGTTGAAGGAAAGAGAGGATTTGTTGCGAGGGCTACGCGGAAGCCGAGAGCCTTGATAGCTCTTATAGCCTCTGCCGCCTTGGGATCGAAGCCGCAAGCGTCCTTGACCTTGCAGAAATCGTTTGCATAGAATTCTTCGAAAAGATCAATATCAGCTCTCGCTTTTTCTCCGAATATTCTGCAAAACTCCTCCCAGAACGCCTCCTCGTTTACCTTGTCTCCGTTGTTTTTCACCATCGCTCTCGTTCCCGACCAGATCGCATAGAAAAGCTTTTCTTTATCGTATCCGTGGGGCACGAGCTTCTTTGCGAGCCCACCGAAATACGCTCCTATAAATACGTCCTGATCCATTGGCAAGAGTGTGCCGTCGAGATCGAACAATATCGTTGTAATTTTCACTGGTTTCATTCCTTTACTTTCTTCATGCACAATCCGCTGCGATGAGGCAGATATATTTGGAACTTATACTTTTTATCGGCATGCTTTTCCGCGGTATAAACGTAGTCCTTGGATATGCGGTCGTATCCGCCAAATGTGCTGTCGTCAGAGGACATAACCACCTTATATTTGCCCTTTCCCGATACGGTCAGCCAGTAGCCCTCGTAGCTGTTGGTCGGGTGGAAGTTGAGAGCAAAGATAAGTCCTGCGCGCTCGTAAACGATCACCTTTTTCTCGTTGTCAATGAACAGACACTTGGGCGCTTTGGCGAATATTTTGTTATCCTTGGTCAGCGAGACCATTGCCTTGTCGAAATCCTGTAGATAGTGATATTTTAGTGATTTATCATCGGTAAGATGCCACTGACGGCGGCAGTAGAAATAGCTCCAACCGTTGCCCTCACGCGGAAAATCGATCCATTCGGGATGACCGAATTCGTTTCCCATAAAGTTGAGATAGCCCTCGCCACCGAGAGACATCGTGATCATTCGTATCATCTTGTGAAGTGCAATTCCCCTTGCGATGATGGGATCCTGCGAGTCCTTCGACATATCGGTGTACATCTTGCTGTCACACAGACGGAACATTATAGTTTTATCTCCAACGAGCGCCTGATCGTGAGATTCGGCGTATCCTATATATTTTTCTGCGGGTCGTCTGCCCGTAAGCTCGCCCCAGATCTGCCACATATCCCAGTATTCGTCGGGACAGCTCTTGAGCAATCTTATCCACATATCAGGCGTGCCCATTGCAAGTCGGTAATCAAAACCGATTCCGCCTTCACTTATAGGCAGACACATTCCGGGCATAGCAGACATATCCTCTGCGATCGTGATCGCCTTGGGGTTGACCTCTCTTATCAGCTCGTTGGCAAGCTGAAGGTAGGTTATCGCCTCGGTGTCGGTGTTGAGTGAGAAATACTTTGAGTAGTCCGTGAAGGCAACGCCGAGACCGTGATCGTGATATATCATTGAAGTCACACCGTCGAAGCGGAAGCCGTCGAAGTGGTATTCATCCATCCAGAATTTAAGATTGGAAAGAAGGAAATGAATGACCTCGTTTTTGTTGTAATTAAAGAGCTTTGTTCCCCATGCGGGATGGTCTCCTTTTGCTCCTTCGTGGAAGAACTGATAGGTGGTTCCGTCAAACTCGTTGATTCCCTCGGCGGTGTTTTTTACGGCGTGAGAGTGTACCACGTCGAGCAATACCGCGATTCCCATCGAGTGCGCCGTGTCGATAAGCTCCTTGAGCTCGTTGGGCGTGCCGTACTTTGACGACGCCGCAAAGAAGGACGATACCTGATAACCGAACGACCCATAATACGGGTGCTCCATTATTGCCATTATCTGTATGGTATTATAGCCAAGATCACAGATGCGCGGAAGTATATTGTCGCAAAACTCGCGGTATGAGCCGAGCCCTTCCTTTTCCTGCGCCATACCGATATGACATTCGTAGATATAGAGATTCTTTTTAGATGTAAATGATTTCTTTTTCCACTTGTATTCGGGCTCGTCCACAATAACGCCGCACCAGGAGTAGTTGTGGGGGTCCTGCTCTACTCGGCGAATATAAAGCGGAATTCTTTGTAGGAGTTGGTCGCCGTTGCGGACGATCGTCTGCACGTGGCAGCCGTTCCACAGAGTGTCAACACCCGGCAAAAAGATTTCAAAAACGCCGTTGCCGAGGGGCGTCAGCTTGAGGTCAAACCAATGCCAATCGACCATATCTCCCGTGAGATAGACCTCGCTTGCGGCGGGCGCCCATTCTCTGTAAAACCAACCGTCAGCGGTTTTATGAAATCCGAAATATTGGTGGCCGTTCGCGAAATCGGCAAGCTTACCGTTCTCGCCAACGAGCTCAAGCTTCTTTTTCGCATAGTTCTCCATGCGGAGATTTATGTCGCTCTCATACGGTAAAAGACCGGGATCGTGCTCAAATATTTTATATGACATTTTTCGAGATCCTTTCGAGATTATTTGGTGTATTATCAATTATAGTATAGCATTTTTTTGAGGATAATTCAATATGAAGTCAAAAAATTTCGCTATTATGGAGCAATCGCCTTTTTTCAAGCGCTTTCGAGCCTGAATATGAATTTGCAGATGTTTCTCTCCTGCCCTTGATAGCTTCCCTTGCCCTCGTAGAGCTTTTCAAATCCGCAACGCTCCAGTACCTTTACAGACGCTATATTTTCGGCAAGGCAAACGCCCTTGATCGAGCCTATGCCGAGCTTTTTCATAATTACAGGCAAAAATGCCGATACGGCTTCGGTAGCGTAGCCCTGCCCTGTGTATGCGCCGCTGATATGATAGCCGATCTCCCAACCGTCGTTACCTAATGGGATAGCCTGAACGTAGCCGATATAGGTTTGATCCCGAAGCAACACGGGATATACCTGCGGGCCTTTGCCCGAGGAATAGCAGCCGATCAGAAATTCGAGCGTTTCTGCGGCGTCCTCAACGGTCTCAAAGACCTCGTCGGGCACAAAGCGGCGGTTGTCGTCGTCAAGTGATCCGAGGTGCACGGATTCTGCCATATCGACGTTGAATTTGGTGATTATAAGTCGGTTTGTCTGAATGTTCATGGGGTGTCCTTTTTTAGATTTTATGAAACGCGGAATCGAACCTTTGCACAAACGACTGTGTCGTTTGGCGGTGAATTCGATTGAACTCGTCTGGGGATGCCAAAAGGGGCAAACGGCGTGCCGTTTGGTAAAGCGCGAGAATCGAACCTTTGCACAAACGACTGTGTCGTTTGGCGGTGAATTCGATTGAACTCGTCTGGGGATGCCAAAAGGGGCAAACGGCGTGCCGTTTGCCCCTTTTGGCACCCCCAGCGAGAATCGAACTCACAACTAACCCTTAGGAGGGGCTTATTATATCCATTTAACTATGGAGGCGTACGCTCAATTATAACACATAATCAAGCGGATTTCAAGTATAATTTCACTTTTTTTCAAAAAATTCGGAGCGCAGGATCGAGCAGACGCCGATGTCGCGATATTTCCCTTTTATAAGCATTCCCTCACGGCGAACACCCTCAAAGGTCATATTGTTTTTCTCCATTACTCTGCGCGATGCGCTGTTCTCTACCATAAATCTGCACTCGATACGGTTGAGGGCAAGATTTTCAAATCCAAATCGGATAACTCTGCCGCAAGCCTCGGTCGCGATCCCCTTTCCCTTGAATTCGGGGTTGATGACGTAACCGATCTCGGCGCTGTTGTTGGCAAAATCAAAGCGGGTAAATCCGCACGTGCCTATCATTTTTTTCGTGTCACGGCATACGATCGCCCAATCGAAAAAGTCTCCCGTTTTATATCTTTTCTGAAGATATGAGAGATAATCGAAGGTGTGTGCCTTGTCCGTATGCGGAGACCAGGTCAGATATTCGGTCACGTCAGCTCGGCAGGCGTATTCGTACATATCGTCTGTATCGTCCATCGATAGCTTGCGCAACGTAATATGCTCGGTCTCAAGCGTTGGAATACGCGAAAATATAGAGTACACTGCTTCTCTTTTCATCGTGCGGTCTCCTTATCTCAGTATTGTCACAACTATTATACATTATATCGCAAATTCTTTCAAGTAAAATATTGGAATATGTGTAAATTTTTTTGATTTTTTATGACAAAAGCCGCCGAATATGCTATAATAAGGTAACTACGGTATCACGGGTGGACTATGAATATTTCTGAACACGAATATCTGCTTCCGATTATTCTCGGAAACGGCAAGGATGCGGTATCTGCCGCACGGAAAATATATAAGGCGACGGGAGTGAAGGTGCATTTGTTTGCATCAAGTTTCCATTTGTGGCAAAGAGCCTTTTGCGTCTGCCACACCGTCGACCCGATGAGAGACAGTCTTGTTTTGGACAGCCTTCTCTCTTATCTTGCTTCTGTCGAGGAATATTACTGTCCCGTGATAATTATGTGTGACAAATACGCACAAGATCTTGTTGATAAATATTCCGACGGGATTGAAAGCGCTTGTCTTGTTCTAAAATACGATGATTTTTTCGCAACTGAAAGCAAAGGAGGGTGAAGGAATGATGAGAATAAAGGATATTCTGCAAAGTATTGATATCGTATCGCATTCTGTTGCGCAGAATTTGTTTTCAAGACAGATCGTTTCACTCTGCCATAATTCAAGATATGCAGACCCTACTTGCCTTTTCTTTTGTAAGCGCGGAGCTTTGGCGGACGGCCACAAATACGCTCATCACGCCTATGAAAACGGCGCGCGATTTTTCGTTGCCGAGCGTGAGCTTGATCTTCCCGACGATGCGGCGGTAATTATCGTCAAGGACTCAAACGAGGCTTTGAGAAGGCTTGCTTTGATCTTCTACGGCGACCCTGCAAGTGAGCTTCGCGTGATCGGAATAACCGGCACCAAGGGAAAGACCACGGTTGCACTTTCGGTTTATAATATTGCCTCGGCAAGCGGATACAGAGTCGGATACATAGGAACTAACGGAATTTATTACAACGGCAAGGTCTTTGAGACCGCCAACACCACCCCCGACTGCCTTGAGCTTCAGAAGGCTCTCTGCGAGATGCGCGACGACGGCGTGGAGGTCGTTGTTATTGAGGTCTCGTCGCAGGCACTCTGGCAACAGAGGGTGTATGGAATCAAATTCGACACCTGTGTATTTACAAATCTGTACGAGGATCACGTCGGCGGCGTTGAGCATCCGACCCTCGAGCACTACAGAGATTGCAAAAAGCTTCTTTTCACAGATTACGGCGCGAAGAATATAGTCGTAAACGCCGATTCCGAGGCGACAGCATATATGCTTCAAGGTGTGAGATGTGAAAATATTTTCACCGTGTCGGCACAGGGGGGCGAGGATTGCGATCTTTTTGCTCGATCTGCTAAAAAGGAGATGAGCGGCATCCGTCCGGGTGTTTCGTTCGAGCTGTTTTCGGGTGTTTGCTCTTCTCTGCCGCTTGACGAGCACGGAGAGCGCGTATTTATGTCTGCGCCGGGGCTTTACAGCGTTGAAAACGGTCTTTTGATATTTGCCGTTTGCCGTATTCTCGGAATTCCCCAAGAGTTTATTATCTCTGAGCTTGCAAAGCTTTCTGTTCCCGGTCGCTTTGAGATAATTGAGCTTGAAAGCCGACCTGACACTCTTTTCGTGATAGATTACGCGCACAACGGTACAAGTCTTTCGGCGGTACTCGGGGCTCTGCGCGACTATGATCCGAGACGGATAATCTGCCTTTTCGGAAGCGTGGGCGGCAGGACGTTTGGTCGCCGTGCCGAGCTTGGAGCTGCCGCTAAAAAAGGAGCTGACGTTATCATCGTTACATCCGATAATCCCGACAACGAGGACCCGATGGACGTCATAAACGATATAAACGCGTCGCTTGAGGGTACGGACAAGCCCGTATACCTTATTCCTGACCGAAAGGAAGCCGTCGAAAAGGCGTTCGAGATAGCCGAGGATGGAGATTTCGTTCTGCTTGCAGGCAAGGGACACGAGAGCTATCAGCTTGTTATGGGCAAGCGAGTTCCCTTTTCGGAAAAAGAGATCCTGAGGCGCGCAGATATGCTTGAGCTGACTTATTAAAGAGGTATTATGAGCATTTTTAAGAATTGCAAATGGATATGGATAAATAACGAGGAGCGTCCCGACGAGTATGCGGATTTTTACGTCAGCTTTGAGCTTGCAGATACCGCAGGGGTTGATCTCAACATCTCGGTTGACGGCAATTTCGAGGTATATCTCAACGGCGAGATATGCGCCTTCGGTGCTTGCGCGGACTATCCTCATTATAAGTTTTACGATCGGTTTTCTCTTGATAAATACTGCAAGACAGGCAAAAACGAGCTTAAAATAACAGTATGGCATATCGGAGTGCCGAGCTCGGTCTATGCGACGGCAAATGCAGGACTTATCTTCAACGTAAGACAAGGCGAGCGTGAGCTTGTGACGAGCAGCTGCGATATACTCTCGCGGCTCAATCCAAATTACGTCAGTGGCCGTTGCAAGATCGTTACAATGCAGCTTGGACCGAGTTACAAATACGATGCAACTGCTCTCAACAAAGCGGAGCTTTGCAGGTCTGTAGAGGTCGAAAAGACTTACAATATAAACCCGAGAAATATAGAAAATCTCCGACTTTTGCCCCGCGTAAACGCCACGGTGAGTGACCTTGGCGGTCGAATTTTAGTCGATCTTGGACGCGAGACGGTGGGCTTTCTCGATCTCGAGCTTGAAAGCGATACGGAGCAAGAGCTCACGGTGATCTACGGCGAGCACCTCGACGAGTGCGGAAGAGTGCCGAGAATCATCGGCTCGCGCGATTTCAGCTATGAACTCGTAGCGAAAAAGGGAGAAAATAAATTCCTCGGCGCGATGAGAAGGCTTGCGGGCAGATATATTGAAATCGAGTATTCCTCGCCTCTGCGGGTCAGATACGCGGGTCTGCGCCCCGTCGTTTATCCGCTTGATAAGATAGAGCGCAGATTTGAAAATGAGCTCCATCAAAGAATTTACGACACCTGCGCTTACACGCTTGAGTGCTGTATGCACGAGCACTATGAGGATTGTCCTTGGCGCGAGCAGGCGTTATATTCGCTTGATAGCCGCAATCAGATGCTTTGCGGATATATCGCGTTCGGAGAATATAAATACGCGAGATATAATATTATTTTGCTTGCAAAATCGCTTCACAACGGTATTTTGAAAATAACCTCTCCGACCGACACGGAGCTTCCGATCCCCTTCTTCAGCCTTACCTTTGTTCAGCAGGTGTATGAATATGTAAAGTTCAGTGGCGACAGGAGTATTCTTGACGAGGTAATGCCCGTGCTTGACAAAATTATGGCAACATTTGCAGGAAGGATAGACGAAAATGGTCTTATCCCCGCATTCCCTGCTCCCGCTTGGAATTTTTACGAGTGGACCGACGGAAACGACGGCTCTTTGCGCGACAACACCTTAAGATACGATCTTTGTCTTAACGCGATGTTTATTTACGTGATTTCGATGTACCGTGAGATCGGCGGCAAAATTCTTGCTGATACCCATCTTATGCGAAAAAAGCTGAATGAGGTCTTGTTCGACAATGAGCGCGGACTGTATAAAAACAGCTCTATCGACGGTCGCTTTTCCGTGATAGGCAATTCTCTTGCCATTCTGTCGGGCGCGTCAGGGCGCGAGATCGCTGAAAGGATCGTCAGAGAAAGAGAGACTCTGACCGACGTTTCGCTTTCGATGAATTGCTATTTTTACGATGCCTTGCTCTCGGTTGATAAGTCCTACAAGGACTATATTATGAAGGATATCGAAGAAAAGTATTCCTACATGCTTTCCTGCGGTGCGACTACCTTCTGGGAGACCATCGAGGGCGCGTCGGCATTCAGTAATGCGGGAAGCCTCTGCCACGGCTGGAGCGCTTTGCCGATATACTATTTTGACGTATTGAATATTAAGTAAAAGTCTTAACAAAACAAGAAAATATCCCCGACGGATTATCAAAATCTGTCGGGGATATTTTATGCTATAATGTCAAAAAAGCACGGAACAAGGGCGTGAGGCTTATAGGAATTTATAGTGCTTTCGATATGTTTCTTGATTTCTGATAATGACTTTCTTTCGAGTTCCTTGTCATAAATCATTGTTTCAGCCCACATATAATCGGGGTTTTTGATGTCCCGATATCCACCACCGCCTAATGAATTGGTATGATTTGCTATCAAAATGTATTCAAACCAAAGAATCTCCTTCACTGCGCCGCCACAACTGAAAAGTAATTCTAAAAAATCGTTCCAATCTCTGAAAATCAAATCGTCACAAGCTTGATTTTGTTCAATATATTGCTTTATCTGCTTATTCATACACGTATTATCCTTTACAAACTAGTTTTTCAATATATACCCCTTGCCGCGCACGGTATAAATAAGCTTAAGACCAAGCTTATTATCGATCTTGCGACGAAGGTGGCAGATGTAAACGTCACCCATATTGCCTTCCTCTGCGCCGAGCAAAGCGTAGATCTTTTCCCTTTCAACGATCTCTCCTCTGCATTCACAGAGAGCCGCGAGAACCTTGCACTCGTTGTCGCTCAGCGGAATTCTCATATCTCCCCACAAAGCGACCTTGGAGGCTTGATCGACCGTCAGAAAATGACGTTTTTTTGCGGGAGAGCTTCGTTTTGATTCTACTGCGGCTTGCTCTCCGAAAAACTCGAGAAAATCCGAAATATAAAAGGGTCTGCAAAGCACCGACGAGCACTTTTTGCACTTTTCGGCAATTTCGGATGGATCTTCCCGTGTGTAACCGATAACAGTCGCCTTTTCAGGTGTTGCATTCAGATCATCGAGTGAGCATTCGTCAAGGTCGGCAACGATAAAGAGCTTTTCTTCATCTGCGATCGCTTTTGCCTCATTGACAGCCTCAATTCCCCTCTCCGAGAGCTCGATTGAGAGCATACGGGAGAATTTTGCATCGTTTGAGATGATTTTTACGTATTTGTTCATTCTCTCGCTCCCTTCAGCTCGTTTATAAGCTCCTTGATCTCTGCAGTTGAGTGGGCCTTCATTATTCTGTCGCGTACCGACGCTGCGTTGCGAACGCCCTTGATATAAAGCGCGGCGTGCTTTTTTATTTCGGCGGAGCTTGTGTATTCGCCCTTGTTTTCTACCATAAGATCAACGTGGTAAAAACAAGTGTCGAGTCTTTCTTCGATACTCGGCTGATCGTATTTCTCGCCGTCCAGGTGCGCGGATATCTCGCGGAAAATCCAAGGATTTCCGAGCGCGCCTCTGCCTATCATTATTCCGTCGCAGCCCGTAATTTTCATCATATTTACTGCATCGGATGCGGTGCAGATATCTCCGTTGCCGATAACGGGAATATTTACGGCTTTTTTGACCGCGGATATTATATCAATGTCGATGCCCGGATTGTACATCTGCTCTCTTGTTCTGGCGTGAACGCAGATCAGCGCAGCGCC